>CADEEH010000060.1 GCA_902826305.1 uncultured Burkholderiales bacterium
AGGAGTTCGTCCGCGACTTCGTCTTCCCGATGTTCCGCGCCAACACGGTCTACGAAGGCGAGTACCTGCTCGGCACGTCGATCGCCCGGCCGCTGATCGCCAAGCGCCTGGTCGAGATCGCCCGCAAGGAGAAGGCCGACGCGATCTCACACGGCGCGACCGGCAAGGGCAACGACCAGGTCCGCTTCGAGCTGGGCGCCTACGCGCTGATGCCGGGTGTTCGGATCATTGCGCCTTGGCGCGAATGGGACCTGCTGTCACGCGACAAGCTGCTCGAGTACGCCGACAAACACAAGATCCCGGTCGACTTCAAGAAACGCAAGGGAGGTGCTCCGTTCTCGATGGATGCCAACCTCCTGCACATCTCCTATGAAGGCGGCGTGCTCGAGGATCCGGCCAAGCCGCCCCCCGACAAGGGCATGTGGCGGATGACGGTGCCGGTCGAGAAGGCCCCCTCGAAGGCCGAGGACGTCGAGCTGGAGTTCGTCCGCGGCGACCTGGTCGCGATCAACGGCCGCAGGATGAAGGCCCACGAGTTGCTCGCCGAACTCAACCGTCTCGGCGGGCGACACGGCGTCGGGCGCCTGGACCTGGTCGAGAACCGCTACGTCGGCATGAAGTCGCGCGGCTGCTACGAGACGCCGGGCGGGACGATCCTGCTGCGTGCGCACCGCGCGATCGAGTCGCTGACGCTGGACCGCGAGGTCGCCCATCTGAAGGACGACCTGATGCCGCGCTACGCCAGCCTGATCTACAACGGCTACTGGTGGTCGCCGGAACGGCACGCACTGCAGACGCTGATCGACCACACACAGGCCGACGTCACCGGCAAGGTGACGGTGAAGCTGTACAAGGGCAATGTGATCGTCGTGTCGCGATCGTCGCCGTTGTCGCTTTTCGACACGCGGATCGCGACGTTCGACGATGACCAGGGCGCCTACGACCAGGCCGACGCCGGCGGCTTCATCAAGTTGAATGCGCTGCGCATGCGGATCGCCGCCGGCAAGCGCGGGGGCAAACCGAAGTGAACGTGATCGTCGCGGTCGATCTCGACGACCCGCGGCATGTCGATGATCTGCTGAACCTGCTGGACGAATACGCGGGCGGCCCGGCCGGCAACGGCGCACCGCTGGTGCCGCAGGCCCGGCAGCGCCTGCCCGACCTGTTGCGTGCGACGCCGTCCTACCGCGGATGGCTCGCGTATGCGGCCGACCACGCGGCCGGTCTCGTCAACTGCTTCGACGGAGTGTCCACGTTCCGCGCGATGCCGCTGATGAACGTGCACGACCTGGTCGTCGGCGAGCGCTTCCGACGCCGGGGCATCGGCTCGGCGCTGCTGGCGCAGGTCGAACACGCGGCCCGCGCGCGCGGCTGCTGCAAGATCACGCTCGAGGTGCTCGAAGGCAACGCCGGTGCACTCGCCGCCTATCGCAAGGCCGGCTTCATGCCCTACCAGCTCGACCCGCGGCTGGGACGCGCGGTGTTCCTCGAAAAACACCTGCACTGACGCGTGCGCGCCCGCGCGCGGTTCGTGTTCACTTCTTCGCAGTCAGCGTGACCACCGGCGCGAAACCGCCGAAGATCATCCGCTTCGCGTCGAACGGCATCGGATTCTTCTCCGGACTGAAACGGTCGTCGGTCTTCATCAGCGAGTCCATCTTGCCCATCGCCGCGTCGCGGGTCGGCTTGTCCGGCCACTCGATCCAGGAGAACACGACGGTCTCGTCGTCCTTCGCCTGCACCGCACGGCGGAAATCGGTCTGTTTGCCATCGGGCACGTCGTCGCCCCAGCACTCCAGGACACGGACCGCGCCGAGTTCCATGAAGACGCTGTCGCCCTTGTTCGCGTGGTCGATGAACTTCTGCCTGTTCGCGGTCGGCACCGCGATGACGAAACCGTCGATATAGCTCATGTGTCCCTCCTTCTGGGTTGGCATCCGATGAGTTGGCATTCGAGGCCGGAAGGCCGATGGCGCACGCCGTGGGCGATGCCCCTGTCGTCCCCCGGGTCAAGCACGATCGGCTCCTGCGAGCCCTCATAGCGTAGACGAACGGAGGCGGCGGGATTCGACAGCCGGGTCGAGGAAAAGCGGTCCGGATCGGCGCGTCGGGCGGTCAGAAGCCGCGTGTGTCCGGGAAGATCTGCGAATCGCGCAGGCGGTCGGTCGGGGGGGAGGACCGGGCGGCCTCGGCACCATTGACGTCGCGGATCGCGGCACGATAGATCGATTCGAGCTGCTTGATGTTGCCGTCGGGTGCATAGGATTGCTCGTACACCTGCCGTGCCCGACGTCCCATCGCCAGCATCTCGTCAGGATGTGAATCGGCCCAGGCGAGCGCGCGTGCGAGGTCGTCGCGATCATCGGGCTCCACCAGCAGACCGGTGACCCGGTCGGTGACCATGTCGGCGAGCGCGCCGAGGCGGCTGGCGATCACCGGCACGCCGCAGGCGAACGCCTCGACCACTGCCCGCGGAGCGCTTTCATAGCAGGTGCTCGGCACGACCAGATAACACGCGCCGCGCAGCCGCTCGATGGTCTGCTCGAACGGCAGTTCGCCGAGCCAGCGGGGGCCGAAGGCCTGCCGGACCTGCGACTCCATCGGCCCGCCGCCGACCACCTGGAGGGCGAACTCCGGGCCGAGAAGGCCGGCCGCGTCGACCAGGCAGCCGATTCCCTTCTCCGGCGACAAGCGGCCCACGTACAGGCCGGCCGCGCGGCCCTCGTATCGCGGCTCGAACGTGGTGTCGAAACAATTGGGCTTGATGACGAACTTGTTCGCCGGAAAACCGGCATTGATGAAACGGTCGCGACAGAACGTGTTCAGCGCGACGTACCGGGTGATCTTGCGCGAGTAGGTACCGAGCATCCGGTGCAGCATCAACTGTCCCGCAACCACCCCGCTCTGCGCGACCGAATCCCGATAACACTTGCGCACCACGCCGCGCCACGGCGACTTGCCGACGCAGTCCTCGCAGATGGCCCCCTCGCGATAGAACGTGGCCTGGACACACATCAGACGAAAATTGTGCAGCGTCTGGATGACCGGAACACCGGCGGCCGAAGCGGCCCAGTACACCGACGGCGACAGGCGCGCCAGCGTGTTGTGGACGTGGACGACCTGGGGTCGCTTGTCCCGGCACAGGTCGGTGACAGCCTGGTAGGCGTGGCGCGACCACATCGCCGACAGCGCGGCCCGTGGCGCGGCCGGCATCTCGACATTGGAGCCGCGAAGCACGATCACTTCATGACCGCGCCGGCGCAGCAGCGCCACCTCGGAGTCGACAACGGCATCCTCGCCACCGCGAAGCCGATACGCGTTGTGGACGATCAGGATCCTCATCGGACAACGACACTGGCCGGCGAGGATCGCGCCAGGCCGGCGAATCGGGCGACGCCGTGGTTGTCGACCCGGCAGGCGGCGGGAACCAGATCCGCCGCGATGCGCAGGAACTCGTCGAGGTTCTTCCAGCCGCCGAAGGCCTCGATCTCCCACGAGTGTCCCCACAGGTGGAACACACGGCCGCGGGCCAGCGCGAGTTTCAGCAACGCGACCAGCCGCGCGATCAGCCCGTGCGCACCGATCGCGGTCGCGAGCACGGCGGCCCGCGCCGGCCAATGGCCGCGCGAAGCGAAGTTGCGCGCGAGCACCGATCGGGAATGCTCGTAGAACTGGATCGTGGTCGGCATCCGGAACGGATCGTCGCCGGCATCGATGCACAGGTTGTCGACCGTGCGCGCGTAGACGAACCCGGCGTCCCGGACCAGTGCCACGTCGCGATCGGAGAAGTGGCCGCCGGGATAACAGAACCCGGGCGTGGAACGGCCGATCGCGTCCTCGATACGGCGCTTGCCGGACTCGATCTCCTGCCAGGCCTGCGATTGCGACAGGCCCGCGAGGTACCGGTGTGTGGCCGTGTGCGATCCGATCTCGTGCGACGCGGCCAGCGTGCGCAGCGCCGAATCACCGAGCACTTCGAGGCCCTCGCGATTGGACACCGGAATGTAGAATGTCCCCGCGAAGCCGTGCCGCGCCAGCAGCTCGGCGATCCTCAGGTCGAGAGGGTGGCCGTCATCCCATGACGTGGTGAAGACGAAGCGACGAACCGCGGACGGGTCGGGCGGCATCAGGGGATCCGGGGGTGTGGATCGACACTATACACACTGCGCGACGGACCCGATCGACAAAGGCGCGATGCCGACGGGGCGCAGCGCACACCCGTCCATCGGCTCGACGCGAAGTACCCGAAGGAGAACGAGATGCCCAGTTTCGACATCGTGTCCGAGGCCAACCTGGTCGAAGTCCGCAATGCGCTCGATCAAGCCAACAAGGAAATCAGCAATCGCTTCGACTTCAAGGGTTCGGATGCACGCATCGAACAGGCCGAGCGTGAACTGACCGCGTTCGCCGACGACGACTTCAAGCTCGGCCAGGTGCGCGACGTGCTGCTGGCAAAGCTGGCCAAGCGGTCGGTCGACGTGCGCTTCCTGGAGATGGGAACTGTGCAGAAGATCGGCGGCGACAAGGTCAAGCAGGCGATCACCGTGCGCCACGGCGTCTCGTCCGACCACGCGAAGAAGATCGTCAGGCTGGTCAAGGACGCCAAGATCAAGGTCCAGGCCAGCATCCAGGGCGAAGCGGTGCGGGTCAACGGCGCCAAACGCGACGACCTGCAAGCGGCGATCCAGCTGGTCAAGAAGGAGATCACCGACGTGCCGCTGTCGTTCAGCAACTTCCGCGACTAGGCGTCCCCGGCGCTGCTGCGCGACGATCCGCGCGTGCGCTCGCCGTGTCCCGAGGTCAGGCTCCCGGCCGCCCGCCCTCTCGGCGCGCGCCGCCGGCGTCCGTCCGGTCAGGCGGAGTCGATCCGGGCGTAGGCCGAGTGGTTGTGGATCGACTCGAAATTCTCGGCCTCGACCGTGTACGACTCGACGCGCCGATCCGCACCGAGGCGGGCGGCGACATCGCGGGCCAGGTCCTCGACGAACTTCGGGTTGTCGTAGGCGCGTTCGGTGACGAACTTCTCGTCGACCCGCTTGAGCAGGCCGTACAGCTGGCAGGACGCCTCGTCCTCGGCGATCGTGATCAGTTCCTCCGGCTCGACCGGCGCGGTCGACCGGATCGTGATCGTCAGCACGGAGCGCTGATTGTGTGCCCCGTACTCGGAGATCGTCTTGGAACACGGGCACAGGCTGGTCACCGGCGCGGCGACGGTCAGGGTCACCTGCGGGTGGTCGGTGTCACCGTCGACCGTCACCGACACCTCGTAGTCGAGCAGGCTCTCGACGCCGGACACCGGTGCGGTCTTGCGCACGAACAGCGGAAAGGACACCTCGAGGCGGCCACGTGCCGCATCGAGCCGGCCGAGCATCTCGCGGAACGTGGACACCAGCGCCGAGGCGTCGAGTGGCCCCTGGGCGTGCACGACGCGGGCCTCGAGCAGCTCGACGAAACGCGACATGTGGGTGCCCTTCTGCTCGGCGGGCAACGCGACGTACAGGTTGAACATCCCCACGCTCGGCTGGGCACCACCGCCCGCGCGCCAGCGCAGCGGATAACGCACGCCCTTGATGCCGACGCGCTGGATCGGGATGCGCCGGGCATCGGCGCTCGCCTGCACGTCGGGCATGTCGCCCAGCAGGACCGCGTGCTGTTCGCGGATGTTCATCGGTGTTGTCGTCGCTTCTGGAAGTCGAACCATCGATTATGCGCGATGGGCCACCAGCCGTGGGCCTGAACCCGTACCGGACGCCATCCCAAATCGTTCGCGAATCGAACTTTCGATACCGGCCGCGTCCAGGCCCAGTTCACGCAGCAGTTGCGCCTGATCGCCATGGTCGATGAACCGGTCCGGCAAGCCCAGCATCAGCAGCGGCTTGGCCAGCCCTTCGGCGGCGAGTGCCTCCGCGACCGCGGCCCCGGCGCCGCCCATCACCGCATGTTCCTCGACCGTGACGAAGGCATCGTGATGGCTGGCCAGTCGACGCAGCATCTCGATGTCGAGCGGCTTGACGAATCGCATGTTGACCACGGTCGCATCGAGCGCTTCGCCGGCCGCCAGTGCCGGCGCCAGCAACGTGCCGAAGGCGAGCACCGCGATCCGCTGCCCCGATCGGCGCAACTGCGCTTCACCGATCGTCAACGGGACGAGTTCCTTGGCCACCTCGGCGCCGATGCCGGCGCCGCGCGGATAACGGACCGCCGACGGGCCGTCGTGCCGGAAACCGGTCGTCAGCATCTGCCGGCACTCGTTCTCGTCGGACGGCGTCATCACGACCAGGTTCGGCACACAACGCAGGTAGGCGATATCGAACGCACCGGCATGGGTCGCGCCATCGGCACCGACCAGACCCGCGCGATCGAGCGCGAACAGCACGGGCAGGTTCTGCAGCGCCACGTCGTGGATCAGCTGATCGTAGGCACGCTGCAGGAACGTGCTGTAGATGGCGACGACCGGACGCATGCCCTCGCAGGCCAGACCGGCCCCGAAGGTGACCGCATGTTGCTCGGCGATGCCGACGTCGAAGTAGCGCTTCGGGAATCGACGCTCGAATTCGACCAGGCCCGACCCTTCCCGCATCGCCGGCGTGATCGCGATCAGCCGTTCGTCGGCCGCGGCCATGTCGCAGACCCAGTCCGAGAACACCTGGGTGAACGTCATCCGCGCTGAACCGCCGGACTGGATGCCCTGCCGGGGGTCGAACTTGCCCGGTCCGTGGTACAGCACCGGATCGGCCTCGGCGAGTTTGTACCCGTGGCCCTTGCGGGTGATGATGTGCAGGAACTGCGGGCCGCGACGGTCGCGCAGGTTGTACAACGTCGGCAGCAGCGATTCGAGGTCGTGGCCGTCGATCGGTCCGACGTAGTTGAAGCCGAACTCCTCGAACAGTGTCGCCGGCGCGACCATGCCCTTGGCGTGTTCCTCGAAGCGGCGCGCGAACTCCAATGCCGGCGGCACCACCGACAGCACGGCACGCCCCACATCACGCGCCCGTTCGTAGAAGCCGCCGGTCATCAGCCGGACCAGGTAGCGGTTCAGCGCCCCCACCGCCGGCGAGATCGACATGTCGTTGTCGTTCAGGATCACCAGCAGATCGGCGTCGGCGCTGACACCGGCGTTGTTCAGCGCCTCGAACGCCATGCCGGCGCTCATCGCGCCATCACCGATCACCGCGACGTGGCGCCGGCGCCCCGGCCCGAGGTTCTCGCCCTTGTTGCGCGACGCGATCGCCATGCCGAGTGCGGCCGAGATCGACGTCGACGAGTGTGCGGTGCCGAACGCGTCGTACTCCGACTCGACCCGGCGCGGAAACCCCGAGATGCCGCCGAACTGGCGCAACGTCGCCATCGCCTCCCGTCGTCCGGTCAGCACCTTGTGCGGGTACGACTGGTGACCGACGTCCCAGATCAGGCGGTCGTGCGGCGTGTCGAAGACATAATGCAGCGCGATCGTCAGTTCGACGGTGCCGAGATTCGACGACAGATGCCCGCCGGTGCGCGAGACCGACTCGAGGATGAACGAGCGCAACTCGGTCGCGAGCTGGCCGAGACGGCTGCGATCCAGCGCCCGCAGATCGCGGGGATCGCGGATCGATGACAACAACGGGTACGAGGAATTCATGTTGTTCGTGCCACGATGAGATCGGCGAGTTCACGCAGCCGCCGTGCGGCCGGGCCGAATCCCTCGAGAGCGGCATGCGCCGTGCCCAGCAGTTCGGCCGCATGGCGGCGTGCACCCTCCAAGCCTAGCACCGAAACATAGGTCGGCTTGTTCTGTTCGGAGTCCTTGCCGGCGGTCTTGCCCAGGGTCGCGGTGTCCGAAGCGACATCGAGCACGTCGTCGACCACCTGGAAGGCGAGTCCGATCGACGCGGCGTACCGCTCCAGCGATTCGAGCCCGGCCGGGCTCGACGGCGGGCCGCACAGAACGCCCAGCATGACCGATGCCCGCAACATCGCACCGGTCTTCATCCGGTGCATCCTCTCGAGTTCGGGCCGTGTGAGCATCGCGCCGACCGACTCCAGGTCGATCGCCTGCCCGCCGGCCATGCCGAGTGATCCGGCGGCGTGCGCCAGACGTTCGACCATCGTGCCGATGCGTGCCGGGTCGTCGATCGAACGCGCCGCGCCGGCGAGTGCCTGGAAGGCCAGCGCCTGCAGCGCATCCCCGACGAGCATCGCCGTCGCCTCGCCGTAGGCGACGTGCACCGTCGGGCGGCCCCGGCGCAGCACGTCGTCGTCCATGCACGGCAGGTCATCGTGGACCAGCGAATAGGCATGGATCAGTTCGACCGCACAGGCGACCGCGTCGACCGCGGCCCGCGGGGCCCCGACCAGTTCACCGGCACCGTAGGCCAGCAGCGGGCGCACCCGCTTGCCGCCGCCCAGCGTGGCGTAGGCCATCGCCTCGTGCAGGCGCCCGGGGGCGGTCGTGGCCGCCGGCAGGCAGGCACGCAACGCCTGCTCGACGCGAGCGCAGCGCGAATCCATCCAGGCCTCGAAGGGCGCGTCGCCGTCCGCCACGGCGCCATCCGCAGCCTCGAGGAGCGTGCCGTTCATGGCGACGATTCTTCCGGATCGAACGGTTTCAGCAGGTCACCCTCGAGGATCCGGACCTGCTGCTGCACGTCGACCAGCACCCGGCGACAGAACGTCACCAGTTCGGCGCCCCGACGATAGGCGGCCAGCGAGTGCTCGAGGCTCAGGTCACCGGATTCCATGCGCGCGACGAGCGTTTCGAGTTCCGCGAGGGCCGACTCGAAATCGGGCGCCGGCGCTCCCGCGGCGTCCGTGGCGGGGTCGGGGTCGTTCGGGATCGTCGGGTTCCTGGCCATCGGCGCTGCATTGTCCTGGTCTGCGGGTCCGATCCTTGCGAGCGGAATCCCCCGAGGAACGAACGCCGTTCGGCATGCCGCCGCCGGCCATCCGCCCAATGGCCGGAAGAGGAATCCGACTCCGTCAACCCCGCATTGTACTGTCACGTTGCCGGGACACGAACGGTGCGCTGTCGGCGGGCATGGCGGGACTGGGATTGGAATTTCGGGTATCCTCGCCAACTCGAAAAAACAAGACGTGAACCGGCGCTGGGTACTGCCGGTGCTGAGCAAGGCTCGGGTTCGTCTTCGGCTTCGCTATTCCCTGGAGGGGTTAGGATGTCGGACTTGGGTCGGCGCGAGTTTCTCGCGCCCGCACGGGCGCAACTTCCCGTGTCCTCGTACTTCGACCAGGCGCTCTACCGCCGCGAGCTCGAAGTGCTGTTCAAGAAAGGGCCCGGTTACCTGGGCCATGAACTGATGGTCCCCGAGATCGGGGACTATTACGCGTTGCCGGCCGAGAAGGAAGGCCGCGTGCTCGTGCGCGCGGCCGACGGTGTCCAGTGCCTGTCGAACGTCTGCCGTCACCGGCAGGCGATCATGCTCAACGGGCGCGGCAACACACACAACATCGTCTGCCCGCTTCACCGCTGGACCTACGACCTCGGTGGCCGGCTGCTCGGCGCTCCGCATTTCGACGAGCAGCCGTGCGTGAAGCTGTCGTCGACTCCGCTGCAGAACTGGCGCGGGCTGCTGTTCGAGGGCCCCCGCGACATCGCCCGCGACCTCGGTTCGGTGGGTCTGGAAGGTGAGTTCGATTTCTCGGGCCACGTCCTCGACCGGATCGAGATCCACGAGTGCGACTACAACTGGAAGACGTTCATCGAGGTCTACCTCGAGGACTACCATGTCGCGCCGTTCCACCCCGGGCTGGGCCAGTTCGTCTCCTGCGACGACCTGCAGTGGACCTTCGGCGAATGGTTCTCGGTGCAGACCGTCGGCATCAACGCGGCGCTGGCGCGGCCCGGCACGCCGACCTACCAGCGCTGGCACGACCAGGTGATGCGATTCAACGGCGGGAAGCTGCCCCCGTACGGCGCGATCTGGCTGACCTACTATCCGAACGTGATGGTCGAGTGGTACCCGCACGTCCTGGTCGTCTCGACGCTGATTCCACGCGGTCCGGGCCGGACGACCAACGTCGTCGAGTTCTACTATCCGGAGGAGATCGCGCTGTTCGAACGCGAGTTCGTCGCCGCCGAGCAGGCCGCGTACATGGAGACCTGCGCCGAGGACGACGAGATCGCGTTGCGGATGGACGCCGGCCGGCGCGCACTGTTCGAGCGCGGCGTCGACGAGGTCGGGCCGTACCAGAGTCCGATGGAAGACGGCATGTTGCATTTCCACGAGTTCCTGCGCCGGCAACTGTCGCTGGACCCGTTCGCCTGATGCGTCGCGGCCGATGCCCGGCCGCGGGTCGGCCGGCGTCGCCGATCACCGCCCGCCCGGCTCGTCGCCTCCCGGATTGACCGCGCTCGATGCAGGCGCTCTGGATGCTCGCGGCCGCGGCCGCCTTTTCGCTGATGGCGGCCGTGGTCAAGGCGCTCGCGGGACAGTATTCGGCCTACGAGATCGTCTTCTACCGCGGCCTGACCGGACTCGCGCTGCTCGGCGGCTGGGCCTGGTGGCGGGGACTGCCGCTGGCCAGCCCGCATCCCCGCCTGCACGTCACCCGTTCGGTCGTCGGCACGGTGGCGATGACCTGCTGGTTCCACACGCTGGGCGAACTGCCGCTCGGCACGGCGATGACACTCAACTACACGTCGCCGATCTTCATCGCGATGCTGCTCGGTGTGTTCGCATGGCACGCCGGCCGGCAGGTCGGGCCGGGCGGCTTCGCACTGTATGCGGCGATCGCCTGCGGGTTCGCCGGCGTGCTGCTGGTCCTGCGCCCCACCCTCGCCCGCGACCAGGAACTCGCTTTGGTGATCGGCCTGTGTGGTGGGTTGCTGGGTTCGGTGGCCTACCTGCATGTGCGCAAACTCGGCCGCTCCGGCGAACCGGAATGGCGCACCGTTAGCTGGTTCAGCGCGACCAACCTGATGATGGGGATGATGATGTGCCTGCCGAGCGGCTTCTCGGCGCTCGATGCACGCGGCATCATCGGACTGGCCGGCGTCGGTGTGCTGGCGACCGCGGGCCAGTTGTTCATGACCCGCGCCTTCGGCCACGGCCGGACACTGCTGGCGGCGAGCCTTCAGTACGCGGGGGTCGCGTTCGCCTCGCTGCTCGGCTGGCTGGCCTTCGATGAACGGATCGATGCGCTGGAAATCGGTGGCATCCTGATGATCGTCGCCAGCGGCGTCGCCGCCACGACGGTGTCGGCGAGAGCTGATACGCGCGAATTGCAGAACAGACTGGATACCGGAGAGAGTCGATGAACTGGAACACCTTGATCTCGGCCGACGAACTCGCGCGGGTGCTCGACGACTGCGTCGTCGTCGATTGCCGTCACGACCTGTTCGATGCCGATGCCGGCCGTCGCGGCTATGAGGCCGGACACATTCCGGGTGCCCGTTTCCTGCACCAGGACACCGATCTGGCCGGGCCGAAGAACGGACGCAACGGCCGCCATCCGCTGCCGTCACCCGACCGGATGCTGGCGATGCTGGCATCGGTCGGCCTGACCGACGAGCGCCAGCTGGTCGCCTGCGACGAGACCAACGGCCAGTTCGCGGTCCGGCTGTGGTGGCTGGCGCGCTGGCTCGGCCATGCGAAGGTCGCGGTCCTCGACGGCGGGGTCGCCGCGTGGACCCGGGCCGGGTACCCGTTGGCCACAGGCCCCGCACCTGCGGTCGAACCGGCAAAGGGAGCTGCCGGCGGGCTGTCGCGACGGCCGTCGCTGACCCCGACCGTGGACGCGGAAGCGCTGCTGCCGTCGCGCGCCGATCGGCCGCAGATCGTCGACGCCCGTGCCCCCGAACGGTATCGCGGCGAGACCGAACCGCTCGACCCGGTCGCCGGCCACATCCCGGGAGCGATCAACCGGCCGCTGGCGACCAACCTTCGTCCGGACGGTCGCTTCAAGCCGGCCGAGGTGCTGCGCGCGGAGTTCAGCGTGCTGCTCGCGGGGCGCGATCCGTCACGGGTCGTGCACCAGTGCGGCTCGGGTGTCACCGCGTGCCACAACCTGCTGGCCATGGAGCTGGCGGGACTGCCCGGCTCGGCGCTCTACCCGGGTTCCTGGAGCGAATGGGTGGCCGATCCGTCCAGGCCGGTGGCGGTCGGCGCGAACCCCTGACGGAACGCACGGAACGCCGCCGATCGTTCGGCCAGTGCGGCCACCGGGCCGATGTCCACCACCCGCCCCGCGTCGACCATCACCACCTCGTCGAACGCATCGAGCAGGTGGGGCCGGTGGATCGACGCGATGATCGCCGCCTGCGGCGCGAAGCGGAACACCTCGCGCACCAGCGCGGCCTCGGTTTCCGGATCGAGCGCCGACGTCGGTTCATCGAGCAGGATCAGCGAGGAGTCGCGTGCCGCGAGCAGCCCGCGCGCCAGCGCCAGGCGTTGGCGTTGGCCGCCGGACCAGTTGCCACCGCGCGCGGCGACCTCGCTGTCGAGCCCGGCCGGCAACGCGTCGACGAACCCGTCGGCACGTGCCGCGGCCAGCGCCGGCCGGATCACCTCGTCACCGTCGGGCTGGCCGTCGACCAGGGCGAGGTTCTCGCGCACGGTGGCCGCGAACAGTTCCGGCTCCTGGGGAATCAGCGTCGCCTGCGCCCGCAGGAACGCCTGCACGGCCGCCGGATCGGCCGCGACCCGGCCGTCGGCCGCCAGGCGGCCGCTTTCCGGGCGGTAAAGCCCGGCGAGCAGACGCAGCAGGGTCGTCTTGCCCGAGCCGCTCGGCCCGATCAGCGCGTAGTGCCGTCCTCGCACCAGCGTCAGTTCGGCCTCGCGCACCGTCGGCACATCGCCGCGTGATCGCGGATGTCGGAAGGTCATCGGTCCGACCGCGAGTGTGCGCCAGCGTTCGTCCGCGCCCGGTTGCGCCGGTGTCGGCGGGTCCTTCGAGGCGGGGGCCTGCCAGATCGGGGCCGCGCTGCCGAAATCCGTCTGCTGCCGGGCGAACGACTGGAAATGTGCGGCGATCGCGGTGATCACGCCCCCGGCCTGCAGCGCGTATTCGTAGACCATGAACACGTTGCCCAGCGGCAGCGTGCCGTTGCTGCCGGCCGTGGCCTGCATCTGCCACGCATACAACACGATCACCAGGATCCACAACGCCTGGTTCAGGATGTCGACAACCGCCCACTTGGCCTCGTTGTAGACGATCGAACGCTTGACCGGCTCGAACACCGCGCCGAGCCGCGACTCGATCAGCGTGCTGACGCCTCGGCGCAACCGCAGCGCGAACACCGACAACACGTTGGCCAGCGTGTCGGTCAGGCTCGACCAATAGCGCCGTTCGGCCTCGTTCTCGCGCGTGGCCAGTCTCATCATCACGCGGTCGAAGGCGACGATGATGAGCCCGATCGTCGCGTAGCCGCTGACCGCCACGCCGCCGACCAGCGGCGAGATCAGCCACAACGCGATCACCGGGCCGATCAGGCTCGCGGCGCTCTGCAGATAGATGAACTGGCTCTGTGCGAAGTCGTACAACGCACGCGTGCTCTGCTGCACCCGATGTCCGGTCTCGGCCGAGTGGTGTTCCTCGTGCCAGATCAGCGGCGCATCGAACAGGCGCCCCATCAGTGCGGCGGAAAGGCGGCTCCTGACCGCGAGCGCGACGTTGCGCTCGAGGATGCGGCCGGGCCCGTGCAGCAGCCAGCTCGCGACCGTCGCGACGAACACCAGCCCCAGCCAGCTCGCGGCGTCACCGGCCGCGTTCGTGCCGCCCTTCTGGATCGCATTGATCGCGCTGCCGGAGAAATACGGCACCACCAGCTTGAAGCCTTGCGACCCGAGCAGCAGCGCGAAGGCGAGTACCAGCGTCGAGCGCCCCCCCTCGGCGTACCGCCACAACTCGCGGTACATCCGTCCCAGACCCATCTGGCCTGCGCTCATCACGGCCCTTCGGCAACAGGAAAAGCCGCATTATCGACTACGCGGGGAAATGGACTGCCCCGACCTCGGCGGGGCGGGGCCTGCGCGGGCAGCACCCGAGCATGGGGACGCGTCAGCGGGACCGTTCAGGGCGAAACGGGGCCGGTGGCGACCCCGCCACCGGTCAGTCGGCCATCCTGAGCTGGAACTTCTCGATCCGGTAACGCATCGTGTCTCGCGACAGGCCCAGGTCACGCGCGGCCTTGGACACGTTCCAGCGGCTCGAACGCAGGGCCTTGAGCAGCAACTGCCTCTCGATGTCGGCCAGGGTCATGCCTTCGATCGGCAATGCGTCGATCACACCCGTGGCGCCGAATCCCGCCGCCTCGAAACTGGCCAGGCTCAGGTGTTCGGGTTCGATCGTCGCGCCGCGGGCGAGGATCGCACCGTGCTCGACCACGCGCCGCAGCTCGTGCACGTTGCCGGGCCATGAATGCGCGCGCAGCGCACTGATGGCCGCCGATGTGATCGCGGCCGCGCGCCGTCCGGCGGCCGATCCGACGAATCGCTGCGCGAGCGGACCGATGTCGTCGACCCTGTCCCGCAGCGGCGGAATGTGCAGCAGTGAATGACCGAGCCGATGCCGAAGTTCGGCACGCAGCAGGTTCATCGCGCCGCCGTGGGTGTCATCGTGCTCGGCGCGCGAGGTCGCCACCAGTTGGACGTCCGCGTCACACGGCCGGCTGGCCCCGTGTCGACGGTATCTGCCCTGGTCGACCAGTTCCACGAGTCGCTCCTGCCAGGCCGGCGATGCGTCGTCGACCCGTCGCAGCAACAGGGTGCCGCCGCGCGCGGCTTCGATCAGTCCGATGCGTGGCGCACCCCACACGCCGGCGGCCTCGACACCGAACAGTTCGTGTTCGGCCCGGGGATCGGCACAATCGACTTCGATGAACGGCCGCGACCGGCGGGGACCTTCGCGGTGCAGGACCCGCGCGAGTGCCCGCTTGCCGACACCGGCCTCGCCGGTGATCAGAACCGGTGGCACGTCGCGATCGGCCCGAAGCGGATCGGCGGCGATCTGCAGTGCCCGGTCGCACAGCTGGCGCATCGCAGCCGATGCCGCGACCGGATCGTCGCGGCCACGGTCGCCCCGCCCGCCTCGCCGCAGGTGTTCCAGTTCACGGGCGGCACGGGCGACGCGGGCGGCACGTTCGAGCACGCCGGTGAGCCGGCCGGGCGCCAGCGGCTTGGTCAACCAGTCGTGTGCGCCACGTTCGATCGCGATCCCGGCGAGCCGTTCCCGGCTGGCATCGGCGAGGAAGACGACCTGCACCCGCGGATCGCGGGTGAGAATTTCATCGAGCAGTGCGATCGGATCCAGATCCGGCGTGTCGGCGTCGGTGATCACCACCTCCGGCCGGGCCTGCGCGAAGGCCGCCAGCGCGGCCGCCGCGGTGTCCACGCAGTCGACGCGATTGCCACGGCGCTCCAGCGTCGCACGGACGTTGGTCACCAGCGCAGCGTCCGTCGCGGTCAACAGTATCGATCGGTTCATCTCGATTCGGTTCGTCCGGAACAACGCCGGGTCGGGGAGCGACCCGGCGCCGGCTGCAGGCTGCCGGCACGACTCGGAGTTTGAATGGAAAATTTTCCCATTGCAAGTCCCGTCGGCGGCGGAGCGGAAATAATGCCGCCCGGCGTGTCGATCGCCCGGCGCGATGCCGGTCCTACGGTCGCCAAAACTCCGGCCGGCACGGTGCGTCGCCACGTGGGTCGCCGGGTGCGTCGTTCAGTGCGTCGCCCGGTGCGTCGCTCAGTGTGTATGCAACATGCGCGTGAGCAGCGCGATCACCGCCACCCCCGTCGCCATCCACGCGATCTGCACCGCGGACTCGACACCGCTGCGCCCGCCGTCGCGATGCATGTCGGGCACCAGGTCGGCGAGTGCGATGTAGATGAAGCTGCTTGCCGACAGGATGATCGCGTACGGGAGCAGCCGCTGGCTGCCCGACAGCGCCAGGAAGCCGGCAAGGCCGCCCACGATCGAGGCGGCACCGGACAGCAGGTTGAACAGCACCGCGCGTCGCCGCGTGCAGCCCGCGTTGAGCAGCACGATGAAGTCGCCGATCTCCTGCGGGATCTCGTGGGCCGCGATCGCCACCGTCGTCAGCCAGCCGAGGCGGATGTCGGTCATGAACGCGGCGGCGATCATCACCCCGTCGACGAAGTTGTGGATCGTGTCCCCGACGACGATCAGCAGTCCGCCCGGGCCCGCCTCCGAACGATCGTGCCCGTGATGGTGGCCGTGTCCGTCGGCTTCGTGATGGTGGCCGTGGCGCAGGATCGCCAGCTTCTCGAGCAGGAAGAATCCGATCAGCCCGGCAAGCATCGTCCAGCTCAGGGCGTGCAGATCGGCCACGCTCTCGACCGCCTCGGGGATCAGGTGCAGCACCGCGGTGGCCAGCAGCAACCCCGCCGACAGGCTCACCAGCTGCCGGACCAGTCGCGCCAGCCAGCCGATCGACAACGCGGCCACCGCAAGCGTGCTGAGCATGCCCGCGATGACGGTGGCGGCCAGGATGTGCAGCAGCAGCGTGGCAGAGGAAGACATGGCCGTCCGGGGCAGCGCGCCGTCCCCGGGCCGCGTCTTTCGCGCGCCGCCTGAGGCGCAACCGGGTTGCATCAGCGATCCGCCGCAGTATAGCGTGTGGTGATGCGGGCTTGACGGACCGTGCCGGGCGCGTCCGTATACTTCGGGCCGTGGGCAGCCGTCAGGTGTCGTCGACCACGGACCGTGGCACGGACGACGATACGGATCGGTTGCACGACCGCGATGGTCGGCGCGGTGTTCGGCATCGCCGCGACGACGGCCATCGGAATCACTGACAAGACAAGGAGACATCGGATGGCGCGACACCCCGCATTCGGCACCCTCGCTCGACAGCGAGGCCTTCCCGCGCTGACGGCCCTCGTTCTCGCCGTCACCTCGAACTGGGCGTCGGCGCAGACCGCGTACGTCGCCAACGAGAAATCCGGCTCGATCGGCATCCTGGACTCGTCGTCCGAGAAGGCGATCGGCCGCATCGCCGTCGGCGGCGTGCCCCGCGGCATCGCGTTGTCGGCCGACGGCAAGACGCTGTATGTCAGCGACGCGGAACGCGGTGCGCTGCTGATCGTCGACACCGCCACGCGCCAGGTGGCCGGCAGCGTGTCGATCGGCGAATCACCGGAAGGAGCCTACGTGTCGCCGGACGGCTCGCTGGTCGCGGTGGCGGTCGAACGGAAGAACTCGATCGTCTTCGTCGACACCGCGAAACGCGAGATCGCCTTCCAGGTCCGCACCCGTGGGGACAATCCGGAACACCCGGTGTTCAGCCCGGACGGCAAGTTCGTCTACGTCGGCGCCGAGGAGGACGACAAGGTCGATGTGATCGACGTGGCGCGGCGCCAGCAGGTGGCGCAGGTCGAGGTCGGCAAGCGACCGCGCGGCACGGCCTTCACGCCGGATGGCCGCTTCGCGTTCGTCGCCTGCGAACTGGCCGACACGGTCGTCAAGATCGACGTCGCGAGCCACAAGGTGGCCGCGACCGGCAAAGCCGGTGGACGCGCCAATGGCGTCACGATGAGCAAGGACGGCAAGACCGTCTACGTCAGCAACGGCAAGGACGGCACGGTGTCGTTCATCGACGTCGAGTCCCTGGCGATCCGCGCGACCGTCGAGGTCGGCAAGCGACCGTGGAACATGGCGCTGTCGCCGGACGGCGGCAAGCTGTACGTGGCCAACGGTCGTTCGAACAGCGTCTCGGTGGTCGACACCCGCGAGGCGAAGAAGATCGCCGACGTGCCGGTCGAGGAGTTCCCCTGGGGTGTGGTGATGCGCTGAGCCGCCGCGTCGGTCAGCGGCCGGCGCCGCGCACTTCCTCGAGGGCCTGTTCGACCCGCGCGAGGCGGTCTTCGAGCGTCGCGATACGCCTGCGAAGATCGGCCAGTTCGTCCGCCGGCGGATCGACGGTCGACGGCGACGGCGCCGTGATCGACGGCTCGGCCGGCACCCCGCCCACCAGGTGCACCCAGCGCGCTTCGCGCTCGCCGGAACGGCGCGCGAGCAGCCGCACCACGGGACCACCGGCGGCCTCGGCCCGGGCCGCCATCTCGTCGAGGAAACCTTCGACGCTGCTGGTGTCGGCGAAACGGTGCATCCGTTCGGTGTTGATCCGAAGTTCGGCGGCGGTCTGCCCGCCGCGCAGCATCAGCGATGCGAGCAGCACCACCGACAGCGCCGGCAGGCCGAGTCCGCGTTCGGCGTTGTGCCCGTAGCGCATCACCTTCGCGCCCGAGGACTCGATCACCAGCGACAACGACCGCAACGAGTCGAGCGCCTCCTGGACCTCGGCCTCGCGCAGGTTCATCACCGGATCGCGGCTCGTCTTCTGGTTGCAGCCGGACACCAGCGCGTTCAGCGACAGCGGATAGGTGTCCGGCACCGTGCGCTCCTTCTCGACCAGCACGGCCAGCACACGACACTCGACGGGGTTCAAGATTCGCATCGCGCTATTATCGCCGCTTCCCCGACCGGCATGCTGGACCGTTGCCAACGATGGCGCTGAAGTCGACGATCTTCAAGGCCGCCCTGTCGATCGCCGACATGGACCGGGAGTACTACGCCGATCACACGCTGACGATCGCCCGGCACCCGAGCGAGAACGACGAGCGGATGATGATGCGCCTGCTGGCGTTCGCGCTGTGCGCGGCGCCGGGCACGGTGTTCGGTCGCGGCCTGAGCGATCCCGACGAGCCGGACGTGTCGACCCGCGACCTCACCGGGGCGATCGAACACTGGATCGAGGTCGGCCAGCCCGATGCCCGGGTGCTGCTGAAGGCGTGTGGCAAGGCCCGCCGGGTGACGGTGTTCCCGTATGCGTCATCGACCGCCGTCTGGTGGCGCAGCGTGCAGCCGCAGGTCGCCCGGGCGCGAAACCTCGCCGTGATCGCCGTGCCGTCGGGGCAGTCGATGCGGCTCGCGACGCTCGCGCAACGGACGATGCAATTGCATTTCTCGATCCAGGACGGCGCCGCGTGGATCGCCGGCGGGGGTGACCCGGTCGAGATCACGCCCGAGGTGCTGCAGTCGCCCGACTCCGGTACCACGCCACCGTAGCCCGGACCGCGTCGGCGATCGGTGTCGCGCGATGGCCGAACGCACGTTCGTAGCGGGTGCTGTCGACGACATACGGCGACTCGAACGCGTACATCATCTCCAGCGACTCGCGCAGCAGCGGCGAGAACGGCGCGACGAACTTCATCGCCCACAACCGCAGGTTGGCGATCTTCGCCGGATGGCCGGCGGCGGCGAACACCTGTTCGAGCAGTTCGCGCTGCGTGATCGTCGGCCGGTCGTTGGGCACGTGCCACGCCTGGCCGTGTGACGACGGTTCCGCGGCCAGCCGCACCAGCGCTTCGCCGAAGTCGTCGATGAAGGTGAACGTGTGGGCGATGTCGACCCGGCCGAGCACCTGCGCGGATCGGCCGGCCAGCGCCGGGACGATCGCCCGCTCGCCAATCGCCGCGTTGAGCACACCCGGACCGAAGAAATCCGAACCGCGAGCGATCACCACCGGCAGCCTGCCCGCGGCATGGGCGGCCAGCGCCGCCTGCGACATCTCCGCGCGCAGGCGTCCCTTGCGGGTGGTGGCCGCCGCCGGCAACGCGTCGTGGATCGGACCGGAAACCGGCCCGTACAGGTACAGGTTGTCGCCGATCGCCAGCGTGGCCTGTCGTCGCTCGGCCGCCGCGAGGATGGTGGCCTGCAGCGGCGGAAAACGCGCGACCCATTCGGTGTAGGGCGGCATCGCACACTGGTACACCACCCGGGCACCGGCGCAGGCGGCGGTGGCGTCGTCGACGGAATAGGCGTCGGCGCGGACCACGTCGACCGTATCGGGCACCGCGGCCCGGCCGCTGGTATTGACCATCCGCACGGATTCGCCACGCAGAAGCAGCGCGCGCATCACCGACAGTCCGAGCGGCCCGGTGCCGAATATGACGTGGGTCATGCCACCCTCCGCACGCGGCGCCGCGCGACCCCGGACCGCCGGTCAGCGATGCGCGGTGACCACCCAGCCCTGGACGTCCTCGCCCAGTTCCCGCCGCAGCACCGCAGCGTCGATCGTGATCGAACCGAAGCCGGCGCCGCGCAGCGAGGTTTCGACATGTGATCGTGTGTGGGCATAACGACCATTGGGTTGCAGCCGATGCGGTGGTTGCTCGCCGGGCGAGGCCTCGACGGTGAACACGAGCGTACCACCGTCGCGCAGGGCGGCATGGGCCGATGCCGAGACCCCGGCGAGGTCGCCGAAATAACACAAGGTGTCGGCCGATACGACGACATCGAACGTGCCGGGCCGACGATCGAGGAACTCCACCAGTTCCGCCTTGTGCAGTTCGTCGTAGACGCCGCGCTGGTCCGCGCGTGAGAGCATGCCGCCGGACAGGTCGCAGCCGACGAGTCGTGCCGACCGCGGCCGCAGCAGCACGCCGACCAGCCCGGTGCCGCAGCCGAGATCGGCGGCCACCGACCGGTCATCGGCAGGCCGCGCGGCGCGCACCGCCTCGTCGACCAGTTCCGGGGCCCGATAGCCGAGATGCTCGAGTTTCGCGTCGAAACTGCCGGCGAACTCGTCGAAGAGCTTCTCGACGCAGGCATCGGACGCCCGAGGCGGTGCCGGCCCGCCGGCACACGCGGCGAGCTGGTGGCGCACCACCGGGTTGTCCGGATCCTCGTCGAGCCAGTCGCGGTAAAGCCGCGCCGCCTCGTCGAATTCACCGAGCGTCAACAGCGCGTGGATCACCTGGTCGCGTGCCTGCAGTTGCCGCGGCCACAAGGCGATCGCCTTGCTGTTGGCCACCAGCCCGTCGTGGATGCGGCCGGACTCGATCAGCGTGCGCGACAGGTTGTACCAGGCCGATGCGAGATCGGGCTGCAGCTCGACCGCCCGCCGGCAGGCGCGCTCGGCCGGCTCCAGGTGCCCGCCCCGTCGCAGCAGCGCGCCGAGGTTGTTGTACACACCGGCCGCATCCGGATCGGCCTCGACACTGCGCCGATACGCCTCCTGCGCCTCGTCGTAACGCTTGAGTTCGAGCAGCACGTTGCCCAGGTTGTTCCAGATCCCGCCCGAGCCCGGCATCAGCTCGGCGGCGCGCCGGATCAGCGCCAGTCCCCGTTCGCTGTCACCCTCGCAGTGATGCAGCACACCGAAGAATTGCAGCGCATCGGGCTGCTCGGGCAGTGCGGCCAGGATCGTCTCGAACAGGCGCCTGGACTCGGCATGACGCTGCTGGCGCATCAGGCCCACGGCGAGCTCGAGCGCCTCGTTCAGCGTCAGGTCGTGTTCTTCGGCCCCCGCCGCCGCGGCTTCTTCACGTCCCGGTGCGCTCGCCTGTTCCCGTGTCATCGGCCGCTCTCCCCGGCGCCATCGCACCGATGGCGCGCACTGTAGAACGCCGGGTGGCACGGCCGCAATCCCGCGATGCAGGGACGGCCCGGCCGCCCCTGTCCTCGACCGACCCCGGGATCAGCTGGGACGACGCCGCGGACTCGATGCGCGCGACGGCGATGTGTCCGCGCTGCCGCGATCGACGAGGCCGCGGTCGATCCGGGTCTCGGCCTGCAGCCAGTCGTCGACCGGATCACCTCCCGCCGCGCCCCGTTCGACGAAGCGGTAATACGCCGCTTCCTCGATCATCCGATGGCGGCGCTCCGGATCGATCGGATAGTCGGCCGACGAGTCGACCTCCCGATCGGACTCGAGAGCCTCGCGGGACTCGGGCCCGGGGATGCGTGAGGCGGGTGAGGTACCGGACGCGGACCGCGGGGTGCGGGCCGAGGTGCGGGGCGCGTCGCCCTCGGGCTTGACCTGTCGCTTGGGCATGGACTACGTCTCCATCGATGGATCACCGAAGACACCACAAGGGAACCAGCGTGACCAGTATGCCGTCGCGGCGCGACGGCGACACCAATCCCCCGGCAATCCGGTCGACAGACCGGAGCGCCGCGTCAGCGGCTCGCGGCCGGGGGTGTGCCCGGCGTCCAGCCGCCGCCGAGTGCCTTGTACAACCGGACCCGATTCTGGAACTCGAGCAGTTGCGTCTGGATGACGGACTGCTGCACCGAGTACAACGAGCGCTGCGCATCGAGCAGGTCGAGGAAACTGGCGACTCCACCCTTGTAGCGCATCTCGGCAAGCCGCACGCGGGCCGACTCGGCGTCGGCCTGCGCCTGCAGCGCCTTGATCTGGTCACCGAGTGTCGCCCGGCCCGCCAGTCCGTCGGCGACCTCGCGAAACGCGGTCTGGATCGTCCGTTCGTAGTCGGCGACCGCGATCTTGCGGTCGACCTCGGCGACATCACGTCCCGCCCGGTTGCGGCCGCCGTCGAAGATCGGCAGCGACAAGCCGGGAATGAACGACCACGCGCCGGTGCCGGCACCGAACAGGTCGCCGAGTTCGCGGCTCGCCGAGCCGAGCGTGGCGGTCAGCGTGATCCGAGGAAAGAAGGCGGCGCGGGCGGCGCCGATGTTGGCATCGGCGCCGATCAGCCGATGTTCGGCGGCGCGGATGTCCGGCCGGCGGGTGAGCAGGTCCGACGGCAGCCCGACCGGGATGTCGGCCAGCAGGCGCTGCGCATCGAACGCCTGCGCACCCGGCAGCTCGATCGGCCGCGTCTCCCCGACCAGCAGGTTCAGCGCGTTTTCATCCTGTGCGCGCTGGCGTGCGAACTGCGAGCGCGCCGCGCGCGCCGATTCGAGCAACGTCTGTGCCTGACGCAGGTCACTCTCGGCGGCAACACCGGCATCGAAGCGCAACTTGGACAGGCGCAGCGACTCCTCGCGGCTGGCCAGCGTGCGTTCGGTCAGCGCGAGCAGCGCATCGTCGGCCGTCAGCGTCAGGTAGGCCTCGGCGATCGAGGCGACCAGGCTGATCCGCGAACTGCGCCAGCCCTCGTCGGTTGCCAGGTAGCTGGCGAGCGCGGCCTGCGACAGCGAGCGGATCCGGCCGAAGAAATCGAGCTCGTACGAGGTGAGCCCGATGCCGAGCTGGTAGTAGCTGGACAGGAACCCGAATCCGGTCGGCGTGGCCGACGACGGCAGCCGCTGCCGCGTCCGCTGGCCGCTGACGTTGACCGTCGGGAACTCGTCGGCGCGCTGGATCTGGTACAACGCCCGCGCACGATCGATGTTGAGCGCGGCGACGCGCAGGTCGCGGTTGTTGGCCAGCCCGGTCTCGATCAGTTTCTTCAACCTTGCGTCGGCGAAGAACTCCTGCCAGGCGATGTCGCCCGCGTGGCGTCCGTCGGACTCGCCGGCGCCGGGAAAACGCTCGGCCACCGGCAGCGATGGCGTGGTCCGCGCAGGGTTCAGCGAGCAGGCACCGAGCAGCGTCGTCAGCAGACCCGCCGCAAGAACGCGGCCAGCCGTCGCGCCGACACGCAGCCTTCGCGGCGTCACGGCCCGGCTCACCCGTGCGATCCCGGTGCGTCGAGCGCACGTCCGGGCGGGATCGGCTCGTCTTCCTGGGTGTGGGTGTACATCCGCCGCTGGCGCTCGCTGCCGCGGAACATCCGGCGGATGACGACGAAGAACAGGGGCACGAACAGCACCGAGAAGACCGTCGCGGTGATCATCCCGCCGATCACGCCGGTGCCGATCGCGCGCTGGCCGGCGGCACCGGCACCGGTGGCGATCGCCAGCGGCAACACGCCGAGGATGAACGCCATCGACGTCATCACGATCGGCCGGAAGCGCATCCGCACCGCCTCCAGCGAGGCTTCGACGACGTCCTTGCCCTGTGCGTGCAGATCCTTGGCGAACTCGACGATCAGGATCGCGTTCTTCGCCGACAGGCCGATCAGCGTGACCAGTCCGACCGTCAGATAGACATCGTTCGGATTGCCGCGGACGGTGGCCGCGACCACCGCGCCGATCACGCCCAGCGGCACCGCGAGCAGCACCGCAACCGGGATCGCCCAGCTCTCGTACAGCGCCGCCAGACAGAGGAACGCGGCCAGCAGCGAGAACGCGAGCAGGATCGGCGCCTGCTGGCCCGAGATCTTCTCCTCGCGCGACAGGCCGGTCCACTCGAACGCGACACCGGGCCCGAGCTGGCCGGCGAGCCGTTCCATCTCGGCCATCGCCTCGCCGGTGGAGTAGCCGGGGCCGGCCTCGCCGGCGATCCGCATCGCCGGATAACCGTTGTACCGGACCTGCTGCATCGAGCCGCTGGTCCAGGACACGCTGGCGAACGAGGATAACGGCACCGAACCGCCCTGCCGGTTCAACACGTTCAGGTTCATCAGATCCTCGGGCTGGCTGCGCTGCGACGAGTCGGCCTGCACGATCACGCGTTGCATGCGCCCGGAGTTCGGGAAGTCGTTGATGTACGCCGAGCCGAGCGCGGTCGACAGCGCCGCGTTGATCGCGTCAAAGCCCACACCGAGGGCCGCGGCCTTCGAACGATCGATCTCCACCCGCAGCTGCGACGCATCCTCGAGCCCGTCCGGGCGCACGCCGGTCATCAGCCGGCTCTGCGCCGCCATGCCGAGCAGGCGGTTGCGCGCCTCGGTCAGTTTCTGATGGCCGAGCCCGCCGCGGTCCTGCAGGCGGAACGTGAAGCCGGTCGCGGTGCCGAGCTCGGGGATCGGCGGCGGACTGAGCGCGAAGACGAACGCATCGCGGATGCCCATGAACGCGCCGAACGCCCGCTGGGCGATCGCCTGCGCCGTGGCCTCGCGTTCGTTCCAGGGCTTGAACGTGGTGAACGCGATCGCCGCGTTCTGCCCGATGCCCGAGAAGCTGAATCCGATCACGCCGACCATCTGCGCGACCTCGGGCTGGTTCAGATAAAACTGCTCGACCTTCTTGATCACCTCGAGTGTGCGGTTGACCGTCGCACCCGGGGGCAGCTGGATGTTGGTCAGCACGTAGCCCTGGTCCTCGTTCGGCAGGAACGACGACGGCAT
>CADEEH010000061.1:0-2052 GCA_902826305.1 uncultured Burkholderiales bacterium
CCTCCGGCCTCTACGTCCCGAACGTAGCGCTCTACCAGGCTAAGCTACACCCCGAGGAAGAGCACGCTGCCGCCCGTCGAAGACGTCTTGGTCGCCTTCGTCCGCTCGAAACACTGCCGGTCGGGGCCGGCTGCGGATCAGCGGTCGCGCTCTATCGAATAGGCGGCGAAGTATAGCAGGGCGTCCCGGTACGCGGAAGGCGACAGTCCGGAGACGGCATCACGCGCTGCCTCGGCTTCGCGCCGTGCCTGGATGCGGGTGTAGTCGAGTGCACCGGTGCGCCGGATCGCGGCCATGATGCCGTCGAAATCGTGGGTGTGGCCGTTCTCGATCGCGCTGCGCACCAGGTGGCGCTCGGCCTCGGTGCCGCGGCTCATCACGTGGATCAGCGGCAAGGTCGGCTTGCCCTCGCGCAGGTCGTCGCCGACGTTCTTGCCGATGTCGCCGGTCTTGCCCTCGTAGTCGAGCACGTCGTCGATCAGCTGGAACGCGGTGCCCAGGCGCCGGCCGTATTCGGCGGCGGCCAGTTCGACCGACTGCGGGGCGTTGCACAGGATCGCGCCGAGCTGGGCCGCGGCCTCGAACAGCTTGGCGGTCTTGAACTGGATCACCTGCAGGTAACGGTCCTCGTCGACATCGGGATCGTTGCAGTTGATCAGCTGCAGCACCTCGCCTTCGGCGATCCGGTTGGTCGCATCGGCCAGCACACGCATCACCCGCATGTCGTCGACCTCGACCATCATCTGGAACGCACGCGAGTACAGGAAGTCGCCGACCAGCACCGACGCCGCGTTGCCGAAGGCCGCATTGGCGGTGCGGCGGCCGCGCCGCAGGTCCGACTCGTCGACCACGTCGTCGTGCAGCAGCGTGGCCGTGTGGATGAACTCGACCACGGCGGCCAGCACGTGGTGGCCGGTCCCCTGGTAGTTGAGCGCACGAGCCACCAGCAGAAGCAGCACCGGGCGCATCCGCTTGCCGCCGGCACCGATGATGTAGTCGGCGATCGTATTGACCAGCGCCACCTCGGAGGACAGGCGGGCACGGATCACGCGGTCGACCTGTGACAGGTCGTCGGCGAGAACGGGGAAGAGTTCGGCAGGTTTCATGCGCTCCGGTTGATTATATGCAGGCGCCCTGTCGCAGGCGACCGGAGAGGATTCCAGCGGACCGGCACCGGCGCCAGTCCGCGCGGCCGGCTCGTCGGGGCCGGGGGTCGGGTTTGACTGATTCGACAAGTGTTTGTATCATTTAAGGTTTTCAGTTCTCGCCGGGTACTTTCCTCGGTGGGCGGCGCACCGGGACCGGATCACCCGGGCGGCACGACGGTAGAGACGATCCAATCCGAGAGGTTTTCCCATGTACGCGGTCATAAAAACCGGCGGCAAGCAGTACAAGGTCGCTGCCGGCGACAAGATCAAGGTAGAACAGATGCCGGCGGACATCGGGGCGGAGATCACGATCGACCAGGTTCTGGCGATCGGCAGTGGCGAGCAGTTCTCGATCGGCGCGCCGCTGGTGGCGGGCGCCTCGGTGTCGGCCACGGTCCTCGCTCACGGGCGTCACGAGAAGGTGCACATCTTCAAGATGCGCCGGCGCAAGCATTACAAGAAATCACAGGGCCACCGGCAGAACTTCACCCATCTGTTCATCAGCCGGATCGCCTCCTCGCTCGGCGAGACCACCGCGCAGGCCCCGGCGATCGCCGCGGCCACCGGTGCCGGCGACGACCTGGAGAAGATCGAGGGCATCGGCCCGAAGATCAACCAGATCCTCGCCAACGCGGGCATCACCACGTTCGCCCAGCTCGCCGAGACGCCGGTCGACCGGCTCAAGGAACTGCTGGCCGGGGCCGGTCCGCGTTACGCGGGTCGCGATCCGGGCACCTGGCCCGAGCAGGCGCGGCTGGCCGCGGCGGGTGACTGGGATGCGTTCAAGCAACTGACCGACGAACTGGTGGCCGGCCAGCGCAAGTAGCGCGGGCGGGCAAGGAGCACTGCAATGGCACAGAAGAAAGGTGGCGGCTCGACGCGCAACGGGCGCGATTCGCAGCCG
>CADEEH010000061.1:2152-24772 GCA_902826305.1 uncultured Burkholderiales bacterium
AATGGCACAGAAGAAAGGTGGCGGCTCGACGCGCAACGGGCGCGATTCGCAGCCGAAGATGCTGGGCGTCAAGGCCTACGGCGGGCAGACCGTCTCGGCCGGCTCGATCATCGTGCGTCAGCGCGGCACCCGGTTCCATCCGGGGGTCAACGTCGGTCGCGGCAAGGACCACACGCTGTATGCGCTGGTCGACGGGCGTGTGTCGTTCGCGATCAAGGGCGCGCTGAACCGGCACACGGTCAGCATCGAGCCGGTGGCCGGGGAAGCGCCGGCACCCTGACCCCGGCACCCGCGGTGCGACAGCTCGAGCAGACGAAGAGCCCCGCCGCCCGCGGGGCTCTTCGTTTGACGCGTCGCCGGCTGGCGAGGCGGAGACAGTCCCACACGGATATCCGGTCATGAAGTTCGTCGATGAAGCGCGGATCGAGGTGCTCGCCGGCAACGGCGGCAACGGCGTCGCATCGTTCCGGCGCGAGAAGTACGTGCCCAAGGGCGGGCCCGACGGCGGCGACGGCGGGCGCGGCGGCAGCGTGTTCGCGGTCGCCGATCGCAATCTCAACACGCTGATCGACTACCGCTACGCGCGCCGTCACCAGGCGCGCAACGGTGAACGCGGTCGCGGCGGCGACTGTTATGGCGCCGCCGGCGACGACATCGTGCTGCGTGTGCCGGTGGGCACCGAGATCTACGACGAGACCAGCGGCGAACGGGTCGCCGATCTGGTCGGCGACGGCCAGCAGGTGATCCTCGCCCGCGGTGGTGACGGCGGCCTGGGCAACCTGCATTTCAAGTCGAGCACCAACCGGGCGCCCCGGCAGTGCACGCCGGGCCGCGAAGGTGAGCAGCGCATGCTCCGGATGGAGCTCAAGGTACTGGCCGATGTCGGTCTGCTCGGCCTGCCCAACGCGGGCAAGTCGACGCTGATCAGCGCGGTCAGCAATGCCCGGCCGAAGATCGCCGACTATCCGTTCACCACGTTGCAGCCGAACCTGGGCGTGGTCCGGGTCGGCCCGTCGAAGAGTTTTGTCATCGCCGACATTCCGGGCCTGATCGAAGGCGCCTCGGAAGGCGCGGGGCTCGGCCACCAGTTCCTGCGCCATCTGCAGCGAACGCGGCTGCTGCTGCATCTGGTCGATCTCGCGCCGTTCGATCCCGAGGCCGATCCGGTCCGTTCGGCCCGGGCGATCGTCGCCGAGCTGAAGAAATACGATCCGGCGCTGGCCGCCAAGCCGCGCTGGCTGGTGCTCAACAAGATCGACATGATCCCGGTCGACGAACGTGAGACACGCATCCGCGAATTCCTGCGCCGCATGCGGGTGCCCAAGGCGACACCGGTGTTCGCGGTCTCGGGGCTGACCCGCGAGGGCCTGGAGCCGCTGACCCTGGACGTGTTCGCGTTCCTGCAGTCGCTGCAGTTGCAGGCGGCGGCGCAGACCGAGTCCGCTCGGGCCGGTGATCCGGCTGCGACCGAACCCGAAGGCGGCCCCGTGGCCGCCGACGCCGGGCGACCCGACTCGAAGGTGTCCGCATGACACTCGAGGACAGTGGCTCGCCCCGCGACGTCGTCCGCGAGGCCCACCGGCTGGTGGTCAAGGTCGGATCGAGCCTGGTCACCAACGACGGTCGCGGGCTGGACGAGGACGCGATCGCCGAATGGGCGCGGCAGATCGCCGCGCTGCGCGGCGCGGGCAAGGAAGTGGTGATGGTGTCCTCCGGGGCGATCGCCGAGGGGATGAAACGGCTCGGCTGGACCCGTCGACCGCACGAGATGCACGACCTGCAGGCCGCCGCCGCGGTCGGCCAGATGGGTCTGGCCCAGGTCTACGAAAGCTGCTTTCGCGGCCATCACATGCAGACCGCGCAGGTGCTGCTGACCCACGAGGATCTCGCCGATCGCCGACGCTACCTGAACGCACGCTCGACGATGCTCACGCTGCTGCGCCTGGGTGTCGTGCCGATCATCAACGAGAACGACACCGTGGTCACCGACGAGATCAAGTTCGGCGACAACGACACGTTGGGTGCGCTGGTGGCCAACCTGATCGAGGCCGACGCGCTGGTGATCCTGACCGACCAGGCCGGCCTGTACACGGCCGATCCGCGCAAGGAGCCGGGGGCGACGTTGCTGACGCAGGTCCGCGCCGGTGACCCGGCGCTCGATCACATCGCCGGCGGCGCGGGCAGTGCGATCGGACGCGGCGGCATGATCACCAAGGTGCAGGCCGCCCGGCGCGCGGCCTCCAGCGGCACCCATACGGTGGTCGCCGGCGGGCGCCAGCCCGACGTGCTGATCCGGCTCGCCGCGGGTGAGTCCGTCGGCACGCGGTTCATCGCGGCGGCGCCGCGGATCACCGCCCGCAAGCAGTGGCTGGCCGACCTGCTGCAGCTTCGGGGCGCGGTGCTGGTCGATGCCGGCGCGAGCAAGGCGTTGGCCGGTGGCAGCAGCCTGCTGCCGATCGGCGTCACCGCGGTGTCCGGCGAGTTCGAGCGCGGCGACGTGGTGGCCGTGCGCGACACCGACGGCCGCGAGATTGGCCGCGGGCTGAGCAACTATTCCAGTTCCGAGACGCGGCGGATCATGCGCAGGCCGTCGGCCGAGATCGAGTCGATCCTGGGGTTCGTCGAGGAACCCGAACTGATTCACCGCGATAATCTGGTCCTGCGATAACCCCGGACCGAATCCGGCAAGGAAGACCCATGGCGGCGCAAGATCCGATCCGAGGTGAATACGGCGGGCGGCAAGGCCCCGGTCGCGCCGGCAGCGCCGGCGGTACGCCGCGCTGGCTGATCCCGCTGTTCCTGCTGCTGCTGGCGATCGGCGCCGGGCTCTACGTCTGGTACGAACGCCGCCAGGCGATGCCGACGCCGCGAGTGCCGAGCAGTGCCGAGTCGGCGCTGCCCGCCGAGCCGGTGCCGCCGCCGCCGCCGGCGGTGCCCGATGTCCGTTACCCGCCCCCGGTGAGCAGCGACACCTCGCCGCTGCCCCCGATCGAGAAAAGCGACGGCCCGATCACCGAGGCGCTGACCGGGCAGATGCGGCGCGATGCACTCGGCAAGGTGTTCAACCTGCAGGACATGGTCCGACGCTTCGTGGTCACGGTCGACAACCTGCCGCGCGAGATCGTGCCCAGCCAGATGACCCTGGTGCAGCGGCCGCCCGGTCGCTTCGGCACCGCCCGCGCCGGCGGCGAGACGACGCTGGCACCGGCCAACGCGCGCCGCTACGAACCGTTCGTGAAGATCGCCGAGACCGTCGATGCGAAGATCGTCGTCGGCGTCTACGCCCGCTTCTATCCGCTGATGCAGCAGGAGTATCGCGCGCTCGGTTATCCGAAGGGCGAGTTCAACGACAAGGTCGTCGATGCGATCGACAACATGCTGGCCGCCCCGGAGATCGAGGGGCCGGTGAAGCTGGTGCAGCCGAAGGTGCTCTACCAGTTCGCCGACCCGGAGCTCGAATCGCTGTCGGCCGGCCAGAAGATCATGATCCGGATCGGGCCGGCGAACGCGGCCCGGGTCAAGACCGTGCTGCGCGCGCTCCGCAACGAGCTGACCGCGGGCGCCGTGCGCTGAGTGATGGTGCGCGGCGGGTCAGTCGTCGAGGGCGTCGTCGGAGACCGCGACGATCGCCTCGGGCCGGCTGACGAATCGCACGCTGCAGGCGGCCCGCGATCCGCACATCACCGACTGCGCCAGTTCACCCGCGAACGCCGGGTCGAGCAGCGGGCCGTGCATCGGGATCCGGATCGTCCGACCCGCCAGCTCGGACGGTCGCTCGCGCAGCACACGCACGAACGGCGGCAACGCGCGCTGCGCGGGATCGGGCGGCGCGGCGACGGTGTCCACAGGGGCCTGCGCCAGCGGGGGCACGGCCGCCGCGTCGAGCCGGCAACCGAGTGTCGTGTCCTGGTTGTCCCAGCAGCGCCACGCAACCGGCTCGGCCCAGGCAGCGCCGGCGGTCGCGCAGAGCGCGGCCAGGGCCAGGATGTGCAGCAGCCGGCCCGGATGAATGGCGTGTGTCGTGATCATGGTGTCCGCGAGTCGCAATCGGCAGTCCCGGGATGTCCGGTCCGCGCCTCTTGTTAGCGCACACCGGGCCTGTCGCGATCGCCGCGCCGACTGATGGCGCCGGCGCGGCGACCGGCGGGGGCGATCGCCGATGACGGCTTCGCCGACCTCGCTGGCGGAGTTGCAGAAACGCTTCGGCCCCCGTTATCGATGGCTGGTGCTGGGGACGGTGCTGATCGGCACGATCGCATCGATCATCTCGGCGACGATCATCAACGTCGCCGTGCCGGCGATGAGTGCACATTTCGCGATCGGCCAGGAGCGCGCGCAGTGGCTCTCGGCGGGTTTCATGGCGGCGATGACCTTGTCGATGCTGACCACACCCTGGCTGCTGTCGCGTTTCGGCTATCGACGTGTCTACACGGCGACGGTGGTGCTGCTGATGGCCGGCGCGATCGTCGCCGGTGTCGCCGGGCGATTCGACCTGGTGCTGGCGATGCGGGTCATCGAGGGCCTCGCCTCCGGTGTGCTGCAACCGATACCGGCGATCATCATCCTGCGTGCGTTCGCTCCCGGCGAGCAGGGACGGGCGATGGGCTTGTTCGGTTTTGGTGTCGTGCTGGCGCCGGCGATCGGGCCGACCGTGGGCGGTGTGCTGGTCGAATGGTGGGGCTGGCGCGCGATCTTCTTCGCCATCGTGCCGTTCTGCGCGATCGCGGTCGCGATGGCGCGGCGCTACCTGCCGACCACCGGTCCCGGCGGTGTGGTCGCGGGACAGGATCGACGTCCGCTCGACCTGCCGGGGCTGGTGCTGGCCGGGGTCGCGATCGTCGCGCTGCTCAACGGACTGGTCCGACTGCACGATCCCGAACCGAGGAGCGGCCTGTTGCTGATCGCGCTGGCGCTCGGCTTCGCGCTGGTCTTCCTGTGGCGGCAACGCGCCGCCGCATCACCACTGATCGATCTCTCCTTGTTCGCGCACCGACCCTTCGCGATGGGTGCGCTGGTCTCGTTCACCTACGGCATGGGCCTGTACGGCTCGACCTATCTGGTGCCGGTCTTCATGCAGAGTGCGCTGTTGTACCCGCCGTCGCAGGCCGGGGCGGTGCTGCTGCCGGCCGGCCTGGTGCTGGCTGCGACGATCCCGATCGCCGGTCGCCTCGCCGATCGCCGCCCGCCGCACCAGCTGGTGACCGCGGGCCTGGTGCTGATCGCCGTGTCGTTCGTGCCGATGGTGTGGGTCAGCCCGCAGACATCGATCTGGCTGGTGGTGTTATGGACTGTCATCGGGCGCATCGGACTGGGGTGTGTGTTGCCGGCGCTGAACCTCGGCGCGATGCGCGGCGTGCAGGCCGGCTCGATCGCGCAGGGCGCGAGCATGATCAATGTCTTCCGGCAACTGGGCGGCGCGATCGGGGTCAGCGCGGTCGGCATCTTCCTGGAGTGGCGGCTGCAGGCGCGCGGCGCGGGTGGCGTGTTGTCCGCCTACGGCGAGACCTTCTGGCTGATCGCGGGCAGTTCGGCGCTGGCGGTGTTCGCGGCCGCCCGGATGACCACGGGCGAGGAGCGCGGCAACCGTCCCCCCGGTATCGCGGGCGGCTGAGATCCGGCCCCGATCGGGCCGGTAGGGCACGTCACCGTCGACCCTGTCGCCCGCAGGGCCGAGTGATGCGTCGATGCATCACCCATTGGCAATCGGCCGGGACGGCACAGATACTGGCCGGTCGTGACGTCGATCGGAGCCGCCTCGTGGGCTGATCCGGTCCGCGCCGGACCGTGTGTTTGCAGCAGCGACGTCGATCCCCCGATGGCGACCCCTCGACCGAAGAAGACGGCACGAACACCGCGCTCGACCACCGTCCGCCGCCAGATGCTGGCCGAACGGCAGCGGTTGACGTCGATGCTCGCGCGCGAATTGGCCTCGCGTGAACACGCCGCGGCCGCGGCCGAAGGCGCACACGCGACGGCAGCGGCCGACCCACGGATCGGTCTCAGCCTGCTCGACCAGGCACTCGACGATCCGGTCGCGATCGTCGGGCGCGGCGGCGTCGTGCTGGAGGCCAACCCGGCCTGGCTCGCGTTGCATCGGCGCCCGGGCGGGGGCCGGATCGCCTGCGCGATCGGCGACAGTCTCGTCGACGCATGGGCCGTCATCGCCGAGCCCGACACCGCCGACACGCCGTCCTCGACGCGGGTCGACGCCGGCGCGCGCCGCAGGCTGCGGGCGGCATTGCTCGACGTGATCGAGTCGCGTCGCCCGCGCGCCGAAGGCCGGGTGCGGCTCGAGGTCGACGCGAAGATGATGTGGTTCGAAGTGATCGTCTTCGCGATCGGCCGAGGCGTGCGTGAATCCGGCATCCGCATCCTCGACGTGTCCAAGGCGATGGCCAGCGAGGCGGCGCTGCGCGGCAGTTTCGAGCGTGAACAGCTCGCACTCGAGTTCGCCGAGCTCGGCACACTCGACTGGCAGGTGGATTCCGACCGGATCGTGGTGTCGGCGTTGCAGCGGCGGATGCTCGGGCTCGAGGCCGACCTGCCGCTGCTGGACCGTGCCCGCATCCGCGAGCTGGTGCATCCGGACGACCGTGTCTTGTTCGACGAGGCGATCCGGCTGTGCCTGGCCGGGCAGGCCGGGCTCGATGTCGAGTTCCGCGTCGTGCGGCCCGACGGCAGCGAGTGCTGGCTGCACACCAAGGGCAACATCGAATCCGATGGCAGCGGCGCACCGCGCCGGCTGCTGTGCCTGAGCCAGGACATCACCGCGCGCAAGGATGCCGAGGAGCGGGTGCGGCGCATCGCCCATTTCGATTCGCTGACCGGCCTGCCGAACCGCACGCTGCTGCGTGATCGCCTGCAGCAGGCGATCCACGAGGCCCGGCGTCGGCTCTCGCGCGTGGCCGTGCTGTTCCTGGACCTCGATCACTTCAAGAGTGTCAACGACTCGCTCGGCCACCAAGGGGGGGACGCGCTGCTGAGCCAGGTCGCCGACCGGCTGCGTGCCTGTACACGGGAGAGCGACACGTTGTGCCGGCACAGCGGCGACGAGTACCTGGTCGTGCTCTCCGGCATCCACCACTCGGCCGAGGTGGCGCGGATCGCGGGCAAGATCGTCGACCGGATCGCCGAACCGTACCAGATCGAAGGCCACGAGCTGCGGGTGACCGCGAGCGTCGGCATCGCGATGTATCCGGAAGACGGCGAGACGATCGACGCACTCGTGCGGCACGCCGACGCGGCGATGTATCACGCCAAGGGCAGCGGCCGGCGCAACTACCAGTTCTTCACCGCGTCGATGAACACCAACGTGCGCGAGAAGCTGACCCTGGCCGCGGAACTCCGGCGCGCGGTGCGCGAGGGAGAACTGCGGATGTTCTACCAGCCGCAGTTCGACGTCGTCCACACCCGCCTGATCGGCGCCGAGGCGCTGGTGCGGTGGCAACACCCGGTCCGCGGCCTGATGCTGCCCGAGTCGTTCGTGCCGATCGCCGAGGAGTCCGACCTGATCATCGAACTCGGCGACTGGGTGCTGCGCGAGGTCTGCACGCAGATCCGGCACTGGCGCGACGAAGGCCTTGCCGCGCCGCGGATCGCGGTCAACTTCTCGCCGCTGCAGTTCCGCCAGTCCAACGTCGTGCAGACGGTCGCCGCGGCACTCGACGAGAGCGGGTTGCCGGCCGGGTTGATCGAGGTCGAACTTACCGAGAACGCGATCATGAGCCACGCGCGCAGTTCCGCCGAGACACTCGAGGCGCTGCATGAATTGGGCATCGGCCTGGCGGTCGACGACTTCGGCACCGGGTATTCGAGCCTGAGCTACCTGAACCGTTTCCCGATCGACAAACTGAAGATCGACCGCTCGTTTGTCGTCGACCTGCCGCGTGACCGCGGCGCCGCGGCGATCGTGCGCGCGGTGATCAACCTCGGGCGCAACCTGAACCTCGCCGTGGTCGCCGAGGGGGTCGAGAACGACGAACAGCTCGCATTCCTGCGCGCCGAGGGCTGTCACGCGTTCCAGGGTTTCCAGGCCGGTGCACCGATGCCCGCCGAGGCATTCGAGGGGCTGCTCGCCTGACCGGGTTGTAGACTTCGCGCATGAGCCACGTTGCGTCGCGATGCCCACGGCTGGCACGCCTGCTGTTCGTCCTCGCGCTCGGCGCCTGCGGCGGCGGCGACATCAACGAACTGCTCAATCCGCCGGAACGCACCGGCACGTCGAATCGCCGGCCGACCTGGCTGACCGAGCCGCAGCGGATCGACTACGACGGTGTCGGCGACGATCTGCTGACCGGCGGCCTCGGACGCACCGGCCTGGCCGGCGGCGCGGCGGCGACGATGGCGGCGATCGTCGCCGAGACCTCACCCGACGCGGCCGAACTGCGCCGCCTGGCGATCTACACCAGTTATCGGGCGACGGTCGACGTCAAGGAGAGCGGCGGATTCGGCACGTTGTTCGGACCGGGCGCGGCGGCCGACGGGCGCATCGCCGGCACCGAGTACGCTGCCTATGCCGATGACGGCACCGGCGCGGAGAACGTGTCGATCGTGGTCCAGATCCCATCGAGTTTCAGCGTCGCGGCCCCGTGCCTGGTCGTCACCGCGGCGCCCGGTTCGCGCGGCGTGTACGGATCGATCGCAACCGCCGGGGAATGGGGGCTGAAGCGCGGCTGCGCGGTTGCACACACCGACAAGGGCGGCGGCAACGGGGTGCACGACCTGCAGGCCGACACGGTGAGCCGTCGTGATGGGACACGGGACCCCGCGGCGTCGGTGGCCAAGGCGTCGCAGTTCACCGCGCCGATCGAGGCCTCGCGGCGGACGACGTTCAACGCCGCGACACCGAACCGGTTCGCGATCAAACACGCCCATTCGACGCGTAATCCGCAGGCCGACTGGGGACGTGATCTGCTGCGCGCGGCCGAAGCGGGGCTGTACGCGCTGAACCTGCGCTACGGCGATCCCGATCCATCCAATGCCGGCGGCACGCTGAAGCGGTTCATCGCCTCCAACACGGTGGTGATCGCCGCGGCGGATGCCGAAGGCGCCGACGCGGCGCTGGCGGCCGCCGAGGCCGACGACGACGCGCTGATCGATGGTGTCGTCGGCGCCTCGCCGATGCCCACGTTGCCCGCGACACTGCCGGTGGTGATCCGCCGCGGTGGGCGCACGGTCACGTTGTCGGGTCGATCGCGCCTGGACACGGCGACGTTCGCCAATCTGTACCAGCCGTGTGCGGCACTGGCCGATCCGCTGTCTCCGGGCCTGTCGGAACTCGACAGCACCGCCGCGAGTGCACGTTGCACGAGCCTCGCCGCCCGCGGACTGCTGTCGGCGACCGGCACCGGCGCCCAGGCGCGCGAGGCGCGCGACCGGATGCTCGACTACGGCTGGGAAACCGAGACCTCGATCCTGGCCGCCGCCTACTACCGGCGCGAGACCCCAGGCACCGCGGTCACGCTGGCCAACTCACTGGGCACGTTTCCGGTCGAACAATCGTTGTGTGGCCTGTCGTTCGCCTACACCGATGCGATCAGCGGCCGGGTCGTGCCGGCACCGATCGCGTTGCGCTCGATCCATGGCACCGGCAACGGCCGTCCGCCGATGCGACGCGAGGATGGCTCGGCGAGCATCGATCTCGTCAACGATCGCCACCCGGGGGCGCCGATCCGTGACGGGGCGCTGTCGGCCAGCGCGTCCACCGGGGCACTGGACTACAACCTGGACGGCGCGTCATGTCTGCGCGCGTTGGTCACCGCCAGCGATGCCTCGGCCACACAGGTCACCTCCGGCCTGGACGCGACACGGCTGACCGGCAGGCTGCGCGGCAAGCCGGCGATCATCGTGCACGGCCGCGCCGATCCGCTGGCACCGGCCAACCACGGTGCACGGGCCTACGTCGCGCTGAGCCGCGCGGTCGACCTGAACAGCAGACTCGCCTATGTCGAGGTGCGCGACGCGCAGCATGTCGATGCGTTCAACGGCGAGATCGCCGGCTTCGACACACGCTACGTGCCGCTGGTCGTATATTTCCACCGCGCACTCGACGCGGTGTACGAGAACCTGCGCGGTGGCGCCGCGCTGCCCGCCTCGCAGGTCGTGCGCACGGTGCCGCGCGGCGGCACCGACGGCGCCGCACCGGCGCTGACCGCGGCGAACGTCCCCGCGCTGCAGCCGACGCCCGCACGCGGCGACTCGATCACGTTCGCCCCCGGCGTCGGCACGCTGCCGGGGGTGCTCGACGTGCCGGACTGACCGGGGCGCCTCAGGTCTTGAGCCGGTATCCGGTGCGGAAAATCACGCGCACCAGCACCAGGCACAAGACCAGGAACAGCGCGGTCATCATCAGGCTCGTGCCGACACCGACGTCGGCCACGCCGTAGAAGCTCCAGCGGAAACCGCTGACCAGGTAGACCACCGGATTGAACAGCGACACCGTCTGCCACAGCGGCGGCAGCATCGACACCGAATAGAACGTGCCGCCGAGGAACACCAGCGGCGTGATGATCAGGATCGGCACCAGCTGCAGCTTCTCGAACCCCTCGGCCCAGATGCCGATCACGAAGCCGAACAGGCTGAACGTCACCGAGGTCAGCACCAGGAAGCCGAACATCCAGACCGGATGGGCGATCGAGAAATCGACGAACAGGCGCGCGGTGCCCAGGATCAGCAGGCCGATCAGCACCGACTTGGTCGCCGCCGCGCCGACATAGCCGAGGACGATCTCCAGCGGCGAGATCGGCGCCGACAACACCTCGTAGACGGTGCCGGTGAAACGCGGCATGTAGATGCCGAAGGATGCGTTCGAGATGCTCTGCGTGAGCAGCGACAGCATCACCAGGCCCGGGACGATGAACGCGCCGTAGCCCACGCCGTCGATGCTCGGGATGCGCGATCCGATCGCCGAGCCGAAGACGATGAAATAGAGTGCGGTCGTGATCACCGGCGCGGCCACGCTCTGCAGCAGCGTGCGCCACATGCGCGACATCTCGAAGCGGTAGATCGCGCGCACACCCGTCAGATTCATGACCTCTCCCGTCCGGTCACGGCGGTGAGCCGATCGACATCGGCGGGCATCTCAGTGCTCCCTGTCGTCGGACACCAGGCTCACGAAGATCTCCTCGAGGGAACTCTGCTCGGTCTGCAGGTCCTTGAAGTCGATGCCCAGTTCACCGAGCCGGCGCAGCAGGTCGGCGATCCCGGTCCGCTCGGCGCGTGCATCGAACGTGTAGACCAGTTCGGCCCCGTCGTTGACCAGCGCCAGCGGGAACGAGCCCAGTGCCGGCGGCAGCGCGGCCAGCGGCCGCTGCAGATGCAGCGTCAGCCGGCGACGTCCGAGCCGCGCCATCAGCGTCTTCTTGTCCTCGACCAGGATCAGCCGGCCGCTGCTGATCACGCCGATCCGGTCGGCCATCTCCTCGGCCTCCTCGATGTAGTGGGTGGTCAGGATGACCGTCACCCCCCGCTCGCGAAGGCCGCGCACCATCGCCCACATGTCGCGGCGCAGTTCGACGTCGACACCGGCGGTGGGTTCGTCCAGGAACAGGATCCGCGGCTCGTGGCTGAGCGCCTTGGCGATCATCACGCGTCGTTTCATGCCGCCGGACAACGTGCGGATCCGCGCCTGGCGCTTGTCCCACAACGACAGGTCGCGCAGCACCTTCTCGATGAACGTCGGGTCGGCCGGGCGGCCGAACAGGCCGCGGCTGAAGGTCACGGTCGCCCAGACGGTCTCGAACGCGTCGGTCGCCAGCTCCTGCGGCACCAGCCCGATCGCCGAGCGCGCGGCCCGGTAGTCGCGAACGATGTCGTGGCCGTCGGCGGTGACCCTGCCCGCGGTTGGTGTGACCAGCCCGCAGATCAGGCCGATCAGTGTCGTCTTGCCGGCACCGTTGGGCCCGAGCAGCGCGAAGATCTCGCCGCGCCGGATCTGCAGGTCGATGCCATCGAGCGCCTGGAAACCGGAGGCGTAGACCTTGCTGACACGTTCGACCGAGATGATCGGTGGCTCGGGCACGGCACCCGGCGTGGGGTGGGATCGGGCCGGAGCGAAGCCGGTGGGTGCACGAGTCGAGTCCATCGCCCGCATTGTGCCCGCCTGCCGCGGACCGTGCCGCCAAGACCGGGACCCCCGGGCGGTCGCGCCGGACCGCTCGCGCGACAGGGGCCCGGTGCCCGGCTACACTGCGCGCTTTCTCGATGCGACCGCGGCGGCCACCGATGAGCCTTGCGCAATTGCACAGTCTGGCCGGTGTGTTCGCGTTCGTCGCGATCGCCTGGCTGCTCTCGGAGCGGCGTCGCGAGGTGCCGTGGGTCACGATCGGCGCCGGACTGGTGTTGCAGCTCGCGCTGGCGCTGCTGCTGCTGAAGCTGCCGGGCACCCAGGTGATGTTCGCGGCGGTCAACGACGCGGTCGCGGCGCTCGACCGGGCCACCGTGAGCGGCACCTCGTTCGTGTTCGGTTTCCTGGGTGGTGGCGCGTTGCCGTACACCGAGACCGCGCCGGGGTCGAGTTTCGTGCTCGCGTTCCGCGCGTTGCCGCTGGTGCTGGTGATCGGCGCGTTGTCGAGCCTGCTCTACTACTGGCGCGTATTGCCGTGGATCGTGCGCGGCTTCGCCTGGCTGCTGGCGCGCACGATGCGGATCGGCGGTGCCGTCGGCCTGTCGTCGGCGGCCAACGTGTTCGTCGGCATGGTCGAGGCACCGATGGTGGTCAAGCCGTACCTGGCGACGATGAGCCGGGCCGAGCTGTTCGTCGTGATGACCGCCGGCATGGCCTCGATCGCCGGCACGGTGTTCGGCTTGTATGCGCTGATCCTGTCGCCGGTGGTGCCGGGTGCCGCCGGCCATCTGCTGGTCGCCTCGCTGGTGAGTGCACCGGCGGCGATCACGGTGGCGCTGCTGATGGTGCCCACCGGTCACCGGCAGCGTGACCGCGGCGTGTTCGACGGACAACTCGCCGGCTCGGACGCCGAGGGCACGATGGATGCGATCGCCCGCGGCACCTTCGATGCGGTCGGGCTGCTGATCAACGTGACCGCGATGCTGATCGTGCTGATCGCTCTGGTCGCGCTCGCCAACCTGATCCTCGGTTCGCTGCTGCCGCAGGTCGGCGGCGCGCCTGTGAGCCTGCAGCGCATCCTCGGCGTGATCCTGTCACCGCTGGCGTGGCTGCTCGGCATCCCGTGGTCGGAGGCCCCGGCCGCCGGTGCACTGCTGGGCACGAAGACCGTCCTCAACGAGTTCCTGGCCTATGTCGAGATGTCGCACCTGCCGGCGGGTGTGTTGTCCGAGCGCAGCCGCGTGATCCTGACCTACGCGTTGTGCGGATTCGCCAACTTCGGCAGCGTCGGCATCATGGTCGGCGGCCTGGCGAGCCTCGCGCCGTCACGCCGCACCGAGATCGTCCAGCTCGGCACACGTTCGATCGTGTCGGGGCTGCTGGCGACCTGCATGACCGGCGCGTGGGTCGGGGTGCTGACAGCCTAGGGCTCAGTCGCTCACCGCCACCAGGAACGCAACCAGCGCCCCGACACTGGCCGGAATGCCCCAGCGCTCCAGGCCCGAGACTCCGTCGCCGGAGATCACCTCGACCGGCACCTGGGTGTGTTCGAGCACCCGCGCGGTCGTCGAGTCCTGAAGCATCCGTGTCAGCGAGTTGCGGCGCGCGGTGCCCATCACGATCTGGTCGCAGCGCAGGCGGCGGGCCTCGTCGACGATCACCGTCGCCTTGTCGCCGACCTTGGAGTGGGTCGCGTGGGGCACACCGTGGCGCTCGAGCAGTTCACGGGCCGGCTGCATCGCCTTGTCGGCTTCCTCGTGGTGCCACGCCTCGCGGTCGCCGCGGCGGATCACGCGGGCGACGTGTCGCGACAGTGGCGGCTGCACATTCAGCAGGTGCACTTCCATCGACGAGTCCTCCATGAAACGCGTGACGACGTGGCGCACGGCGGACTGGGAATTGGTCGACCCGTCGACGGGCAACAGGATGCGGTGCATGACGACTCCAGCGGCAGAGGTGAGGGAAAAACGGGGTGAGCCGGCGGCCTGCTCCTTCAACTCGGCCAGGCGGGCGGTGATCCGGGAATCGAGGTGGCCGTGGTTGCGCACGAATCCGGGAATCAGCACACAGGCCATCGCGACCAGGTAGACCATCGGCGTCAGCACCGGTTGCTGTTCGAAGAACCCGGCGGTCAGCGGTTCGTGGGTGATCATCTTGGCTGCCGTCCACGCGAGCACCGCGGCGCCGACGTAGACGATCACCGGGTAGCGCTCGACCCAGCGCAGCACGATCGTCGAACCCCAGATCACGATCGGCACACTGATCAGCAACCCCAGCACGACCAGCAGGTAGCTGCCGTGGGCGGCACCCGCGACCGCGAGCACGTTGTCCAGGCCCATCACCGCATCGGCGATGACGATCGTTTTCATCGCGCCCCAGAACGTGGTCGCGACCGGGCCGTGTGAATGGTCGTCGGACGCCGGTGGCGCCAGCAGGCCGTAGGCGATCCACAGCAGCAGCACACCACCGGCCAGCAGCAGCCCCGGGATCTTCAGCAGCCAGACCACCGCCATCGTCATCAGGCTGCGCACGACGATTGCACCGCCGGTGCCCCAGAGGATCGCCCGCTTCTGCAGGTGTGCCGGCAGGCTGCGGGCGGCCAGGGCGATGACGATCGCGTTGTCGCCGGCCAGCACCAGGTCGATCACGACGATCGCGGCCAGCGCGGACAGGAACTGCGTCGAAAAGATATCCATCACGCCTCCGCACCGATGGGGCGATTCTGGACAGGGCGTCGGGTGACGGAAAGTCGAGTTTCCCGATCGAATGCATCGCGTTCATTGATCGGATCGGGCGATCGGATCGGTATCTTCGCGCAACGTGATGATTCCCCCGGATTTGCTGTGTCTTTGCCCGCGTTCCTACACTGGCCTTTCAGCAAAGCGGGAGTAGCTCCGGGCCGCCCCGGCCTGCCGCGGAGTCGTCAGTTCGGGCGCTTCGGCGCCCCGGTTCCGCGGGTTGCCCGGCCGATGGACGGCCGGACGGCGAGCCAGACCTTTGCCTTCATTGGTGAGGTCTGCAATGCCCCATTCCGCGATCCGGCGTTACCTGCGCCACGGCATGTTGCCGCAACTGGTCGTGTTCGAGACCGCCGCCCGGCTCGGCAGCTTCACGCGGACGGCCGAGGCGCTGCACATGGCGCAGCCGACGGTGTCGACGCAGATCCGCAAGTTGTCCGATACGCTCGGGCTGACGCTGTTCGAACAGATCGGCAAGCGGGTGCACCTGACCCCGGCCGGCGAGACGTTGCACCAGGGTTGCCTGCAGCTGTTCGACTCGATCGGCCGGATCGAGGACGCGTTGTCCGGCCTGCGCAACCTCGACCAGGGCAGGCTGCGGCTGGCCGTCGGTTCCACCGCGAAATATTTCGTGCCCCGTCTGCTGGCGGCGTTCGTCGCCCGGCACCCGCGGATCGACGTCTCGGTGCAGATCCACAACCGGCAGGGGCTGATCGACCGCCTGGCGGCCAACGAGGACGACCTGTACATCTTCGCCAACCCGCCCGAGGGACACGAGGTCGTCTGCCAGCCGATCCTCGACAATCCGATGGTCGTGTTCGCCCGGCCGGACCATCGGCTGGCCGGCCGACGCGCGATCCCCTTCGCCGAACTCGCCGCCGAACCGTTCCTGATGCGTGAACCCGGATCGGGAACGCGCTGGGTCGCGTTCGAGATCATCGACCGGCACCGCATCGAACCGGACGTGCGCATGGAACTGTCGAGTGACGAGTCGATCGAGCAGGCGATCCTGGCCGGCCTCGGGGTCGCGATCCTGTCGCGACACACGTTCGGGCTCGAACCCGGCCGCCGGGGCCTGGTCGAACTGGACGTGCAGGGGTTGCCGGTGATGCGCCGCTGGCAGTTCGCCTATCCGGTCGGCAAGCAGGTGTCACCGGCCGCTCGGGCGTTCATGGATCTCGTGCGCACCGAAGCGAAGAACCTGGGCGGCGCGCCACGCGGGCACGACGGACGCCAAGGGTAGGCAAGGCCGGCCGGAAGGCGGCGCGGCCGGGGTAGACACGGCCGGCCGGACAGCGGCGCGGCCGGTCCCGGCGGTCACGCCGCTTCGCGCAGCGCCTCGACCGGTGTGCGGATCAGGTGATCGAACGCGCCGAGCGCGGCGCGGGCACCGTCGCCGGCGGCGATGACGATCTGCTTGAACGGGACCGTGGTTGCGTCACCGGCGGCGAATACACCCGGCGCACTGGTCCGGCCATGATCGTCGACGATGATCTCGCCGTGACGCGTCAGGTCGATCACGCCCTTCAGCCACTCGGTGTTCGGCACCAGGCCGATCTGGACGAACACACCGGCCAGGTCGATACGATGGGATTGTCCGCTCGAGCGGTCGGTGTAGACCAGGCCGTCGACCTTCGCGCCGTCGCCGCTGATCCCGGTGGTCTGCGCGCTGGTGTGCACGGTCACGTTCGGCAGCGACTGGAGCTTGCGCACCAGCACCGCGTCGGCCCGCAGCGAAGCGGCGAACTCCAGCAGCGTCACGTGTTCGACGAGGCCGGCCAGGTCGATCGCGGCCTCGACACCCGAGTTGCCGCCACCGATCACCGCAACCCGTTTGCCCTTGAACAGCGGGCCGTCGCAATGCGGGCAGTAGGCGACACCACGGTTGCGATACTCGTCCTCGCCCGGCACGCCGATCTGCCGCCAGCGCGCGCCCGGTGCCAGGATCAGCGAGCGGCTTCGAAGCGTCGCGCCGCTGGCCAGGGTCACCTCGGCCAGGCCGCCGGGGGCACTCGCCGGTGACAGCGCCACCACACGTTGTGCGTTCATCAGGTCGACGTCGTAGTGCCGGACGTGGGACTCGAGCGCCGCGGCGAACTTCGGCCCGTCGGTCTCGGTCACCGAGATGAAGTTCTCGATGGCCATCGTGTCCAGCACCTGGCCGCCGAAGCGCTCGGCGACGATGCCGGTGCGGATGCCCTTGCGCGCCGCGTAGATCGCGGCGGCGGCGCCCGCCGGCCCGCCGCCGACGATCAGCACGTCGTACGGTGCCTTCGCGTTCAGACGCTTCGCGTCGCGTTCGGCCGCGCCGGTGTCGAGTTTCGCGAGGATCTCTTCCAGTCCCATCCGTCCCTGGCCGAAGACCTGTCCGTTCAGGAACACGGTCGGCACCGCCATGATGCCGCGCGAGGTCACCTCGTCCTGGAACAGCGCGCCGTCGATCGTCACGTGGGAGATGCGCGGGTTGATCACCGACATCAGGTTCAGCGCCTGCACGACGTCCGGGCAGTTCTGGCATGACAGCGAGATGAAGGTCTCGAACCGGTAGTCACCGTCCAGACCGCCGATGCGTTCGATCGTCTCGGCCGCCGTCTTCGACGGGTGACCACCGACATGCAGCAGCGCCAGCACCAGCGAGGTGAACTCGTGGCCCATCGGCAGGCCGGCGAAGCGTACGCCGATCGACGTGCCGGTGCGCCGGATCAGGAACGAAGGCACGCGTTCGCCGTCGGCCCGCTGCTCGCGCAGCGAGATCCGGTCGGACTGCGCGGCCACGTCGGCCAGCAGCGCCATCATCTCGCGCGACGCGTCGGTGTCGTCCACCGAGGCGACCAGTTCGATCGATTGCGTCAGCCGCTCGAGGTAGGCGCGCAACTGCGCCTTCAGTTCCATGTCCAGCATCATCGGGCTCCAGGGACGGTTGGCCGGGGCGGCGTCAGATCTTGCCGACCAGGTCGAGCGAGGGCTTCAGGGTCTTGGCGCCGTCGTTCCACTTGGCCGGGCAGACCTCGCCCGGATGGGCGGCCACGTATTGGGCGGCCTTGACCTTGCGCATCAGTTCACCGGCGTCCCGGCCGATGCCGTTGTCATGGATCTCGCACAACTTGATCCGGCCTTCGGGATCGATCACGAACGTGCCGCGCAGCGCCAGGCCCTCTTCTTCGATCATCACTTCGAAGTTGCGGGTGAGCTGGCCGGTCGGGTCGCCGATCAGCGGATACTCGACCTTGCGGATCGCATCCGACGTGTCGTGCCAGGCCTTGTGGGCGAAATGGGTGTCGGTGGAGATGCCGTAGATCTCGACACCCATCTTGCGGAATTCGGCGTAACGCTCGGCCAGGTCCTCGAGTTCGGTCGGGCATACGAACGTGAAATCGGCCGGGTAGAACACGAACACGGACCACTTGCCTTTCAAGCTCTGCTCGGTAACCTCCACGAACTTGTGGGCGTGGTACGCGGTGGCCTTGAACGGTTTGACCGTGGTGTTGATCAGCGACATGGACGAATGCTCCTGAGCGAGGGGTTGAGTGACGTGACAGCACGCATTATCGATTTTGCTATTGCATATAGCCAATTGATTGATAGTATCTATGTCATAGCCCGGCGCTATCGGTCGGCGCGATGAGTACCCGGCTGCTGTTCCGCGACGACGCCTACCGGCGCGAGACGCCGGCCACGGTCACCGCGATCGGGGAGGCGGGATTCGAGGCCGACTGCACGGTCTTCTATCCGCGCGGGGGTGGCCAGCCCGGCGACACCGGGGTGCTGGTCCGCGCCGACGGGTCGTCGTTGCCGATCATCGACACGGTCAAGGGCGAGGGGCCCGACCGTGTGCTGCACCAGGTGCCGGCCGGCACCTCGATGCCGGCGGTCGGTGAGTCGGTGGCGCTGCGGCTGGACTGGGCGCGGCGCTACGCGATGATGCGCATCCACACCTGCCTGCACGTGTTGTCGTGTGTCGTCGTCGCGCCGGTCACCGGCGGCAACATCGCGCCGGACAAGGGCCGGCTCGACTTCGACATCGACATCACTCTGCTCGATGCGCAGAAGATCGAGGCGGGTGTCAACGCGCTGATCGCGCGGGCGGTCGATACCGAAACGGTCTGGATCAGCGACGAGGAACTCGACGCTCAGCCCGAACTGGTCAAGACGATGAGTGTCCAGCCGCCGCGTGGCAGCGGCCGGGTGCGACTGCTGAAGATCCCAGGCATCGACCTGCAGCCGTGCGGGGGCACCCACGTGAAGAACATCGGCGAGATCGGCGCAGTCAAGGTGCTGCGGATCCGCAGCGAAGGCAAGCGCAACAAACGGGTGGAGATCGGGTTCGCCTGAGGCGGCGGCCGGTCCCGACTACCTCAGTCCGGCCGCCATCAGCCGGCGCACATTGGCGACCGCGCGCCGGCGCACCGGCGCCGCGCCATGGCCGAGCACCGCCATCGAGGCCTCGGTCCAATCTTTCGCGAACGAGGCGATTTCCGGCCGCGGCAGCCACCACGGCGTCATCATCGATCGCATCCAGGCGTTGGCGAACTGCTGGTTGACCTCGAAGGCCTTCGTCGCCATCGCGAGCCAGGATTCCTGGAACGCGGCCAGCTTCTCCGTGCTCATCAGGTGGAACTCGCGCCGATCACTTGCCGACGGATTGTTGCCCGCGAGGCCCATCTGGGTCAGCCGCAGTGCCATCACGATCGGCGTCGAGGTGGCGATCTGGACCGTCTCGCTGACGAGGCGGGAGGCGGCGAGTGAACTGGCGGGCATTGGGTGGCATTCGGTGGTGATGATCGACCCAGGGTATCAGACACGACTCGCGCGGGCCCCGGACGGGGGGCTCCCGATCTGGGTAATTTCGCACAAATCCCGCGTCGAGATTCACCGATTCACGGTAGGCCGGCTGGCTACGATCAGTGCCATGTCAGCAACCTGTCGGACGGCGATCATGCAGACCCCGGATGTCCCCTTGCGCATCGAGCGGCGCCGCCGCGCCACCCCGGGGTTCGTCACCGGTTCGCTGCTGGCCCACGTGCTCGACGGCATCGACTACGGCGTGATGGTCGTCAGCGTCAGCGGCCGGCTGCAGGCGGTCAACGCGCCAGCGCGGTCCTTGCTGGCCGCGGCCGATCCACTGTGCGAGTCGGACGGTTTCCTTCACGCGGCCGCCGGCGTCGGCCACCAGTTGCGCCGCCTGCTCCAGGCGGGTGCACCGGGCAGCCGTCGCTTCGAAGTCTTCCCGACGGCGGCCGGGATCGTACCGGTGGCCGCCACGGTGCTCGACGAGCTCGATGGGCAGGGTGAACCGTTGATCCTGCTCACCACCGGCAAGCGGGCCACCTGCGAACCGATCACTCTGATCGTGTTCGCACGGGCGATGAACCTGACGCCGGCCGAATCGCGTGTGCTCGAGAACCTCGCCAAGGGTGAGTCGCCGGCCGGCATCGCCGCGTTGCACGGGCTGAAGGAAGCGACGGTCAGGACCCAGATCCGCAGTGTCCTCGAGAAGACCCGCAGCGCCGGCATCCGCGACCTGCAGTCGAAGCTCGCGATGCTGCCGCCGATCCGTCCGATCGCACAAAATCCGGGCTCGGTCGTGCGTTACGCGCAGTAGTCGTTCTCCAGGCCCGGGTCGGTGCACGACTGGCCGGTGATCAGCGCCATGTCACACCCCAGGTCACGTCGCGAAAGTCCCGTGCCGGTTGCGCCATGCCGCGGTGGCAGCGAGAATCGGGAAGTTTGCCGACCCGGCCGGCGTGGCCCTGCGCCGGCACCTTCGGCGGCTCGCGGACTCCATGGCCACCGGACCCGATCCACTGTTCGACTCGTTGTCGTCGCAGCCGCGCCTGCATGCACTCGCGCGCCTGGGGGTGATCCGCCGGTATCGACGCGGCACGGTGCTGATCGACGAAGGTGATGCCGGCGACACGTTGCTGATCCTGCTCGCCGGACGCCTGCGCATCTACGCCACCGACGCCACTGGGCGTGAAGTGGTGTTCGGCATCTGCACCGCCGGCGACTACGTGGGCGAGATGTCGCTCGATGGCGGGCCGCGCTGCGCAACGGTCGCGACGATGGATCCTTCGATCGTCTCGGTCGTCAATCGCCTGACGGTCAAGCAGTACATCGCCTCCGAGCCCGAGTTCGCCTTCGACCTGCTGGCCCGGGTGATCCGGCGCGCGCGCCTGGCCACCGAGAGCACACGTAACATGGCGCTGATGAACGTCTACGGCCGGGTCGCGCACATGCTGGAGTCGTCGGCGGTCATCGACGACGACGGCACACGTTTTGTTCCCGATCGACTCACCCATCGCGAGATCGCCGGCCGCGTCGGCGCCTCGCGCGAGATGATCAGCCGGATCATGAAGGACCTGAGCGACGGCGGTTACGTGCAGTCACATCGCGATCGGATCGTGCTGCAGCGTCGCCTGCCGGCCGAATGGTGACGCGACGGCCGCGGCCGTCGCGTTCGATCGCGCGAGCATGATGGCATCACTCGATGCCGTAGCACTTCGGATGTAGATACTCCTGTGGATGCGCACGAAGGACAGGCGTCGTACCTTGTCCCTGCACACACTTGCTTCAGGAGATCGAGATGCAACTCCAGTTCCGCCGCGTCGACCCAGCTGCCGCCTCTTCGGTCTGGCCGGTCCCCGCCCGACCCGCCCGCGAGCGGGTGATCCCGTTCCTGGTCCCGACACCCGTGGGTGAACCGCCCGCGACCGACGAACGCCGCGCGATCGTCGGCAAGGCCCGTCCGCAGATGCCGGCGTTCGGCGACGACGAAGCGCTGTCGCCGCGCGAGGTCGAGATCCTGACGCTGCTGTCCAAGGGCTGCAAGCAGGCCGAGATCGGCCAGCTGCTCGGCATCTCGGTGCACACGGTCGGATCACACCTGAAGAACGTCTACCGCAAGCTCGGCGTGCATTCGTCGCTGCAGGCCGTGTTCGAGGCGCGCCAGGCCGGTCTGCTGCAGGCGTGAGTCCGGCGCGATGCGCCGGACTCGGCGGCCCGCCGACCGTGCGGCACTGCCGGGTCGTCGGGACCGATGCCGGATCAGGCGCCGAACGTGAAGCGCGATCCGGTCGACGAGCGGACGACCTTCGGCCCCATCTCCTGCATCGCGACCGAGATGAAGCCTTCACCCGAGCAATGCATCGGGATCAGGAAGTCCGGGTTGATCTCCTTCAGTGCGGCGGCCGTCTCGCGCCAGTACTCGGCCGGATGTGGCGCCAGGTGGAAGCCGCCCAGGATCGCGTGCACCTTGTCGACGCCGGACACCTTCATCGCGGTGCGCACCGAGTTGACGATACCGCGGTGGCCACACGAGGTCAGCACGACCAGTCCCTTGCCCTTGACGTGATAACAGGTGGCCTGCTCGTGCTGGAAGTCGTCGGGCACCTTGGTCAGCGTGCGCTTCTGCTCCGGCAGCTTGTCTGGCGCGCAACCGATGCCGTCCTGGTAGCCGACGTTCATCCGCGTCGGTGACAGCACCTTCTCGAAGCTCGTCGCCGGGATCGATCCTGTGGTGAACGCGTGCCCGCCGATCGTGGTCGGCCGTTCGGCGAAGAGCGGCTTCAGGCCGCCGTCGACGATCGCCTGCCGGTCCAGGTAGCCGAAGTTGCCGGCCGAATCACCGACGCCGGCCTCGCGGGTGCAGAAACACTCCTCGCCGCCCAGATAGAACGGCAGGTCGGGCTTGAGCCTGCCCTTGTTGGCCTTCAGGAACCCGTTCATGCCGCCGAAGTGGTCGAAGTGGCCGTGCGACAGCGCGATCGCGTCGATCTGCGACGGATCGATCTTCAGCAGCGCCATGTTGTTGAGCAGCGT
>CADEEH010000062.1 GCA_902826305.1 uncultured Burkholderiales bacterium
TCCAGCGGATCCGGCCGGCCGTGGCCGACGTCGCAGAACGGGCAGCGCCGGGTGCACTTGTCGCCCATGATCATGAAGGTCGCGGTGCCCTTGCCGAAACATTCACCGATGTTCGGGCACGACGCCTCCTCGCAGACCGTGAACAGCCGGTGCTCGCGCAGGATCGACTTGATCTCCTGGAAACGCGAACTCGGCGAGCCGGCCCGGACCCGGATCCAGTCGGGCTTTTTCAGCGGCGGACCGGCCGAGACGACCTTGATCGGGATCCGCGACGTCTTGCCGGCCCCCTTGTGCTTGGCGGTCGGGTCGAACGGCGGTGGTACGGAACTCATCAGGGGCTTTCGATGTGGCGGGCGAGCAGGCGGGCGAATTCGTCGGCGACCCGGGACGGATCGACATCACCGACCAGGGTGCGCAAGTCGGTCACCGGCTGCCCCGGGTAGCCGCACGGATCGATCCGCCGGAACGGTTCGAGGTCCATCGCGACGTTCAGCGCGATGCCGTGATAGGTGCAGCCGCGGGACACCTTGATGCCCAACGCCGCAATTTTAGCCCCGGCGCCCCCGTCCCCATCGGCAACATAGACACCGGGGGCGCGCGGGCGGCGGACCGCGCGGATCTGGTAGGCAGCCAGCAGTTCGATCGTTGCGGCTTCCATCCGCACAACGAAGTCCTTGACCAGGACCTTGATGCGGCGCAGATCGTAGAGCAAGTAAGCGACTACTTGCCCTGGTCCGTGATAGGTCACCTCGCCACCGCGTTCGGTCTGTTCGACCGGGATCGCGCCGCGGTCCAGCAGGTGCCGGGGGTCGGCGGCCAGGCCCAGGGTGAACAGCGGTGGATGTTCGACGAGCCAGATCTCGTCCGGTGTATCCGGCCCACGCCCGGCGGTGAACTCGCGCATCGCGCGCAGGCACTCGGCATAGGGCACGCGGTGCCAGGGGCGGATGATCGCCGTTGCCGGCGCCACGACGGTCATCGGCGCGGTCGCTACAGCACCACGCTGACCATCGGGTGCGCGGTCAGCGCGCGGTACAACCCGTCGAGCTGTTCGCGCGAGGTCGCGCGGATCGTCACCGTCAGGCCGATGTAGTTGCCGCCCGAGGACGAGCGCAGCTCCATCCGCGTCGGGTCGAAATCCGGTGCGTGTTCGGCCACCAGCGCGGCCACCGCCTGCGCGAAGCCGTCCACCCGACGACCCATGATCTTGATCGGGAAGTCGACGGGGAACGTCAGCAGCCCCGGCGATTCGCTGTCGCCGCTCACGCGCGTTTGGCCGCCTGGTAGGCGTCGTACAGTCGCTGGTAGACCGGTCCCGGCACGCCACGTCCGACCGGCCGGCCGTCGAGCCGGGTGACCGGCAGCACCTCGCGGGTGGCCGAACTGAGCAGCAGCTCGTCGGCGGCGAACAGTTCCTCGCGGGCGATCCGGCGCAGCTCGAACGGGATCGAACACTGGCGGCACAACGTCTCGACGACACCGAAGCGGATGCCGCCCAGCACCAGCTGGTCCTTCGGCACGCCGGCGACCCGGCCGCCGCGGACCAGCCAGACGTTGCTGGCCGAGCCTTCGGTCAGCATGCCGTCGCGCAACATCACACATTCGATCGCGCCGGCATCAACCGCCGCCTGGCGCGCCAGGACGTTGCCCAGCAGCGAGATCGACTTGATGTCGTTGTGCAGCCAGCGCTCGTCGGGCAACGTGATCGCACTGGCACCCTGCTCGCGCAGCGCCGGCGCCGCGTGCGGGAACTCGCTCGCCATCGCGAACACCGTCGGCTCGACACCCTTCGGAAACGCGTGGTCGCGTTTGGCCACGCCCCGGGTGACCTGCAGGTAGACCATCTGGTCGGGCCACGGATGGCGCGCGACCAGTGTCGAGACCACGTCGGCCCAGCCCGCGTCGTCCAGCGGATCGGTGATCCGGATGCGGTCCAGGCTGCGCGCGAGGCGGGCCCGGTGTTCGCCCCAGCGGAACAGCCGGCCCTGGTAGGCGGGCACCACTTCGTAGACGCCGTCCCCGAAGATGAAGCCCCGGTCGAGCACCGGCACCCGTGCCTCGTCCAGCGGCAGGTACTCGCCGTTCAGATACACCGTCTGCGTCGTTGTCATCCGTGCGCAACCACCCGCTACTTGCTGCCGAACCACATCCGGGCCGCGTCCCAGGTGCGGCCGAACCAACCGGCCTGTTCGATGCCTTCGAGCGCCAGCAGCGGCCGCTCGGCAAGCACCTTGTCGTCGACCTTGACCCGCAACGTGCCGATCCGCTGGCCGACGGTGATCGGGGCCACCAGCGGCTGCTGGCGCTCGATCTCACCCTTGACCCGCTCGCTCGCGCCCTTAGGGGCGCTGACGATCACGTCGCCGTCGAAGCCGGCCTTGATCTCCTTGGTGCGGCCCTGCCAGACAGGATAGGTGGCCGCGGCCTGGCCCTTGGCGAAGACCTTGACCGCGTCGAAGTTCTGGAAGCCGAAGTTCAGCAGCTTCTGCGATTCGATCGCCCGCGCCGCCTCCGACCCGGTGCCGAGCACCACGGAGATCAGCCGCCGGCTGAACCCTGCCCCCGGCTGTTCGCGCCGGCTGGAGGCGATCAGGCAGTAGCCGGCCGCATCGGTGTGGCCGGTCTTCACGCCGTCGACCGACGGGTCGATCGCCAGCAGCCGGTTGCGGTTCGGCTGCTTGATGTTGTTGTACGTGTAGTCCTTGACCGAGTAGATCCGGTACATCTCCGGATGTTCCTCGATCAGGCGCGCGGTCAGCGTCGCCAGGTCGCGGGCGGTCGAGAAGTGCTGCGCATCGGGCAGTCCGGTGGCATTGCGGTACTGGCTGTTGGCCATGCCGATGCGTTTGGCCTCGCGGTTCATCAGGTCGGCGAACGCCGGCTCGGAGCCGGCGACCGCCTCGGCCAGCACGATCGATGCGTCGTTGCCCGACTGCACGATCATCCCGTACAGCAGTTCCTCGACGTTGGCCGGCTTGCCCGGATCGATGAACATCCGCGAGCCGATCGCCTTGTAGGCGGCCTGCGACACCGGCGGACGTGAATCGAGCGCGAGTTTCTTGTCGCGGATCTGGCCGAAGGCGATGTACGCCGTCATCAGCTTGGTCAGCGAGGCCGGCTCGTACTTGGTGTCGGCGTCGTGGGCGGCCAGGACCTGGCCGCTGGCGACGTCGTACAGGATCCATGAGCGCGCGGCGAGTGTGGGGGCGACCTGCGCATGCGCGACGGCGGCGCACATCACCCAGGCCACCATCAGTACGGCGATTCTGATCATCGAAGGTGGTCCGGACGGGGCGCGGCCTGGAAGTCAGTCGGGAGCGCCGACAGACCCGAAGCCGCGGACCCGGCATGGCGAGCCGCAAAGGGAGGGAATTATAGGCTCTCGGGCGGGTTCAGAATCGGATCGATCGTCGACAGCAGCCGCCGCGTCGCAAGGTCGCCACGACGGTGCCGGACCTCCTCGACCGCCTCGCGCAGCACCCGCCGCATGATCTCGAGGCTGACCGAATCGCGCACCCGGTCCTCGAAGATCTGGCCGGCGGCCGGGCCGAGCTGCTCGATGAACAGGCCGCGCAGGCTGTTCTTCAGTTCACCGAGTGTGCGCATCTCGGTGCCGGCGCGCTGCTGCACTTCCTGGTCGCTCAGGTTCTCGGAGACTCCGGCGAACGCGATCAGCCCGAGCGCTTCGAGTTCCTCGACGACCCGCTCGAGGTCGCCGTCGCGCGAGAACCGCGACAGATCGGCCAGGCGCCGGTGTCCGTCCATCAGGATCAGGATGCGTCGCGCGCCGGTCGACAGGCCGTGCCGGCGATTGATGATCTCGGCCTGGCCGGCGATCGTCTTCGTGTAGACGCGCAACGGATCGAGTGCTGCCATGTCGTTCAGATCGCTCCGATCTGCCGGGTGAAGGACTCGACGGCGGCGCGTCCGCGCACCGCCTCGATCATCTGGGTCGCCGTCGGCAACAGCCGGCGCAGCTCCTCGGCGCTGCGCGTCTTCTCGAGGCGCATCGCCATGTCGTCCCCGACCGGCCCGACGCAGTCGACGAGCGCACGCACCACCCGGCGGCGCAGGTTCTCGAAGCTTTCGGCCGGATCGCGGCGCGGCGGTGAAGCCGTGCCGCCGCCACTTGCCGCCGGCATCGTCGCCGGGCCCGCGGTGCTCGGCGCCGAGGCCGCGGTCGACGCCGGGGCCGACGCTCCCGGGGGGGCCGGGTCCGTGCCGCGATGGATGAAACCGTTGGCCTCGAGCACGACCAGTCCTTCCTCCATCGCCCGCGCCGGCAACATCCTGCCGAGCTGCTCGCAGTTGCGCTTGCCGTCGATCAGGATCAGGAGCTGGCGCAGCACCGCGCTCAAGCCGGCCTGACGCGTCTTGAGTTCGAGGTTCCCTTTCTCCGTCTTCTGGAAGACCGTCAGTTCGTTCCAGGGCATGCTCATCGAACCTTGCTGCAGCGGGCGGCGATGCCAGGCCGGTCGACCCGTCTCATTCGAGCATCAGTCGAGTGACCGGCTTGCCGTCGCGCAGATGCGACTCGACGATCTCGTCGACGTCCGCCTCGTCGACGAACGTGTACCAGATCGCTTCCGGGTACACGACCAGTACCGGCCCCAGCGAGCAGCGGTCCAGGCAACCCGCCTTGTTGATGCGGACCCGGCCGGCGCCCGCAAGGCCGAGTTCCTTGACCCGCTTCTTCGCGTACTCCTGAAGCCGTTGCGACTGGCGGTCGGCGCAGCACTCGCGGCCGTCGTCGCGTTTGTTCAGGCAGAAGAAGACATGATGCGCGTAAAAGTTCATGCGGTCGATCCAATCGCGGTCGATTATAGACGGCGCATCCGGCGCCGACGGAGCAGCCCGGCCACGCAGAACACCAGCGCCGCGGCCGGCCAGGCGATCGCGGCGGCGCGGTTGACCGCATCGAGGTTGCGCAACGCGCCCGGGTCCCAGCGCTCGACGGTCGATGCGAAGTAGGCATTCTCGGGCACCAGGTTGACCAGAATCGCCGCCACGACGATCAGCATCGCGGCGATCGCCAGCGCCAGCCCGTCGCCGGTCCAGGCCAGCATCAGCAGGCCGATCAGGCCGAGCACCAGGCCGCCCTGGTTGCCTGGCGACAACGACCACATCCAGCCCGGATCACCGAGCAGCACCGCCCCGGTCACCAGGCTGGCGGCCATGCCGGCGCCGATGACGAGACAGGCCACCAGCAGCCGCGGACCGGCGGGCCGCACCAGCCGCATCGCCAGCAGGCCGATCGCGACCATGTTCGCGGCCACCGCGCAGGCCTCGGCGAAGGTCGCGAACCGCTCGTCGATCCGGGCCTGCGCGACCAGAGCCTGCATGCGCCGGATCGCCTGGTCGAGTGCCGGCTCGCCCGAGTCGGGTGCCCAGGCCAGCCAGGTGTCCAGCCAGTGTCCGGTTGCGAACAGCAACTGCTGCGGGCGGCACTGCACGATCAGCCACACCACGAGCAGCGCGATCGTCAGGCCGGCATCGGGTGACCACTGCAGGTTCGCCGGTCCCGGCCTGCGGCGCCAGCGGCCGAGTGCGGCCACGGTCATCGCGCCGGCGATCGCGCCGATCGAGTTGGCGAGCCAGTCGGCCCGCGACGGCACCCGATCGGGCAGCCAGGTCTGCGCCGCCTCGAGGAGCAGCGAGAGCACGACGCCGGCGGCGATCGCGAACGCGACCGCAAATGCCGGCGCCATGTGACGCCGCAGCCACACGAAGCCGAACACCCCGAGCGGCAGGTAGGCGGCGATGTTGGTCAGGAAGTCGAACCAGGTCCAGTAGCGTGGCCACGGATCGGACAGGAACGAGAACGCGCCGACGCCGATCAGGCGCCAGCCGCTCAGCGGATACAAGGTCGCGTACACCACCGCGGCCGCGTAGAGCAGCCACGCCAGGTAGGCATGGGATGACGGTCGTTGCGCGATGGGCGGCCCTTCGATCCGAGTCCTGTCGGCTCGGGTCGGCGGCCCGGCCGGTGATCGCCGTCGTGGTGAAACGCAGGCACGACAGTCGTTCAGAGCCTTCGTAGGGTACAGGATATGATTGCCCCCGTGTCCGCCCCTGCCGCCTCCATCGCCGACGCGAACAACGCCGACGGGACCATCACCCATGCCGGTGCCGGGTCGACAGCACACCTGCGATCGCTGATCGCCGAGCAGCGTCGCGGCCGCGGCCCCGCGATCACGATCGAACGCGTCGATCGGATCGATTCGACCAATGCCGAACTGCTGCGACGGACCGATCCGCTGCCCGCCTCCGGGGTGTTCGTGCTGGTCGCCCGCGAGCAGACCGCCGGTCGTGGCCGCCGCGGCCGGCCGTGGCTGGCCGACCCGGCTTCGTCGCTGATCGTGTCGCTGGCGATCGACCGGCCGGCCGCGGACCTGTCGCGTTTCGAAGGGCTGGCCCTGGCGATCGGGGTCGGGCTCGCGGATGCGGTGCAGGCGATCCGCGAGCGGGGACGACCCGGCGCCGCGGACGCACTGTCGCTGAAGTGGCCGAACGATCTGTTGCTCGGCGGCGCCAAGACCGCTGGGATATTGATCGAGGCGCGCACCTGGGGCGATCGATGCCGGCTCGTCGTGGGTGTCGGCGTCAACCTGCACGGATCGGCGATCGGGCGGGCCGCGGTCGACCAGCCGGTGGCCGGCATCCTCGACGCGATCACTTCGATGCCCGATCGCGAGCAGGTGGCGGCGACGATCATCACCGCCCTCGTCGATGCGCTCGACACGTTCGAACGCGAGGGACTGGTCGCGTTCCGATCGCGCTGGGAGCGGCGTGACGCGTTTCGCGACCAGCCGGTGGCGGTGCGCGAGGGTGACGTCGTCATCGAAGGCATCGCCCGCGGCATCGATGATCGCGGCGCGTTGCGGATCGACGACGGTGGCCGCGTGCGGGCGGTGACTCTGGGTGACGCGTCGTTGCGGCCGGCGAAGCGGGGGAACTGAACATGCGCGCGCTGGTCTATGCCCTGGTCTTCGCCAACCTGATCGCCCTGGGCTGGTGGACCGGGGTGTTCGACGGTTTCCTCGACCAGCAGCGGCAGCCCGAACGGATGGGCAAGCAGGTCGATCCGGAGCGGATCCAGGTGGTGCCGATCGAACGGCTCAACGCCGCGCCGAGGTCGGCGGTCCCGCCGTCCCCGTCGTTCCCGGTCGCACTCGCGGACGCCGGCGGCAGCGGCCCGACGAAAGCCGGTGACGACGCCGAACGCTGCCTGGAGTTCGGTCCGGTCGACGAGGCCCGCGGCGTGATGCTGGTCGAGGTGCTGTGGTCGCGGCTGCCGGTGGCGGCCGTCACCAGTCACAGTGCCGATGACTCGAGTTCGTACCTGATCTACGTGCCGCCGGCGGGCGACACGCGCGAGGCCCAGCAGCGGCTCGCCGAGAACCGGCGCCTCGGCGTCAGCCAGCAGGCGCTGATGCCCGACGGGCCTTATCGCAATGCGATCTCGCTGGCGCTGCTGCGATCCGAGGACGCGGCGCGGGCGTTCGCCGAGAAGATCCAGCGTCTCGGTGTGCGCACCGTGCGCGTGGCCCAGCGTGCCGGTGCGGCCGGCCAGGTCAAGCTGCGCGCGCGCAGCCGCCAGCAGGGATTCGCGACGCTGGCCGTCGCGCTGGGCGGCGAGCAGCAGGTCGACGTTCGCGACTGCGAACGGTCGTGACCGCTGCCCGCGGCGTGCCGCCTCAGGTGGCCGGGGTTGCCGCCGACTGATCGTCGATCGTCGCTTCCGGTGCGTTCTTGCGGACCGACTCGATGCCGTTGTCGCGGGCCCGTGCCGACGAGTACATCTCGCTGCGGCCGACGACCTGCCCGTTGGACGACTTCAGGTTGAAGTAGGGTTCGCCCTTGGTCGACTCGAGGCGTTCGAACATCGCCTCGTTGACGGCGTTGGTCTTGACCGAGGCGACGCCGTTGCGGGCGCCGGCGACATCCTCGTACATCTGGCTCTGCAGGATCACCTCGGAATTGCCTGCCTTGAGCACGAAGTGGAACTTGCCGTTCTTCGCCTTGGAGATCACGAACTTGCCTGCCATGCCGGTTCCTCCTTGAATGGATTGTTGTGCCGGTGATGCGCTCGGCCGAGACCGCGCCCGAAGTGTATCGGATGAACCCTGTCGGCTGCATGGTTGCTTCGTGTGATCCATCGTGTGATCCCCGAGTGTGTTCCGTGATCCACGGCACGTCGACGGTGCCGGCGCTATAGTGGGTGCAGGCCCCGGGCACCCGCATGCCGGCCTGCCCACGCGGGCAGGCCGGTGGCGCGACGTTCCGTCCGGACCGCCATGGAGGCAGCCAACATGTCGTCAGATCGGGGATCGGCCGTTCGATCGCAGTCCGAAACGGACCCGCCGCAGGGTCTTCGCACGGACACGACGCTGTTCGCGATGGCGCTGATCGGGGCGCTGCTCGGCGCGGTCGCGCCGGCGTCGGCGCAGGTCGGCGGGCCGGGGTCTGCGTACGGCACCGGATCGGCACAGGGGCACGGCCGTGGCCACTACGGGACCGCGCCGCCGCCCGGTGTCGTCAACGGCGTGCCGAGGGTCGCGCCGAATGCCGTGCTCGGCTGGGGCGGGCTGCCCTCGCCGCAGTACGGCAACCCGTACGGGCCGCCGCCGGTCTATGGTCCGATGCCGCAGCCGTATTACGGGCCACCCGGCATGGTGCAGGGTGTGCCGGTCGCTCCGGGGACGATCCCGGGCACCGTGCAGGTGCTGCCGATGCAGCCCTCGCCCTATGATCCGTGGGCACCGCGCTAGAAGCCTTCGATCACCGACCGAAAGAAAAGGGCCCTTGCGGGCCCCTTTCATCGAGGACTGCGACCGGGGCCGGGATCAGTCGCCGACCTTGAGCACGCCGCCGCGACCCAGGCCACCCTTGACCTCCTGCGCCTTGTAGTTGCGCAGCGAGACCACCAGGCTGTTGTACGCGTCCATGAACGCGGCCACTGTCGCCTTGCCTTCCGGTGTGCGCGAGAAGCCGCCCAGGCCGGCCGCGGCCCCGCCGCCGAAGGCACCAACCGCGGCGCCGTAGTTGGTCGCGGTGGAGTTGCCCTCGGAGATGGCGATCTGCACACCCGAGCGGATATCCATCATCGTCAGCGTCACCACCGACGCCTTGCTCTCGAGCCCGCCGGCGATGCCGGCGATGGCACCGGGCAGCAGGCCACCGAGCGCGCCGGCCACCCTGCCGGTGGAGTCGTTGTTGATGATGATCTGGGGCTCGAGGAAGTAGTCGGCCGCGACGCGCTGGCCCTTCTCCTGCCGCGAGCCGGCGCGGAACTCGCCGGAGTTGCGCTGCTTGTCGGTGATCTCGGACATCCTGCCTTCCATCCGGTTGTTGCCGATGGAGGTGATCACGAAGCAGTTGGACTGCTGGACGGCCAGTCGCAGCAGCGGCTCGATCGAGGTGACCTGCGTGGCCCGGCCGAAACTGGCATACCACTGCTTGTCGCGCCCATCGTCCACGGCCAGCGTGCCCAGCGGCGCGTCACAGCGCTGCAGGTTGCTGTTGGCGTTGACGCTGGTCCCGCCGGCCGCGCCGCCCCGGGCTTCCGTGGGGCTCGTGCCGGAGGAGACGGCGCCACCGCCAGGCGTGACACAGCCGGCGACAAGAAGTGCGCCTGCCAGCGCGGTCCAGCGAAAGATAGGTGCCATGGTCTTCATGATTGTCGCTTGTGGGTGGGTGGAAATTGAGAGGGATGGACGAGTCGCGCGGTCCGTCCGCGGTTCAGTAGAGGTGCCAGCGGCCGGAGCGCCAGCCCCAGTAGTACGGGTAGGTCGCATACCACCAGCCGTAGCCGTTCTGGCGGTGGAACTCGCGCCAGCGGTAACGTGCCTGCTCGTCCTTCTTGGCCTGGCGTGCCTCGGGCAGCAGTTTCTCGGATTCCTTGTCGCCGCCCTTGGCGGCTGCCACCAGCCAGCGCTCGGCCTCGCCCGGATCCGAGCCCATTTCCTCCAGGCCGGTCAGGTAGATGCGGCCCAGCGCCGCCTGCGCCCGGACGTCGCCGCGATCACCAGCCTCGCGCAGCCACTTGAGTGCCCGGAAACTGTCCTTGCGCACACCGTCGCCGCGCAGGAAACGCATGCCGAGGTCGAATGCCGCGCGCGGATCCTTCGCGGCGATCTCGGACAACGCGGCCAGGCGCCGGGTCTCCTCGGGATTGTCGTCCTTGGTGGCGTCGAACGTGGCGGTGTCGCGTGGTCGGTCGGAGCACCCCTTGTCGTCGCAGATCCGGACGTCGGTCGAGGGCGGCGGCGCGGGCTGTGCACATGCCGCGACGAGGACGAGGAGCAGAACGACGGGGGTGGCGGTCGCAACCATGGACATGCGGCGAGACGTCGGCAACGTGTTCACCCGTGAGATGAGAGTTGAAGCATTGTGTCCGGGTCGGCGGTGATCGCTAACCACGCGAACAGGTTACGGCGAAGGGTCTAGCCGCCGGGCGCAGCGAGGTGCAGGCAGCTTCTGGAGGTCGTCTCGCCGGGAGTGATGCCACTTTGACCACGATGGCATCATAACAATGGGCATTGCCGCCCGGTCGGACTTTTGCGAGACCGTTGTCTGATGGCGATCAACGTGTTCGTTTACGGTTCACTGATGTTCCCACGCGTCTGGGACGCGCTGGTTAGCGCTCGCTATCAGAGCGTTCCTTCGCGGTTGCGGGATTTCCGGCGGCATGGGGTGCAGGGCGAGTCTTACCCCGCGATCGTGGCGACGCCCGGCGCGGAAGTGCGTGGGCTGGTCTGGCTGCACGTCGAGCCCCAGGACCTGGACCGACTCGATCGATTCGAAGGGGATGACTATCGCCGGATCGCTGTCAGCGTCGAGTCGCTCGATCCGGCGCGCGCGGGAACCCTGACGGCCACCGCGTATGTCTGGAAGGACCCGTCGCGCCTGCTCGATGTCGACTGGGATCCGGCTCACTTCGAGCGCACGGACCTCGAGCGCTTCGCGCGCCGGTTCCTGCCGCCGAGCTGACTGGGGTATGCCTTGCCGAGCGTCGGTGCGTCCCGCTCCGGCGTGGTCAGCGCGTCGCGCGGATCCGTTCCAGCAGTCCGCTGGTCGAGCGCTGGTGCTCGAAGGCGATCGACGACACGCTGCCACCCCAGCCGCGGACCTCGGCGGCCCCGACGATCCGCTCGACCGCCCAGTCGCCGCCCTTGACCAGCACCTCGGGCCGCGCCGCGAGGATCACCGACAGCGGCGTGTCGTCGTCGAACCAGGTCACCCGGTCGACCGAGGCGAGCGCCGCGAGCACCGCCATCCGGTCCGCGCAGGGGTTGATCGGCCGGTCGTCGCCCTTGCCGAGCCGGCGCACCGAGGCGTCGCTGTTGACCGCGACCAGCAGGCTCGCGCCCAGCGCACGGGCACGCGCCAGGTAGGCGACGTGGCCGCGATGCAGCAGGTCGAAGACCCCGTTGGTGAACACCAGGGGCCGCGGCAGCGACGCGAGTGAAGCGACCAGGTCGGCCGGCGCGACCACCTTGTGTTCGAACGACGGCGGTGCGTCGAATGCGGACGTCGCCTCGGCAGGCGGATCGGCGCGCGGCTCGGTGCCCGGGGTCATGGGTTCAGTTCGCGATAGACCGTGTCGGCGATGGCAAGCATCGCCTCACGTGGCAACTGGCCGGACAACGCGTAGCCGAAGCCGCGATCGACCCAGTAGAAGACCGACAGGTCGCGTTCGGCGGTGAAGCGGAACGCGGTGTCGGCCCGCGACGGGTCGCGGCGCACGTACAGCGTCATCCGCTGGCCACCCGAGCCTTCATACATGAACTGCGCGGCGACGCCGACGCTGTCGGGCAGCAGCCGGCCGCCGACCAGTCGGAACTGATGCCGGGTCAGGTTGGGCACGGTCAGCGGCGAGCCGAGGCGCTTGGACAGCCAGGCGACCAGATGCGCCTGGTCGTCGGCCCCGACCTCGACCGGGTGCCGGACCTCCGGGGTGTATGCGGCATGGGCGATCGCGGCCGCATGGACCCACTGCGTGGCGACCGCGCTGCTCTGGCGCTGTCCGTGCAGCAGCCAGCCGCCGGCCACACCGAGTGCGGCGGCCAGCAGGATCGCGGCCGCATGGCGCCATTGCCAGTCGCGCGGGCGCGTGCGACCGAGCCCGTGCGCCGCGGCCAGCAGCGCCGGCGGAATCGGTTCGTCCAGCTCGTCGTCGAAGTGCCGTCGCAGCGCGGCCTGGACCTTCAGGTGCTGATCGGCGCGCCGGGCGAGCGCCGGATCGGCGGCCAGGTCGGCGGCGAAGCGATCCTGCTCGACCGGCGACAAGCGGCCGTCGAGGTAGGCCTGCAGCAGCCGGTCCGTGCCGGCGAGATCGTCGTCGGTCTTCATCGGTTGCGCTTGAAGGGCACGATCGTCGACAAGGCGTCGCGATCGAGCAGTGTGCGAAGGCGCTCGCGTGCACGCGCCAGGCGCGACATCACGGTGCCGATCGGCACGGCAAGGGTCCGGGCCGCCTCCTCGTAGGACAGCTCCTCGACGGCGACCAGCATCAGCACCGCGCGATGTTCGGCGCCCAAGGCGTCGAACGCCTGTTGCAGATCGAGCAGCTGCGCACGGACATCGGCCAGCGGCGCGACACCCGGTTCGGGCGCCTCGTCCAGTGTCGCCATCGGCGGTGGGGCGGCCCGCAGCTGGCTCACGAAGCGGTTGTGCATGATCGTGAACAGCCAGGCGCGCAGGTCCGTGCCGGCACGAAAACTCGCCTGCTTGGACCAGGCCAGCTCCAGCACGTCCTGGACCAGGTCGTCGGCGGCCGCGGTCTGCCGGGTCAGCGCACGGGCATATCGGCGCAGCCGCGGAATCTGCGTGACCAGCAGCGAGCCGAACGGCACGTCGGCCTCGGTTGGCGGCAGCCGCTCCGGCGGGCTGGCATCGTTCATGGGCAGAACGATACACGGCCGCGCCGACGCGTGTGGGCGGAGGTGTCTGACAGCGGTGAACAAGGTTGGCGGGCCGGCGCCGCGTATCGGGCGGCGTCGGCGTGACGTGTGCTCTTGATCGGGTGAACGTCGCCGCAGGGGCGATTATTCCGGATCACCCACGACGCATGACCGGCGGCGCTCGCCGGCCGACGAACCGCGTTCCGCTGCTCAGACCGCCGCGGCGAGTTCCTTGCGGTACCGGTTCAGCTCCTGCACGCTGCCGAACGAGCGGCCGAGAAGCAACGACAGGTTGTGCAGGATCCGGTCGACCACCTTGCTCTCCCAGATCGCGTCGAATTCGATCTGCTGGTCGAGCCAGCGCTCGAGCCAGCCGGGCTCGGGCAGGCGGCTCTGCACGGTGTCGTTGGGGAACAGCGCCTTGTTCACGTGCAGGTTCGTCGGATGCAGCGCCTGCGCCGAACGGCGTGCACTGGCCATCAGCACGCCGATCTTGGCGAACGCGCCGCGGGCGCTGTCACCGGCGCGTGTGATCGCCCGTTTCATGTACTGCAGGTACGCGCCGCCGTGCCGGGCCTCGTCGCTTGCGATCGTCTCGTAGATCGACTGGATGACCGGCTCGGTGTGCCACTGCGCGGCACACCGGTACCAATGGTTCAGGCGGATCTCGCCGCAGAAGTGCAGCATCAGTGTCTCGAGCGCCGGCGCCGGATCGAACTCGAAGCGCACCGCGTGCAGTTCCTGTTCGGTCGGGAGCAGGTCGGGGCGGAACCGGCGCAGATACTCCATCAGCACCAGCGAATGTTTCTGCTCCTCGAAGAACCAGACCGACATGAAGGCGCAGAAATCGCTGTCCTCGCGGTTGTCGCGCAGGAACATCTCGGTGGCCGGCAGCGCCGCCCACTCGGTGATCGCGTTCATCTTGATCGTCAGCGCCTGCTCCTCGGTCAGCAGCGAGGCGTCGAAACGGTCCCAGGGAATGTCGTCCTCGATGCTCCAGCGGACCCGCTCGAGGGACTTGAACAGATCGGGGTAAAGCATGGCATCGTCCTTCGAGGTGGGGCGGCTGGCGGACGCCGCGGGAGGTCGCGGAGCGGGTCCGGCGACTCGGAGCGTGCGGGATTCTAACAACCGCAGCCTGTCGCAACGCTGACGGGGGAACAGGGAACCGCCGGGCGGTCGCCCCTCGGGGGGCGGTCGTGACGGGATTTGACCACGCGTGCCGAAGGTTCAGGACTGCGGCGCAGCAAGCCGTCGCCGCAGCCAGCGCAACAGGGCGCCGAAGACCGGGATCCGCTCGTAGAGTTCCTCGGCCGGATCCCAGTAGTCGCGGTGCCAGGCGACCCGCCCCGCGTGGTCGAAGCGCAGGTGGGTGGCGCCGCGGATCCGTCCTCGCGGACCGGCACCGCCGCTCGGTCCCCAGTCCATCTCCCAGGTCAGAAACGCGTCTGCATCACCCAGAGTCTGCTGCAAGACGCGGAAGGACGGGGTATCGACCTGATCGAACAGATGGGCATAGATCCGGGCGATCGCCGGCCGGCCGCGGACATCGTTGAACGGATCCTTGAAGACCGCGTCCTCGGCGTAGCGGACCGCCAGAGCATGCACACCCGCCGGGGTCAGCGTCTCGAATGCATGGACCAGCTCCCCGAGCGCCTGTTCGAGCGAGGACCGGCCCGGTGCGGCCATCGGTCAGGCCCTCGGTCCCGCCGAGGGCCGGGTGTAACGACCGACGATGCCGAGGTACAGCCGGTCGGGAACGATGCGCAGCAGCTTGAGCCAGGAGGTGAAACGCCTCGGGAACGAGATCTCGAAGCGGCCGCGGCCCAGGCCGTCGAGGATCGCCGCGGCCGCCTGTTCCGGGGTGATCAGCGCCGGCATCGGGAACCGGTTCAGCGCGGTCAGCGGGGTCTCGACGAAACCGGGATTGACCAGGTGCACACCGATGCCGGCCGGACGCAGCTCCAGGAACAGCGCCTCGGCCATGTTGATCATCGCGGCCTTCGTCGGACCATACACCAGCGACATCGGCAGTCCCCGGTAGCCCGCGACACTGGCGACCAGCACCAGCGCGCCGCGCCGCTGCGCGAGCAGGGTGGGCAGCAGCACGGACAGGCCGTTGAGCAGGCCGCCCAGGTTCACCGACACGATCCGCTGGGCCACCGCGAGGTCGTATTCCGTCGCACTCATCGGCTGGTAGGTGCCGGCGAGCCAGACCACGACATCGAGCTGGCGGCACGCGGCGAGCACCTCGGCATGGGCCGCGCGCACACTGTCGGCCGAGGTGACGTCGCAAGGAATCGGCCGCGGGCGCACCGGCCCGCTGGCGCGGTCGGCGAGTGCACGCAAGGCGTCGTCGCGGCGGGCCGAGATGTAGACCGTCGCGCCCGCCGCACACAGCGCGACCGCGAGTGCCGCGCCGATGCCGCTGGAGGCGCCGACGACCCAGACGCTGCGTCCATGCCAGTCGCGAAGCGGCGGGTTGGTGGATGTCATCGCGGGCGGCTCCTCACCGGGCCTGCGCGCCGTCGGCGTCGGTCATCGACGCGCCGAACGGGCCGAGCAGCAGCACCCACGCCGCCAGCAGCTTCAGCACGCACGGCAGCGCCGCGTAGACCAGTGTCAGCGCGAGCGGCTGGTGCCCCTGTGTGCCGGGTTCGTATCCGGCCAGCGCCAGCAGCGGCAGGCCGAGGCCGGCGGCCAGCGCCAGGTTCAGCTTGGTGACCAGGTTCCAGATGCCGAAGTAGGTGCCTTCGCGACGATTGGCATCGCCCGCTTCGGCGATCACCTTCGCGAGCATCGCCGGCGGGATCGCCAGGTCGCTGCCGAGCGCCAGCCCGGTGACCACGCAGACGACCAGGAACGGCATCACGTCGCCGGCCTCCAGCGTCAGCGCCCAGACGAACCCGATCACCGCCGCGGCGATGCCGATCAGCCAGGTGTTGCGCAGCCCGATCCGACGCGCCATCCGTGCCCAGAACGGCATGCCGAGTGCACCGGCCAGGAAATAAGCGACCAGCATCATCGGTGCCGAATCGGCCGCGCCGAGCACGTCGGCGATGAAAAACAGCACCAGGGTGGCCGGGATCGCGGTGGCGATGCCGTTGAGCGCGAACGCGCCGAGCAGCCATCGGAACGCACGATTGCCCAGCGCATGGGTCCAGTCGCGCCGCATCGCCGCGAACGCACCGCCATCGGCCGGCGCCTGCACGGGGGATGCCCCCGGCTGGGCGCCGCGATCGTCGACCGGCGCAGCGGCCGGCCCGGACGACGGCAGCAGCGCGACCGCGACCAGCGCCAGCCCGACGAACGCCGCCAGCAGCGCCAGCGCCCGTTCCGGCACCAGCAGCGCGGCCGCACACAACACACCGAGCAGCCCGAATCCCTCGCGGGTCGCGGTGATCCTGGCCCGGTCGGCGGGCACGGTCGACAGCTCGGCGCCCCATGCCTGGTAGGCGATCGACACGCTCGAATACGCGAGATAGGTCGCCACCGATCCGAGTGTCAGCCAGACCAGCGTGAACGTCAGCGACTGTTGCGCCGGCGGCACCATCAGCGCCGCGAAGCCCAGGCACAACGGCACGATCGCCGTGCGGATCCAGCGCGAGTACGGCCAGCGTGCCCGCGAACGGTCGATCACCACGCCCAGCATCGGATCGGCGATCGCGTCGAGCAGCCGGGTCGCGAACAGCACCGCGCCGATCACGCCGATGTCGAGGCCGGTCTGTTGCCGGTAGAACGCCGGCAGCAGCACGTACAGCGGCAGCTCGACCAGCGCGAGCGGCATCCTGAGCGCGCCGTAGGCGGCGAGCCGCGACCAGGCCAGGGCTTCGGGAGGTGCGGATGCCATCACACGTGGCGATGAGCCACTGTCCATTGCACGACGTCGATCGACCGGTGGCGGAACGCGGCCTCGCAGTAGACCAGGTAGAACTGCCAGGAGCGGATGAACGTGTCGTCGAAGCCCATCTGCCGGACCTGGCCGAGCACCGCCTCGAATCGCTGCCGCCACAGTGCCAGCGTGCGCGCGTAGTCGGCGCCGAACGCGAAGCGGTCGTCGACCCTCAGGCCGGCGCGTTCGATCTCCCCGGTCAGGCGGGATGGCGACGGCAACATCCCGCCGGGGAAGACGTGCTGCTGGATGAAGTCGGTGCCGCGGCGATAGCGCGGGAACAGTGCATCGTCGATCGTGATCGTCTGGATCACCGCGCGTCCGCGCGCGGCCAGCGATCGCGCCAGCATCCGGAAGTAGTGCGGCCAGTAGCGCTCGCCGACGGCCTCGAGCATCTCGATCGAGACGATGCCGTCGTGCACGCCGCGGTGCTCGCGATAGTCCTCGATCCGGATCTCGCAGCGCCCGGCGTGTCCCTCGCGCTCCATGCGGTCGACCGCATACCGGCGCTGGCGCGGCGACAGCGTCAGTGCGGTCACGTGGTGCCCGCGCTCGGCGGCCCGGCTCGCGAAGCCGCCCCAGCCGCAGCCGATCTCGAGCAGGCGCGGGCCGCAATCACCGAGCTGGCCGAGGATCCGGCCGTACTTCGCCTGCTGCGCATCAGCCAGCGAGCGCTCGCCGTCGCCCTCGAACAGCGCGCTCGAGTAGGTCATCGTCTCGTCGAGCCAGAGCGCGAAGAACTCGTTGCCGAGGTCGTAGTGTGCACGCACGTTGCGCCGGGCGCGTGCGAGCGAGTTGAAGTTGAGCAGGTGACGCAGCCGATGCAGCATCGAGCCGGCCGCGCTGCCGTAAACCGCCTCCTCGATCGTCGCCCGGTTGCGCACCAGCAGGTCGAGCAATGTGATCAGCGAATCGGTGCGCCAGCGCCCGTCGACATAGCCCTGGGCGAACCCGATGTCGCCGGAGCGCAGCACCGCGCCGAACACGCGCCAGTCGTCGATCTCGATCGACGCGTGCGGCGCGCCGGTGCCCAGGTGCACGCTGTTGCCGTCGGGCAGACGGACCGACAGCGTGCCCTCGCTGATGCGGGCCAGGACATCGAGGATCCGGCGCGCGGCCAGTGGCATCGATCGCAGGGTCGCCCGCGCCGTGCTGCCGGCGGGCCAGTTCAACTGATTCATCGGGACACGGTCTCCGGAGGGGTGTCGACGTTGCGCATCCAGGGGACGGACTTGAGCCAGAGCCGCAAGGCCTGCCAGTGGATCGCCGTGATGACGCGCAGGCTGAACCACGGGTAGGCGACGAGGGCGCGCAGGCAGTGACGCGCATCGGCGGGTTCGAAGACGCCGCTGACGCTGGTCACGAGCAACGGCCCGCCGGTGTCGTCGTAGTCGATCCGCGCGATGCAGCGCTGGCCGTTGTCGTGGAAACGGAATCGGTAGTGGCCGACGGTCGAACAGAACGGCGAGACCGACATCACCTTCGTCGCCACCAGTTCCTGGCCGGCTCGGATCTCGCCGCGGTCCGGGCCGGCGAGCAGGTAGGCGTGGCGTTCGCCGAACGTGTTGTTGACCTCGGCGACGATTGCGGTCAGTCGCCCGTCGGCGTGGTGGCAGAACCAGAAGCTGACCGGCTTGAAGGTGTAGCCCAGCACGCGCGGATAGGTGTGCAGCCAGAGTTCACCGTCGGCGACGACACCGGCTTCGGCCAGCAGCATGCGCACCCAGCGCACCGGGTCGATGCCGTCGCCATGATCGGTGCGCCGGAACGACAGCGGCGCGGGGCGATCGATGCCCAGCCAGCGCGTGGCCGGGACGAGAGTATCCAGCCGGTGCATCGGCAGTCGCAGCAGCAGCGAGCGGTAACGGAACGCGTGCTCGACCGGACGCAGCCGACGATGGCGCACCTCGCCGAACGCCAGGCGGATGCCGTCATCCGTGCGCGGCCGACGGGTGGCCGCTGCCTCGGGCCTCAAGCGACCACCTCGCTGCCGCGGGACTCGGCAACGTCGGTGGCGGAGGCATCGATCGCGGCGGCCGCCTCCAGCCCGGAGCGCAGTCCGTCCTCGTGAAAGCCGTAACCGGTCCAGGCACCGGCGAACCAGATCGATCGCCGACCCTGCACCGACGGCAGGTTCCGCCACGCCTCGGTTGCCTCGCGGGTGTAGAGCGGATGGTCGTAGTCGAACCAGCCGAACACCCGGTCGGCGCGCGGCATCGCGATCGGGTTCAGGGTGACGAACAGGTCGTCGCTGACCGGCAGCGGCTGCAACCGGTTGAGCCAATAGGTGACCGACACCCGCGGTTCGTCGCCGCCCGCCGACAGGTAGTTCCACGCTGCCCACGCGGCACGCCGGCGCGGCATCAGCGCCGCATCGGCATGCAGCACCGCCCGATTCGGCTGGTAGGGGATCGCCTGCAGCAGGCGGCGTTCGTCGGCATCCGCATCGGCCAGGATCCGCAGCGCCTGGTCGCTGTGCACCGCGAGCACGACGCGATCGAAGCGCTCGCTGCCCGCGTCGGTGTGCAACAGCGCGCCCGCCGGTTCGACGCGGACGATGCGACGCACCGGCGTGCCGGTACGGACGTCGGAAAGCCGCTCGCGGATCCGCTCGACGTACTGTCGAGCGCCGCCGCGAACCGTGTACCAGGGCGGCCGGTCTCGAACCTGCAGCAGGCCGTGGTTGTGGAAGAACCGCACGAATGTGCCGAGCGGGAAGTCGTTGACCCGTTCCGGCGCACACGACCAGATCGCACCGGCCATCGGCAGCAGGTAACGCTCGCGGAAGTAGCGGCCGTAGCCGTGGTCCGCCAGGTAGTCGCCGAGGGATCGCGCCAAGGTGTGGTCGGCCGATTCGCGCGCGGCGGACGCGGCGCTCTCCGCCGCGAGCGCCAGCCGGGTCGCCTCGCGATTGAAACGCGCGATGTCGAGCAGCATCCGCCAGAACGCCGGCGACAAGGCGTTGCGCGGCTGCGCGAACAACGACGACAGGTCCGAGCCGCACCACTCGAACGGTTCGGCGCCGGCGCCCTTGGCCATCGAGACCGAAAACGACATGTCGGTCGCCGCCAGCGGCACGTCGAGTTCGGCGAACAACGCCAGCAGCCGCGGATACGTCCGTTGATTCAGCACCAGGAAACCGGTGTCCACCGCCACCGGTTGTCCGCCGATGGTCAGGTCGACGGTGTTCGTGTGTCCGCCGAGCCGGTGTTCGGCCTCGAACAACGTGACGGCATGGCGGGCCGACAGGCGCAGCGCGGCCGCCAGGCCGGAAATGCCGCTGCCGACGACGGCGATCTTCATCGCGCGCGAATGCCCCGGCGTCCAGGGCCGGTCATGTCCATCGGTGCCAAACTCATTCGGATCCTCGTCTCCGGCCCGCAGGGGAAAACGCAGAGGGGTTGCGCTGCGTCAGCGGCGTTTCCCTGTGATGCTAGTGGATAAGCGCGATTGTCCTGTGCAAAACTTGTCGGTCACTACATGACCATATAGTACACAGGTGCCGCGCCCTTGCAAGTCGATCGGCGCCCCGGCATGCGGTGGGACTTTCGTGGGTCGACCCGGCGGGATGAGAAACCGTGGTGTCGCATCGACCCCGCACCCCTCCCGGAGAAGTGCGCTGTCCGCCACCCGGGGCTCGATAATGACGCTGGAGACGTCGTCGCCAGCAGGGGTTTAGGGCGGCGCGACGAAGAGGCGTCAGCACCAGGGCGAGGTCGTCATTCCCCGTCCACGCCGGCCACGAGGGGCTTCGCAATTGAACGATCGACTCGCCTGCCCGGCGGATTCCGGTTTCAACATCGCCGGTGTCGAACGCGACACCGGCTTGTCCAAGGACACGCTGCGGGTCTGGGAGCGGCGCTACGGTTTTCCCCGCCCGCGCCGGGACGAGTTCGGCCAGCGGCTGTACAGCGCCGACGAGATCCAGTGCCTGCGCGTGATCCGTCGGCTGACCGACGCCGGGTTGAGGCCGGGCAAGATCATCGGGCTGCCGCTCAGCCGGCTGGAGGCATTGGCGTCCGAGCGCGCGGCGACACGATCTCCTGCCCAGGGCCGGGCCGCGACCCATACCGGTGACCGTGGGCACTACCTTGGGCTGATCCGCGAGCATCGGGTCGAGGTGTTGCGAACCGCCCTGGCCCAGGCGCTCGCGCGCATCGGCCTGGCCCGATTCGTCACCGAGATCGTCGCCCCGCTGAATCGCGAGATCGGCGAGGAGTGGGCGGCCGGTCGGCTCGAGTTGTTCGAGGAACACCTGTACTCCGAGGTCGTGCAGGCGGTGCTGCGGCTGGGCGTCGCGAGCCTCCCGGTGACGGAGCAGGCCGGCCCGCGGGTGCTGCTGACCACGTTGCCCGGCGAGCCTCATGCACTGGGCCTGCTGATGGCCGAGGCGATGATCGTCCTCGAGGGCGGCTCGGTGGTGTCGCTCGGCACGCGGACCCCGTTGCCGGACATCGTGGCCGCGGCGCATCGCCAGCAGGTCGACATCGTCGGCCTGTCGTTCTCGTCGTGCCTGGCGGCGCGACGGGTCGTCGAGGGATTGCTGGAGCTGCGCGCCAATCTGCCGGCATCCAACGGGATCTGGGTCGGCGGCAGCCATCCGATCCTGCGCCGCCGGACGCCACCCGGCGTGGAAGTGTTCGCCGAGCTGGGTGATATCGCGGCCGGTGTGACGCGCTGGCGCGCGCGCGCTCAGACGAACAGCGTCAGGACGCCGGTATATCCGTAGATCCGGTCGCGTGCGATCTCGCCGTTGGCGTAGAAGCCGACCAGCGACTGCTCGCCCAGGTTGTGCCGGATGATCCGCATCTCGTCGCCTTCGTCGCCGAACAGCGCGGCGCCGCGGCCGATGCACGACACGTAGACGCCGCCGCGCACGGTCAGCTTGCGGCTCTCGATCTCTTCGCGCAGCTCGCTGCAGATGCGGATCAGGTCGCGCCGCGCCGCCTGCCGGTCGCGGGTGCAGAAGACGATCCGGTCGCCGATCCGCGGGGCGCCGGCCACCGCGATCACACGCGAGTCCGGATCGATGCCGACCACGTGGCGGACCTGGTAGTCACCGAAGCCGATGCCACGATCGGCGCCCGCCGGATGGAAGCCGGCGAACAGGCCGTGCCGCAGTCGCCCGGCCGGCAGCGCCCGCAGGATCTCGTCGCCATCGCGACTGCTGCTCGCATCCCCGGTGACGTTCAGGTCGCCCAGCAGCACGTCGAGTGCCGGGCGGCCGTCGAGTCGCTGCAGGTAGTGCCGGTCACAGCCGGTGACCTCGTGTTCACGCGCCAGCGGTGCGCAGCCCTGGGTGACCCGCGACAGCAGTTCGACCCGCGGCGAGAACGCGACCCCGGACAGGCCGCCGGACAGCGGCGCCTGGCCGAAGTGGGCGACACCCTGGTCGCTGGCCACGCCGCCGAACAGGTAGCCGCTGTGGGTGCGACGCGAGAGCTCACCGACCAGGTCGGCCAGTTCCGGCGTGCGCGGATCCGCGTGGACCAGGGCGGTCCCGGCTTGCATCTCGCCGAACCGGTTGCGTGCCTCGGCCGCCGGCAGGCGGTCGCGGCCGGCGAAGATGCGGAAGCTGTCCTCCGGCAGGTCGAGCAGCATCGCGGCGGCCGCGCCGCGGCCCGCGTACTCGACGCCGTCGGCCAGGATCGCATCGCCGGTGGCACCGACCCAGGTGTCCACGCCGGTCTGTTCACGCAGCCGCGCGATCATCAGTGCCGAGTGATCGGACAGCGACGGCGTCAGGTACAGCAGCCCGATGTCGGCGCGATCGTCGAACCGGGTGTCCTCGCGCTGCGCGTCGATCTGCCGCGTCAGACCCAGGCAGGCGGCCTGCCAGTCGTCGTCGGCGACATGGCCGAACCGAAACCGGCTCATGTCCGCGGCCACCGCCGGCGCGAGCCGATCGAGCCTGTCCGTGGCATGGATCCGGCAATCACGACGCCGGTGGCGAACGCCGGCTCGTGCGGGCGCGCGTCGTCTTCTTCTTGGCCGGGCGGCGGGCACGGGTCGGCGCCGTCGCCTTGGTGTCCCGGGTGTCCTTGTCGGCGGAGGCCGCCTTGCTGTCCGCCGCATCCGGCGCGGCGAGACCGACCCCGGACATCGCCGCCTGAGCCACCTGGTTGAACTGGCTCTGGAGCAGGTTCCACCACGCCCCCGGACTCATCGCGGCGTCGGTTGCACTCGCGGCCATGCCCGTCGCCGGTGTCGACTTGCCCTTGGCCCGCGCGGTGCGCTGGCGGGGCCGGGCGCGAGGTGTCGGTTCCGGCTCCGGTTCCGGCTCCGGTTCCTCTTCGATCTCGGGCTCTTCGCGTCGGACCGGCGCGAAGGCGGAGGCCGACGGCGCCGGCGCGGGGTTGCCCGGTGGGCCCACCGACGCCAGCGCAGCGGCAAGGTCACCCGCCCCCTGCCCCGCCGCGGCAGCGACGCTGCCGAAGGCCTTGACCGCGGCGATCGTCCCGCGCTGGATCTCGAGTGCCTGGATCGAACCGCGCAGCATGCCGAGGTTCAGGTTCAACCACTGCTCGACCGCGCGCAGGTCGGCGATCCGCTTGTCGAGCTCGTCGACGTCGATCGTCGGCGCGAAGCTGCTCGGCAGGCTCCAGGCCTTCTTCACGAAATCCATGTCGAACATGCTGCTGAATGCGTCCATGCCCATCGTCAATCCCGGAATTCCCAGCTTGCCGGCCATGGCTCCCACCCCCGGGTCATCGACCGTGCGGAGCACGGCCCTCGTTCGTCCGTCGCACCCGCCATCATCGCGCGGTCGCGAGCGGCGCAGGCGTCGCTGTCACGATAACAGAGCCACCGCGGGTCGAACAGCACGGGCACCCGTGTCGTGCCGGCTTGTCAGAACGGCGAATCGGGCGTGAACTTCGCGGCACGTTTCTCGCGCAGCGCGGCGACGCCTTCGGTCACGTCCGGACCGGAGAATCCCATCATCTCGAGCGCGAGTGACGCATCGAACGTCGGCCCGGCCATCCGCAGCCAGTTGTTCAGCGCGTACTTGGTCCACTTGATCGCGGTCTGCGACCCGGCCGCCAGCCGCCGCGCGACCTCCATCGCCTTGTCGTGCACCTGGTCATCGTCGACCACCAGCGACACCAGGCCGATGCGTTCGGCCTCCGCGCCGTCGATCGGCTCACACAGCATCAGGTAATACTTCGCCTTCGCCATGCCGCACAGGAGCGGCCAGATGATCGCCGCGTGATCCCCGGCGGCCACGCCCAGCCGCGTGTGGGCGTCGACCAGACGTGCCTTGCGTCCGGCGATCGAGATGTCGGCCAGCAAACCGCAGACCAGTCCGGCGCCGGCGGCCGGCCCGTGCATCGCCGAGACGATCGGCTTGCTGCAGTTGATCATGTGGTAGACGAGGTCCTTCGCCTCGCGCCAGACCCGCGCGCGGACGTCGAAGTCGGCGGCCATCTGTTCGACCAGGCCGAGGTCACCACCGGCCGAGAAGCCGCCGCCCTCGCCGCGGATCACCGCCACCTTCGCCTGCGGATCGGCGTCGAAGTCGCGCCAGATCTCGGCCATCTCGTAGTGGGTCCGCGCGTCGGCGGTCGGCAGCTTCTGCCCGGGCCGGCAGGCCATCACGATCTCGAGGATGCCGTCGGGATGCCGGGTCAGTCGCAGGTCGGTGTATCGTTCGTAGGGATTCATCTTCGCTGGGTCGTTGCGATGGAAGTGGATTCAGCCGATCGCCGTGGCCCGGCGCACGGACCGCGCCCGGCAGGCACCTCGAGCCGCCACCTGTGGATCGACGGACGTGTGCAGGGTGTCGGCTACCGCGTGTGGTTCGAGGATACCGCGATCTCGCTCGGGCTCACCGGCTGGGTCCGCAACCGC
>CADEEH010000063.1 GCA_902826305.1 uncultured Burkholderiales bacterium
CGTTGCTCTGTGGGGTCGCGTTGCTTCTCTACCTGTCGGAACTCGCCATCCGCCGGTTGCGGTCACGCTGAGGCGGACGGGGGATCGGCCGGGCCGATGCTGGCGGGGCGGATTCACGCTACCGGTCGGGATGTGGCTGCTGTCCGAGGCCGGGTTCCACCGGCTCGAGAACGATCGGCATCAACGGCGCCGCGAGCCCGGGTTCCACCCGGATCGGCCGCGTGAACGTGCGGTAACCCCGTGCCTGGATGCGCAACGTGTAGTCGCCCGCGGGCAGGCCGACGAACACGAATGCGGGGCCGATCGCATCGTCCCGGCGCTTCGCGATCGCATCGAACAGCTGGCCCGCGCCGTCGTCGCGCGGAACGACCCTGCGCGCCACTCCCGCGCCCTCCAGTGTGATCACGTCCGGCCGAAGCGTCGGATGCGGAGGACGATAGATGCCGGCCGCCACCGACGCCGGATCGGCATCGGCCGCGATGTAGCCGCTCAACATGCCGTCGGGCACGAGCCGGACCGCGATCCTCGCCGTCGCATCGGTTCCCGTCACGAGCGGTAGCTCCGGCGGCTCGGATCGGAATGACGACGCGATGATCGCCGCGCGCCAGGCACCGGCCGGAACCGGTCCGACCTCGCGTCCGAGGTCGTCAGGCGACAGCGCGATCGTGATCGGTGACGCCTGCCCTGTCGGCTCGGGAAACAGTGCGAGCACCGCCAGGGGCAAGGGCGCATCCGGGTCGCCGTCGCGCCGGATCTCCAGACGAACCATCCCGCCCCGCGGCGCCCCGTCGCGCAGCCCGCGGGTCTGATCCAGGATCGACCGGAACTGTGCGATCACCTGCGCGGACGCGAGGATGCTCGCATGATCCTCGTCGAATCCGAACACCCGCTTCGCCTCGCGCTGCGCCGGATCGCGCAGCTGGCTGGCCAGCGTCACCGTGCCGTCGTGGTTCGGCCGGACCAGGCTGTAGCCGCCGCGGTGGCCGAAGATCAGGTAGTAGTCGATCGAGGCGGGCAGGTGGCGCTCGAACAGCGTGCGCATGAAGGGCCCGTCGGGTTGCATGTCCCGCCACGACGGGATCACCGCCGGCGAGTGCCGAACGCCGAGATCGGCCGACGGTTCACCGGCCCACGGTGTCGACAGCGACACGAACAGCCGGATCTGCGGGAACTGCGCGCCGTGATCGAGCAGGAACCGGCGCGTGACCAGGCCTCCCATGCTGTGCGCGGTCAGGTACAACGTGTCGAAGTGGTAGCGCAGCTGCAGGTTGATCAGCTTCCAGTACAGCAGGTAGGCCATCGACTCGACCGAGGCGCCCGAGGGGTACTGGAAAAGCCAGGCCTGGTACCGGGTGCGGTCGATGCCGTCGAGGAAAACGCGCCAGTCCTGCGCCGAACCTGCTGCGCCATGCACGAAAAGGATCGGAATCCGCGTCGGGTCGTACGGCTCGACGAAGTAGACGTTGCCCCCGGATTCACGGAAAAACGTCATTGGCGACCAGTAACCCTCGCGCCCGTTGGCGGCGGAGAAACGAGGCGCCCGCAGATCGGCGATCGCGCCGGCCTGTGTGCTGTTCGCGACCGCTTCGGCCGGCATCAGGCGCGTGCCCGGCAGCATCGGCGGATTGGCCTCGGCCAGCCCGTCGCGCAGCACGAAGTCCAGGCCCGCCACGACGCCGGTGCCCGGCGCGGTGACCGGCGTCTCGCCGCGGTATCCGCCGGACGGCTCGCCGACATCGAAGACGCCGTTGCGGTTGTTGTCGGCGAATGCGAACAGCGCGTAGCGACCGCCGGGCACGATCAGTTCGTAGCCGCCGGCTTCGTGCAGCGACGTGCGGGCGGCGACGCCGAATCCCTGTCCGCGGGCGGCCAGCGCGGCGACCAGTACCGGGCCCTCGCAACCCGCGGGGCAATCGATCCGGCCGACGAGCACGGTCGAGGCGTAGTACTCGCGTGACTCGTGATCGAGTGTGACCAGGGTGCAGCCGGCGGTCCAGGCGAGGACTAACGCGACGACCGCGCCGACGCGCGGAGCCCGGCCCCGGTGCCACGTCCGGGCGCATCGTCGAACGCATGCCCGAGCGCCGCCGGGCATCGCTGAGCCCGCCGGGTGATCGTGTCCCTTCGAAGAGGCGCGCCAAGGCACTCGTCGGCCCGCATCCGGTCGTTTGCTGTCGAAATGATACGCCGGGTCGGGCGCCCGGCAGTCGCGGCGCACGCGCCGCTCCGGCGGGCTATGGCGATCGGACTCATGCGCGGGGCCCGACATCGAGATACGCGGACACCCGTTCACCCCAACGTTCCTCCGGGAAGTAGTCCCACACCGCGTGGTGCTGCGTAGCCCAGTTGTCCCAGTACAGCACGGTGCCCCGCTCCCAGCGAACCCGCACCTGCAGTGCAAGCTGCCGCTCGACATGACGGTGCAGCGCGCTGAGCACCGCATCGCTCTCGACCCGGGACAGCTGCACGATGTGCGAGGTGAACGCGGAGTTCACGTACAGGAACCTGCGGCCGGTGCGCGGATGGCGTGCCACGACCGGATGCTCGGTCGCCGGGAAGGTCTTGCCCGGCTCGGGCTTGGAGCCGTAGCCGGCGGTCCAGGCGAGTGAACCGTCGTGCACCGCGGTCAGGCCGTCGAGGAACGAGCGGAAGCCGGCGACAGCGATTCGTAGGCCAGGATCATGTTCGCGAACGCGGTGTCACCGCCGCCGCTCGACGGCAGCTTCGTCACGTGCAGCAGCGACACGAAGATCGGCGTCGGATCGCAGGAGACGTCGCTGTGCCATGCATCGCCCGCGGTGTACCTCGATTCCGGACCGGTGCGCCAGGCGAGGATCTCCGGATCGTCGGTACCGCCGGCGATCGCGCGACTCTTCGCCAGCACGTGGCGATGCAGCGTGCCGAAGCGTCGACCGAACGCCATGTGCTGCTCGGCGCTGATCTCCTGCCCGCGGAACGCGAGCACCAGGTGCTCGTCGGCGGCGCGCCGGATCTCGGCGAATTGCTCGTCGGCGATGTCCTTCGACAGGTCGACGCCGCGGATCTCGGCACCGATCGTCGGCGAGAGCGGACGCAGCTGCAAGGTGCGAAACGGCTCGCGTGCCCGTGCGTGCGCGTGCCATGCCTCGATCGCCTGCTTGTCGTTGAAGTCCTGGTAGAAGCTCATCGCGATTCCTCCCGTCGGTCGCGTCGTCGTCGTTTTGGCCGAGGATTGCAGCGCGCCCAAGTTAGACATCAACGTGCGACGTGTGAACGCAAGAATCCGAGTTTGTTTATTCGGCCACCGGTGGTGTGTCGCGCGAATGGCCGGCCGGGACGCTTCTGCGAAGAACAGATATCGACCTGATCTTTCGTTCGTTGGGCGTGAAGCGGCCTGCGCCTAACCTGCGGCGTCCGTGGTGTAGCCACCTGTCGTGTGTCCATCCTTTCTGATCCATGAATCTTCTCGGCATCTCCGGCAGTCCTTCCCTCGTCTCCCGCTCGGGCGCGCTGCTGCGTCTTACCCAGCGTCGGCTCGCAGGCCGTGCCGCCCGCAGCGACACGCTGGTCGTGCGTGATCTTCCGGCGGCCGTGCTGGTCACGGCCGATGTCGGTGATCCGCATCTCGGCGCCGCGATCGAACTGGTCGCTCGTGCCGACGTCGTGATCGTCTCGACGCCGATCTACAAGGCGGCCTACAGCGGCTTGCTGAAGCTGTTCCTCGACGTGCTGCCCCAGGAAGCGCTGCGCGGCAAGACCGTGCTGCCGCTGGCGACGGGTGGCAGTCCCGCGCACGTGCTGGCGCTCGACTACGCTATCAAGCCGGTGCTCGGGGTGCTCGGTGCGCGCGACATCCTGGACGGTGTCTACGCCGTCGATGCGACGCTCAGGCCCGATCCGGCGGCGGGTGACTTCCAGCCCAGCGACGAGTTGCTCGCGCGGCTCGACGCGGCGATTGCACCCGTGCTCGATCGGCGTGCCGACGAACGACCATGGCGGGTCGCCGCATGATGGCGGCGCCGCCCGACTGCTCCTGCGTCAGTCTCCGCGCCCCGAGGGCGCTTCGCCGCGGCGCCGGTGCGCCTCATCGTGCATCCGGTGCTGCGGCAAATCTTCCTTCTTCGACGAGTTTCCAATGAACAACCCGACGTTGCCGACCTCATCCCTCCGTCGCCGCTGGCTGGCCGGCGCCGCGATCGCCGTGATCGTCATCGGATCGCTGCCTGTCGACTCCCGGGCGCAACCGAACCCCGAGGCGCTGCGCATCGGTTTCCAGAAATCGGCGAGCCTGCTCACGCTGCAGAAGTCGCAGGGCACGCTGGAGAAGCGGCTGTCGGTCCTCGGCGTGCCGGTCAAGTGGGTCGAGTTCCCCGCCGGTCCGCAGTTGCTCGAAGGCCTGAACGTCGGCGCGGTCGATGTCGGCTTCGTCGGCGAGGCGCCGCCGATCTTCGCCCAGGCCGCCGGTGCGAAGTTCGTCTACATCGGCTACGACCCGGCTGCGCCCGAGGCGGAGGCGATCGTCGTGCCGAAGGACTCGCCGATCGGGGACGTGGCGCAGTTGCGCGGCAAGAAGGTCGCACTCAACAAGGGCAGCAACGTCCACTACCTGCTGGTGAAGACGCTGGAGAAACACGGCCTCAAGTACGCCGACATCCAACCGGTCTTCCTGCCGCCAGCCGACGCACGCGCCGCGTTCGAGCGCGGCGCGGTCGACGCCTGGGCGATCTGGGATCCGTTCCTTGCCGCCGTCGAGCGGCAGGCCGGTGCCCGGATCCTCGCCGATGGCCGCGGTGTGGTGAACAACTACGCGTACTACCTGGCCGAGCGCGCGTACGTCGAGAAATACCCGCAGGTGGTGCAGGCGTTGTTCGACGACACCGTGACCCAGGGCAAGTGGCTGAAGGCGAACATCACGCAGGCGGCCGCGGTGATCGCCCCGGTCCAGGGCCTGGAACCGGAGGTCGTCGAGCGCAGCCTTCAGCGCTACCAGTTCGGCGTGCAGCCGCTGACCCGCGCGGTTGCCGCCGAGCAGCAGAAGATCGCCGACACGTTCCACGGCCTGGGCCTGATCCCGAAGCCGATCCGAATCACCGACGCGCTGCCCGCCGGCATCGAGCAGTAGGTCAGGAGCTCCGGTGAAGATCCTCTGGTTCATACCGACACACGGTGATTCAAGATATCTCGGCACGTCGCGCGGCGGCCGGCAGGCGGACCTCGCGTATTTCAAGCAGATCGCGATCGCGGCCGACAGCCTCGGCTACGAGGGCGTGCTGATCCCGACCGGTCGCAGTTGCGAGGATTCGTGGATCGTCGCCTCGAGCCTGATCGACAGCACGCGGCGGTTGAAATTCCTGGTCGCGCTGCGCCCTGGCCTGGTCACGCCTTCGCAGTCGGCACGCATGGCGGCCACGTTCGATCGACTGTCCGGCGGACGGCTGCTCGTCAACCTGGTCACCGGCGGTGACGCCGAGGAACTCGCCGGTGACGGACAGTTCCTGTCACACGCCGAGCGCTACGAGGAATCGACCGAGTTCATCCGGATCTGGCGCGAGATCATCACCCGCTCGCACGACGGCGGATCGCTGGACTTCGAGGGTGGACACTTGCGGGTGCGGGGCGCGAAGCTGCTGTTTCCGACGGTCAGCCGACCGTATCCGCCGGTCTTCTTCGGCGGATCGTCGGAGCCCGCGCATGAGCTGGCCGCCGCGCAGGTGGATACCTACCTGACCTGGGGCGAGACGCCCGCCGCGGTCGCCGCCAAGGTCGCCGACGTGAAGGCGAGGGCGGCCCGGCACGGTCGCACGCTGCGATTCGGAATCCGGCTGCACGTGATCGTGCGCGAGACCGAGGACGACGCCTGGCGGGCGGCGGCCGAACTCGTGTCGGACCTGGACGAGAAGACGGTCGCCGCGGCCCAGGCGAAGTTCTCGCAGATGGATTCGGTGGGCCAGCGGCGGATGGCCGAGCTGCACCGCGGCCGCTTCAACAAGGCGAACATCCGCGAGGGTCTGGAGATCTCGCCGAACCTGTGGGCCGGTGTCGGCCTGGTCCGCGGGGGCGCCGGGACGGCGCTGGTCGGCAATCCGCGGCAGGTGGCCGACCGCCTCGTCGAATACGCCGATCTCGGACTCGAGTACTTCGTGTTGTCCGGGTATCCGCACCTGGACGAAGCCCATCGCTTCGCCGAACTGGTGTTCCCGTTGTTGCCGCTGGATCTTCAGCGCAGGCTGCCGGGCCTGGCGCTGACCGGGCCGTTCGGCGAGATCGTGGCCAACACCTACGTGCCGCGCCCGGCCGCGTCCTCGGGTTGACGTGATGGCCACGTTGCGTTCGGCAGTGGGGGTCTGGTGGCGGCGGGCACTGCCGTGGCTGGTGCCGCTCGGTGTGCTGGTCGCTTGGGAAGCCTCGTCGCGGCTGGGATGGCTGTCCACCCGCGTGCTGCCCGAGCCACTCAGCGTGGTCGTCGCGTTCTGGAACCTGATGAAAAGCGGCGAGTTGTGGCACCACGCCGCGGTCAGCTCCGGGCGCGCACTGGCCGGGCTGGCCATCGGCGGCGGGCTCGGCCTCGTACTGGGCCTGCTGACCGGCAGTTTCCGGATTGCCGAGACGTTGCTGGATTCGACGTTCCAGATGGTGCGCAACATTCCTGCGCTGGCGCTGATCCCGCTGGTGATCCTGTGGTTCGGGATCGACGAGGCGGCGAAGCTGTTCCTGGTCGCGGTCGGCGTGTTCTTCCCGGTCTATCTGAACACGTTCCACGGCATCCGCTCGGTCGACAAGGGCCTGATCGAGATGGCGCGAAGCTACGGCCTGTCCGGGTGGGCGTTGTATCGGCACGTGATACTGCCCGGCGCTTTGCCATCGGTACTGGTGGGTCTTCGCTTCTCGCTCGGCCTGATGTGGGTGCTGCTGATCGTCGCCGAGACGATCTCCGCGCAGGCCGGCATCGGCTACCTGACGATGAACGCGCGCGAATTCCTCCAGACCGACGTCGTGCTGGTAGGCATCCTGCTGTACGCGGCGCTCGGCAAACTCGCCGACGTGCTCGCCAAGGGTCTCGAGCGCTGGTGGCTGCGCTGGCACCCCGGCTATCAACCCGACGCGGCGTGAGCGCCGTGTCCCGATGGAAAGACCTCGCATCGTGAGCACCTCGACCTCTTCGCTGACCTGGAATGCCCTGCCGCCCGGCGCACGCCTGGCGCGAGAGCAGGTGCGGCCGGCAAGTGACACCCCACCCTCGACCCGGGGCATCGGCCTGCGGCTTCACGGGCTCGCGAAGTCGTTCGGCCCGCGTCCGGTGCTGGCCGGCATCGACCTGGACATCGGACCCGGGGAGTTCATTGCGATCGTCGGTCGCAGCGGTTGCGGCAAGAGCACGCTGCTGCGTCTGCTGGCCAAGCTGGAGACCCCCACCGCGGGCTCGATCGCGGTGGACCCGACCACCGCCGGCGCGCAGGCTCCCGATATCCGGATCATGTTCCAGGACGCGCGCCTGCTGCCTTGGAAACGCGTGATCGACAACGTGGCGCTGGGGCTGCCGCGGGGTGACGCCGCGGCGCGTGCGCGCGAGGCGCTGGCCCAGGTCGGCCTGGCCGACCGCGCCGGCGACTGGCCGGCCGTCCTGTCCGGCGGCCAGCGCCAGCGGGTCGCGCTTGCCCGGGCGCTCGTGCACCGACCGCAGCTGCTGCTGCTCGACGAGCCGCTGGGCGCGCTCGATGCACTGACCCGCATCGAGATGCAGCGGCTGATCGAGTCGCTCTGGCGGCAGCACGGCTTCACCGCGGTCCTCGTCACCCACGACGTCTCCGAGGCGGTCGCACTGGCCGATCGGGTGTTGCTGATCGACGATCACCGGGTGACCCTCGACGAGCGGGTGCCATTGCCGCGTCCCCGGTCCCGTGGTGATGCCGCGTTCGCGGCGTTCGAGGATCGTGTGCTCGGTCGGGTCCTCGCGGAAGCGGGAAACACACCGGGTTGACGCCCGGATCGGGAGCGCGCGGTCCGGCTTCAGCGGATCGTTCATCGGTTCTCGCATATCGAATCGCACAAACCTTCGTTGGCCCGAGCATCGGGGACGCCTATCGTTCGTTGCGCCGGGCCGCGGAGCCAGGCCGTCCCCCAACCGACCCGGAGACAACGATGTCCGCCGTACTTGCCGAAGCGCCCGCGACGGGCGTCGATCATCCGTACCTGAGCAGGGCACGCGAGCAGGCCCGGGCGATCGGCCTGCCGTTCGCCGGCGGTATCTCCCCCCAGCAGGCCTTCGAACTGTTCCAGGCGGGAATCGCCCGGCTCGTCGACGTGCGCAGCGCCGAGGAGCGCAAGTTCGTCGGCCAAGTGCCCGAGTCGCTCCACGTCGCCTGGGCCACCGGGACGGCGCTCGTTCGCAATCCGCGTTTCGTCCGCGAACTGGAAGCGAAGGTCGGCAAGCGTGACGTGGTGCTGCTCCTGTGTCGCAGCGGCAAACGGTCCGCGCTGGCGGCCGAGGCCGCCACCAAGGTCGGTTTCGAACACGTCTTCAACGTGCTCGAGGGCTTCGAGGGTGAGTTGAACGAACTGAAACAGCGAGGCGGCTCGGATGGCTGGCGCCACCGGGGTCTGCCCTGGATCCAGGACTGATCCGGCGCGTGCACACGGGGAGAGAACAAGATGGGGCGCATCCACGACGACAACTCGCTCGCGATCGGGCGCACGCCGCTGGTGCGGCTGAATCGGATCCTCGACGGCGCTAGGGCGACCGTGCTCGCGAAGATCGAGGGTCGCAATCCCGCGTATTCGGTCAAGTGCCGCATCGGCGCGGCGATGATCTGGGACGCGGAACGCGCGGGCCTGCTGGGGGCGGGCAAGGAGATCGTCGAGCCGACCAGCGGCAATACCGGCATCGCGCTCGCCTTCGTCGCTGCGGCCCGCGGCATTCCGATCACGTTGACGATGCCGGAGACGATGAGCCTGGAGCGGCGCAAGCTGCTGCTCGCGTATGGCGCGACACTCGTGCTGACCGAAGGTGCCAAGGGCATGAAAGGCGCGGTGGCGAAGGCCGAGGAGATCGCCGCCAGCGATCCGAAGTACGTGCTGCTCCAGCAGTTCAAGAACCCGGCGAACCCGGCGATCCATGAGAAGACCACCGGTCCCGAGATATGGGAGGACACCGATGGTGCCGTCGACATCCTGGTCGCCGGGGTCGGCACCGGTGGCACGATCACCGGCGTGTCGCGCCACATCAAGCAGCAGCGCGGCAAGCCGATCGTGTCGATCGCGGTCGAGCCGACCGCCAGTCCGGTGCTGACCCAGAAACGCCAGGGAGAGGAACTCAAGCCGGCGCCACACAAGATCCAGGGCATCGGCGCGGGCTTCGTGCCCGACGTGCTCGACCTGTCGCTGGTCGACGCGATCGAGCAGGTCAGCAACGAGGAGGCCGTGCACTTCGCGCGCCGTCTGACCCGCGAGGAGGGAATCCTCTCCGGAATTTCGTGCGGTGCGGCCGCAGCCGTGGCCATACGGGTGGCCCATCGGCCGGAGAACGCGGGCAAGACGATCGTCGTGATCCTGCCGGATTCCGGCGAACGATACCTCAGCTCGGTCCTGTTCGAGGGCGTCTTCGACGCGAGCGGCCTGCCGGCCGCGACAAGCCAGGCCCAGGCGGCCTGACGTGTCCACGCTGCTGCACGACGCCGTGGGCGCACTTCGTCACGGCGAGGACTCGTTCGACCTGGCGCAGATCGTCGCCGGCCTGCGCGGGGCCCGCGAGCAGTGGCGCAGCGCGCAGCGTCGCAACCAGGAGATCGGCGGGCGGGAATTGCCCTCGCGGGAAGTGCTGGGGGCCATCGTCGACGGCCTGCGCGGCGCGCTGTTCCCGATGCGACTCGGCCCGCCCGATCTGCGTCAGGAGAACGAGGACTTCTACGTCGGCCACACACTCGACACCGCGCTGCAGGCGCTGCTCGGCCAGGTCCGGCTCGAACTGCTGCACGCGCTGCGTGCCGGTGGCGCTGGCGAGGATCCGGACGCCCGCTCGCGGATCATCGTGCGCGAGTTCGGCTCGACGCTGCCGCGCATCCGCACGCTGCTCGACAGCGACGTGCTGGCCGCGTTCCACGGCGATCCGGCCGCGCGCAGCGTCGACGAGGTGCTGCTCTGCTACCCCGGCATCCACGCGATGATCCATCACCGGATCGCGCACGAGCTGTATCGCCTCGGCGTGCCGTTGCTCGCGCGGCTGGTGGCCGAACTGGCGCACGGCGCGACCGGCATCGACATCCACCCGGGCGCGACGATCGGGCCGGGATTTTTCATCGATCACGGCACGGGTGTCGTGATCGGCGAGACCGCGCAGATCGGTCGCAACGTGCGCCTCTACCAGGCGGTCACACTCGGCGCGCGAAGTTTCGCGACCGACGCCGAGGGCCATCTGCAGAAGGGCGGGGCGCGGCATCCGATCGTCGAGGACGACGTGGTGATCTACGCCGGCGCGACGATCCTCGGGCGCGTGACGATCGGCCGCGGTTCGACGGTTGGTGGCAATGTCTGGCTGACCCACGGTGTGCCGCCCGGCAGCCACATCGCGCAGGCGCAGGCGCAGGCCCGCGAGGTGACCGAGCGCGCCCGCCTCGGCGAGCCGGCGCGGGCGAACGATTCGAAGTGATCCTTTCCTCCGACCGCATGTCCTTCCGATAAGGAGTCGATCCGCATGGGCGCCAACGACGCCACCCAGCTCGCGCTGGGCGACAACGCCGCACGACAGCTGGCCAATGCCACCAAGACCGCACCGACGCTGGCCACGATCTCGCCGCGCTGGCTGACACACCTGCTGCAATGGGTGCCGGTCGAGGCGGGCATCTACCGACTGAACAAGGTCAGGAATCCGCAGGACGTGCAGGTGCTCTGCGCGAAACGGGACGAGTCCGACCTGCCGACCACCTTCGTCGACTACGAGGACACGCCGCGCGAGTACTTCCTGAACGCGGTCAGCACGGTGCTCGACGTGCACACCCGGGTCTCGGACCTGTACAGCAGTCCACACGACCAGATCAAGGAACAGCTGCGGCTGACGATCGAGACGATCAAGGAGAAGCAGGAGGCCGAGCTCATCAACAACCCGGACTACGGCCTGATCGCGAACGTCCACGCGGACCAGGTCGTCTATCCGCTGACCGGTGCGCCGACGCCCGACGACCTGGACGAACTGTTGACGAAGGTCTGGAAGGAGCCGGCGTTTTTCCTCACCCATCCGCAGGCGATCGCCGCGTTCGGCCGCGAATGCACCCGTCGAGGCGTGCCGCCGCCGACGGTGAGCCTGTTCGGCAGCCAGTTCCTGACCTGGCGCGGCATTCCGCTGGTGCCCAGCGACAAGGTGCCGGTGGCCGACGGCAAGACCAAGGTGCTTCTGTTGCGGGTCGGCGAGAAGCGCCAGGGCGTGGTCGGGTTGTTCCAGCCCGGACTGCCGGGTGAGCAGGGTCCGGGTCTGTCGGTCCGCTTCATGGGCATCAGCCGCAACGCGATCGCGTCGTACCTGATCTCGTTGTACTGCTCGCTCGCTGTGCACACCGACGATGCGCTCGCGCTGCTCGACGAGGTCGAGATCGGCAAGTACCACGACTATCCCGACACCTACAAATGACGCCCGCATCGTCGTCGGTGCCCGCGGCGGATCCGACCCGGGCGGCGTTGCCGCCCGGCCTGCCCGACCCCGCCGACCTGGCCCGGCTGGCCGGCGAGTTCTTCGCGGCGTTGCCCGCCACGCTCGGGCAGGCACCGGCCACCGGCGGACGCCTCGCCGCACCGACGCATCCGCAGCCGTCCGGCCTGTCGCTGCCGCCCGGGGCCGCCGGGCCGTCGACGCCGGCCGCGGTGCCCGGCGGCATGCCGCCCGGCGCCAATCTCGTGCCCACCTCGCCCCAGTCGGCCGGGGCGATCACGGCCGCACAGCCGAAAGTGGTGCCGCACGCGCTCGCGGCCAACGGCGTGCCGGACCACGTGTTGCAGGCGGCGCCGGGTTATGACGGCAGGATCGGCGGCCAGGTGCTGCACGTGCCCGAAGCCGCCGGCGCGGGGCTGCCGTCCCCGACCGGTGTCCCGGGCGGTGCCTTGTCACCGACCTCGCCGGCGGGTTTCTACTTTCTCGATCCGGCCGCGACGGCGCGTCCGGGGGCCACGGATCTCGATCGGCGGGCGATCGCCGGCCTCGCGCCCAACCCACACGCACTGCCGACTGCCGCTCACCTGCCCGCGTTCGAACCCGAGCCGTATCCGACGGCGCCCGCCGGCCCTGGGTCGCCGGCCTTCTACTTCGTCGACACCACGCCGCCGTCGCGCGACCGCGCCGACGTGCCGAGCGCACCGGCATCCCGGGCACCGTTCGACGTGCACGAGATCCGCCGCGACTTCCCGATCCTGGACGAGCGGGTCCACGGGCGGCCGCTGGTCTGGTTCGACAATGCGGCAACGACGCAGAAACCGCAGTGTGTGATCGATCGGCTCGCGCACTTCTATGCCCACGAGAACTCGAACATCCACCGCGCGGCGCACGAGCTGGCGGCGCGCGCCACCGACGCCTACGAGAAGGCGCGCGAGACGGTGCGCCGCTTCCTCGGTGCGTCCTCGGGCGAGGAGATCGTGTTCGTCCGCGGCACCACCGAGGCGATCAACCTGGTCGCCGCCAGCTGGGGCGGGCGCCACATCGGCGAGGGCGACGAGATCGTCGTCTCGCACCTCGAACACCACGCGAACATCGTCCCCTGGCAGCAGCTCGCGTCGGCGAAGGGTGCCCGCCTGCGCGTGATCCCGGTCGACGACAGCGGCCAGGTGATCCTGTCGGAGTACCAGCGCCTGCTGAACGACCGGACGAAGCTGGTGTCGGTCACCCAGGTCTCCAACGCGCTCGGCACGGTCGTGCCGGTGCAGGAGATCGTCGCGATCGCGCACCGCCACGGGATCCGCACGCTGGTCGACGGCGCGCAGTCGGTCTCGCACATGCGCGTCGACGTGCAGCAGCTCGACGCCGATTTCTTCGTGTTCTCCGGCCACAAGATCTTCGGGCCGACCGGCATCGGCGTGCTCTACGGCAAGCGCGAGGTGCTGCAGGACATGCCTCCGTGGCAGGGTGGCGGCAACATGATCGCCGACGTGACGTTCGAGCGGACCGTCTACCAGGACCCGCCGACCCGGTTCGAGGCCGGCACCGGCAACATCGCCGACGCGGTCGGTCTCGGTGCAGCGCTCGAATACGTCGAGCGGATCGGCATCGAGTCGATCGGCCGCTACGAACACAGATTGCTCGAGTACGCGACGACACAGATCCGTCCGATCCCCGGCCTGCGCCTGATCGGCACGGCGCAGGACAAGGCCAGCGTGCTCAGCTTCGTGCTCGACGGCCATTCGACCGACGAGGTCGGGCAGGCGTTGAACCAGGAAGGGATCGCCGTCAGGACCGGTCATCACTGCGCGCAGCCGATCCTGCGACGCTACGGGCTGGAGACGACGGTGCGGCCCTCGCTTGCGTTCTACAACACCTGCGAGGAGGTCGACCGGATGGTGGCGGTGCTGCGGCGGCTGGCGGGCGCGCGGCGCTGAGTTGAGTCGTGAACGCCGGCGGTTGCCGTCTCTACTGCATCCACGACATATCGTCGATCACAAATCGCATTCGACAACCGGGACTTCGCGGACCTAGCCTTGTTGCTCCACTTCTCGCAGGAATTCGCGACATGATCGGTTCCACTTTGCGCCGTGCGCTGCTCGGCCTGCTGGTTGCTCTGCCTTGGATGTTCGCCGGCGGCCCTGCGTTCGCCGAAGCGGTTCCCGCCGAGGTTCGCATCGGATTTCAGAAGGGCGCCGCCATCCTGGTGCTGGCTCGCAAGCAGCAGGTCATCGAGAAGCGACTGAAGCAGCTCGGAGTGACCAGCGTCAGGTGGGTCGAGTTCCCGTTCGGTCCGCCGATGCTCGAAGCGATGGGTGCCGGATCGATCGACATCGGTTCGGTTGGCGACACCCCGCCGATCTTCGCCCAGGCTGGCGGATCGAATCTGGTCTACGTCGCCGCGACACCATCGGCACAACATGCGGTGCTGGTGCCGGCCGGATCGGACATCAGGACGGTGGCCGACCTGAAAGGCAGGCGGGTCGCGTTCAGCAAGGGATCGAGTGCCCAGAACGTGACTTTGAAAGCCTTGGCATCCTCCGGGTTGACGCTCAAGGACGTCGAGGCGGTCTACCTGTCACCCGCCGATGCCACCGCGGCCTTCAACGGCGGCAAGGTCGACGCCTGGGTCGTCTGGGATCCCTACTTCGCGATCGCCGAACAGCACTATCGGGCGAGAGTGATCGCCAGCACCGCGGATCGCCGGTTGGCCAGTGCGTCGTATTACCTGGCCTGGCGTGAATTCGCGACCCGATATCCGGCTGTGCTCGACGCGATCATCGACGAGGTGACGAAGGTGACGGCCTGGGCGGGCGAGCATCGCGAGGATCTTGCGGCGATCGCGGCCGAGGCCACCGGCATCGATGCCAAGACCTGGTCGATCGCGTTCGGACGCGCCGACTTCTCGGTCGGGCCGGTGACCCCGGCGCACGTCGCGCAACAGCAGCAGCTCGCCGATGCATTCCAGTCGCTGGCGATCATCCCGCGCGCCATCGACGTGCGCGAGGCGGTCTGGACTTCGCCACGCCGGCCATGATGCGCCCCTCCACCATCGAACCCGGAACCCAGCCGTGCGCTCTGCCGTCGATCCGATGATCCCGCTCGTCGACGACGTCGTGTCGTCGCCGTCGGGCCCCTCGCCGTCGAACGCAAGCGTGCGGCTGCTGGTCGTTCCCGGGCTGGGAGGAAGCCCGGCGGGGCACTGGCAGACCTGGCTCGAGGGCGAGGTTCCGCACGCGGTGCGGGTCGTGCAATCGGACTGGAACACACCCGATCTGGATCGATGGGCCGCTCAGGTCGGCGTGACGATCGAGGAGGCCGGCGACCGCTGCCGATGGCTGGTTGCGGCACACAGCTTCGGGGTGCTGGCGATCCTGCGTTATCTGCAGTTGTACCGCGACGCCCGGATCGTCGCGCAGTTGCTGGTTGCGCCGGCGGACCCGGCCCGGTTCGATCTGGACGGCTCGATGCCGCATGGGCCACTGTCGGTGCCGACGACCCTGGTACTCAGCGCCGACGATCCCTGGCTGGGTCCGAGCGTCGGGCGGACCTGGGCGGCCCGGTGGCAGGTCCCGGTGCTCGATCTCGGACGCAGCGGCCATGTGAACGTCGCCTCGGGCTTCGGTCAGTGGGACTACGCACGGGACTGGGTAAGCGCGCAGGTGGAAAAGCTGGGGCGGCGGACGGCTGCCGGATCGAACGCCAGGCTGTCTCCGGTCGCCTGATCGATCGGGCCTTGCGCGAAAAACGCATAAGCAAGCGCGAATCCCTTCGTTCGGCCGACGATCGCCATTGCCTAGCATCGGCAGCTCCCAACGATCGAGGCACCGACCATGTTCCGTTCCGCCAACGCCCGAGTGCTCGCGCTGGCCGCAGCCTTCGTATTGTCCACCTCGGCCTTCGCCAAGGACATCAGCCTGCTCAACGTCAGCTACGACCCCACCCGCGAGCTGTACGTCGATTTCAACAAGGCGTTCGCCGCCCACTGGAAAGCGAAGACCGGCGACAGTGTCGTCGTCAAGCAGAGCCACGGAGGCTCCGGCAAGCAGGCCCGCTCGGTGATCGACGGACTCGACGCCGACGTGGTCACGCTCGCGCTGGCGTATGACATCGACGAACTGGCGGAAAAGGCGAAGCTGATCCCGGCCGAGTGGCAGAAGCGCCTGCCCCGCAACAGCTCACCGTACACCTCGACGATCGTGTTCCTGGTGCGCAAGGGCAACCCGAAGGGCATCAAGGACTGGGACGATCTGGTCAAGTCCGGTGTCTCGGTGGTCACGCCCAACCCGAAGACCAGCGGAGGCGCGCGTTGGAACTATCTGGCGGCCTGGGGCTACGCATTGAAGAAGAACGGCAACGATGCGGCGAAGGCGCAGGAATTCGTCGGCAAGCTGTTCGCCAACGTGCCGGTGCTCGATTCCGGCGCGCGTGGCTCGCTGATCACGTTCACCGAGCGCAATGTCGGCGACGTCTTCATCAGCTGGGAGAACGAGGCGTTCCTGGCGACCAAGGAACTGGGTCCGGACAAGTTCGAGATCGTCGTACCGTCGCTCAGCATCCTTGCCGAGCCACCGGTCACCGTGGTCGACAAGAACGTCGACCGCAAAGGTACCCGCGACGTCGCCAACGCCTATCTCCAGTACCTGTACTCGGCGGAGGGCCAGGAGATCGCCGCCCGGAACTTCTATCGTCCGATCGATCCGGAGGTCGCGGCCAAGTTCTCCGGCCAGTTCACCAAGGTCGGCCTGTTCACGATCGACGACGTGTTCGGCGGCTGGGCCAAGGCGCAGAAGACACACTTCGCCGACGGCGGCGTGTTCGACCAGATCTTCACCAGGAAATAGCGGCTCCCTGCGCCGGCAAGGGGATCCCGGTTGCGGCCAGCCCCGGGATCCATCTTCGGATTTTGCATAAGCAAGCGCGAAATCATTCGTTCGTACGGTCCGGACGAGCCCGCAGGCTAGCATCCGACCATCCGCCTCCCGGACCGCCTTCCCGGACCGCTTCTCCGGACAGCATTCTCATGCCTATCTTCCTGCCGCGCGCGGCACTGGCCGCACTCGCGTCGATCGCCTCGTCCGTCGCCCTGGCCGCGACGACGCTGCTCAACGTCAGCTACGACGTCTCGCGCGAGTTCTACAAGGACTACAACGCAGTCTTCGCCGCGCACTGGAAGAAGACCGCCGGCGAGGACCTGACGCTCAATCAGAGCCACGGCGGCTCCAGCCGGCAGGCGCGCAGCGTCGCCGACGGGCTGGAAGCCGACGTGATCACGATGAACCAGCACAACGACATCGACATCCTCGCCGAGCGCGGCGGGCTGGTGCCGCGCGACTGGGCCAGGCGTCTGCCCAACAACAGCGCCCCGACGACGTCGGTGTCGGTGATCCTGGTGCGCAAGGGCAATCCGAAAGCCATCCGAGACTGGAGTGATCTCGGTCGCCCGGGGGTGTCGGTGATCATCCCCAATCCGAAGACCAGCGGCAACGGTCGCTACACCTACCTGGCGGCCTGGGGCGCGGCGGTCAAGAACGGCGTCGCACCCGAAGCGGCCAAGGCGCTGGTCACGCGGATCTTCGCCAACGTGCCGGTGCTCGACGGCGGCGGCCGCGGCGCGACCACCACGTTCGCGCAGCGCAACCTCGGTGATGCGCTGGTCACGTTCGAGAGCGAGGTGCCGCTGATCCAGAAGGAGTTCGGCGCGAACTTCGAGGTCGTCTATCCGAGCCGCACGATACTCGCCGAGAACCCGGTCAGCGTCGTCGACAAGGTCGTCGACCGTCGAGGCACCCGCAAGCAGGCCGAGGCGTACCTGCAGTTCCTGTACAGCGAGGCCGGCCAGGAAGTGGCCGCGAAGCACCATCTGCGCCCGCGTCACGAGAAGGTGCTGGCCCGCTACACCAAGGACTTCCCGAAGGTCGAGACCTTCACCGTCGACGACGTGTTCGGCGGCTGGGCGAGCGCGCAGAAGGAACACTTCAACGACGGCGCGACGTATGACCAGATCATCGCCGCCGGCAAGCGCTGAGGCGACGCGATGCTGCTTTCGCGGACCCTGCTCAGGCGCCACTCGGTGCTGCCGGGTTTCGACCTGGCGCTGGGTTTCACGCTGCTCTACATCAGCCTGATCGTGCTGGTGCCGCTGTCGGCGGCGTTCCTGAAGACGGCGTCGCTGTCCTGGGGGCAGTTCCTCGATGCCACGACGACACCGCGGGTGATGGCTTCGTACCGCCTGACGTTCGGCGCGTCGTTCCTGGCGGCGCTGCTGAACGCGGTCTTCGGCCTGATCACCGCCTGGGTGCTGGTGCGCTACGAGTTTCCGTTCAAGCGACTGGTCGACGCGCTGGTCGACCTGCCGTTCGCTCTGCCCACCGCGGTGGCCGGCATCGCACTGACCGCCCTGTGGTCCGGCAACGGCTGGATCGGCCAGTACCTGCCGTTCAAGGTCAGCTTCACGCCGATCGGTGTGTTCGTCGCGCTGGTGTTCATCGGGCTGCCGTTCGTGGTCCGGACGCTGCAGCCGGTGCTCGAGGACCTGAACCGCGAACTCGAGGAAGCCGCGGCCACGCTGGGCGCCAACCGGTGGCAGACGTTTCGCCGCGTGATCTTCCCGATCCTGATGCCGGCGTTGCTGACCGGCCTGGCGCTGGCGTTCGCGCGGGCACTCGGTGAATACGGCTCGGTGATCTTCATCGCCGGCAACATGCCGATGGTCAGCGAGATCACGCCGCTGCTGATCATCACCAAGCTCGAGCAGTACGACTATGCCGGCGCGACCGCGATCGCGGTGGTGATGCTGGTCGTCTCGTTCATCCTGCTGCTGCTGATCAACCTGCTCCAGGCCTGGTCGCGCAAGCGCCAGGGTCGGCTGTGAACACCGTGACCCTGTCCGCGCCCGTCGAGGCGCCGTCGAGTACACCGTCGACCCCGGAATCGGCCGCGCCGCCGCGGATCGCCGGAGCGATCACCGAGCCGGCCTGGGTCCGGTGGTCGTTGCTCGGGCTCACTTTCGTGTTCATGACCCTGTTCCTGTTCATCCCGCTGCTGACGGTGTTCGTCGAGGCGCTGAAGAAGGGGTTCGACGTCTACCTGGCCGCGATCACCGAGCCGGACGCGGTCTCCGCGATCAAGCTGACACTGATCGCGACCGCGATCAGCGTGCCGCTGAACCTGGTGTTCGGTGTGGCCGCCGCCTGGGTGATCGCGAAGTTCGACTTCCGCGGCAAGAACGTGCTGCTGACGCTGATCGACCTGCCGTTCTCGGTCTCGCCGGTGATCGCCGGCCTGATCTACGTGCTGGTGTTCGGCCTGCAGGGCTGGTTCGGCGAGTGGCTGCGTGACCACGACATCAAGATCATCTTCGCGGTGCCCGGGATCGTGCTGGCCACGGTGTTCGTCACCTTCCCGTTCGTCGCGCGCGAACTGATCCCGCTGATGCAGGCGCAGGGCATCGAGCAGGAGGAGGCGGCCCGTGTGCTGGGGGCCAATGGCTGGCAGACGTTCTTCCGGGTGACCGTGCCCAACATCAAATGGGCGCTGCTGTACGGGGTGATCCTGTGCAACGCGCGGGCGATGGGCGAGTTCGGTGCGGTCAGCGTCGTCTCCGGCCACATCCGCGGCCAGACCAACACGATGCCGCTGCACATCGAGATCGCCTACAACGAGTATCAGTTCGCCGCCGCGTTCGCGGTCGCCTCGCTGCTGGCCGGCCTCGCGCTGGTGACGCTGGTGCTCAAGTACCTGGTCGAGCAGCGGGTCAAGCGGCAGACACGCGAGAGCCTGGCCGCCGCCGCGGCCGACCACTGAACACGAGCAACGCCATGAGCATCCAGATCCGCAACCTGAACAAGCGCTTCGGCACGACCGTCGCCTGCAACAACCTGACACTCGACATCCCGTCCGGCGAACTGGTCGCGCTGCTCGGGCCGTCCGGCTGCGGCAAGACGACGCTGCTGCGGATCATCGCCGGGCTCGAGGTGCCGGATGGCGGGACGGTCGCTTTCAACGGCGAGGACGCGACCGGCACCTCGGTGCGGGACCGCCACGTCGGCTTCGTGTTCCAGCACTATGCACTGTTCGGGCACATGTCGATCTTCGAGAACGTCGCGTTCGGGCTGCGGGTGCGGCCGCGGGCGACTCGTCCTTCGGAGGCCGCGATCCGCGACAAGGTGATGCAACTGCTCAAGCTCGTGCAGCTCGACTGGCTCGCCGACCGTTTTCCGCACCAGCTCTCCGGCGGACAGCGGCAGCGGATCGCGCTCGCCCGGGCGCTCGCGGCCGAGCCGAAGGTGCTGCTGCTCGACGAGCCGTTCGGGGCGTTGGACGCCAAGGTGCGCAAGGAACTTCGCCGCTGGCTGCGCCGGCTGCACGACGAGGTGCATGTCACCAGTGTCTTCGTCACCCACGACCAGGACGAGGCGATGGAGGTCGCCGACCGGGTCGTCGTGATGAACCAGGGCCGCATCGAGCAACAGGGCACACCCGACGAGGTCTACGACCATCCGGCCAGCCCGTTCGTGCTGCAGTTCCTCGGCGACGTCAACCTGTTCCACGGCCGCTTCGGTGCCGGCGAGGACGGCGTCGGCTTCGTGCGGCCGCATGAACTGGAGATCGTCGGCGAGCCGGCAGGTGACACCTGGCCGGTCACGCTGTCGCAGACGTTGACCGTCGGTCCGAACACCCGGATCGAGTTCAAGCGCGACGAGGACGGTTATGTCGAGGTCGAGATGCCGCGGGATCGGTACAACGAGCTGCGCCAGCGCATCGACCTGTCGGCGGGCGCGCGTGTGCACCTGCGGCCGCGCCGGGTCACCCGTTTCGGTGAGGCCCCAATGGGGCAGACCCCGTCCGATCCGGCCGCGATGATCTGAGCGATCAGGTTCAGCCTTCGCCGCCGGTGCCGTCGAGTGCGTTCTCGACGACGGCGCGGGTCAGCGGCGGGGCGAACGTCTGGATGAAATCGTAGACATAGCTGCGCAGCCAGGCCCCGCGCTTGATCGCCAGGCGCGTCATGTTCGGCGCGAACAGGTGGCGGACGTCGATCGCGTGCAGGTGCGCGTCGCGCGCTTCGTCATACGCGATCGCAGCGACGATGCCCACGCCCATGCCGAGTTCGACATAGGTCTTGATCACGTCGGCATCCATCGCCTCGAGCACGATGTTCGCCTCGAGATTCTCGCGCGCGAACCCGTCGTCGATGTGGCTGCGACCGGTATAACCCGGCTCGTACGTGATGATCGGGAACTGCGCGAGCCGGGCCACGGTCAGTGTGCGCCCCGCGGTGTCGTCGACGGCCAGCGGATGCGTCGGCGGCACCAGGACCGCGTGGGTCCACTGATAACAGGGCAGCGCGACCAGGTCCGGATAGGTGGCCAGCGCCTCGGTGGCCACGCCGATGTCGGCCTCGCCGGCCAGCAGCATCTCGGCGACCTGGCGCGGCGAGCCCTGGTGCATGCGCAACGTCACCCGGGGATGCAACTCGCTGAAGTCGCGTACCGCCGGTGGCAGGGCGTAACGCGCCTGCGAGTGTGTCGCCGCCACCGTCAGGCTGCCGCGGCCGTCGGACAGGAACTCCTCGCCGGCGCGTTTCAGGTTCTCGGCTTCCTGCAGCAGGCGCTCGATGATCGGCAGCACCGACTTGCCCGGCGGCGTCAGGCCGGTCAGGCGCTTGCCCGCGCGCACGAAGATGTCGACGCCGAGTTCGTCTTCGAGTTCGCGGATCTGCCGGCTCACGCCGGGCTGCGATGTGTGCAGCGCCTGCGCGACCGAGGTCAGATTGAAGTCGCGACGGATCGCCTCGCGGACAGAGCGGAGCTGCTGGAAGTTCATCGGAGGCGCGAACAGGCGACGCGATGGAGCGTGGAGGGAACAGGCTATCTTGCCTGCCGATCCTGTCGGCGGATCGAATGAATCGTCATGAGCAACTTCGCGCCGCGAATAACGGTGTGGCGGGGCCGCGCTCGGGTGGCCTCAGGGGCGATCCAGGCGTACCCCAGGCTCTTGGCGTTTTTCCTGAACGCGTGTTAAGTTTCCGACGCCGGCTCACCGGCTGGTTCCCCGAGGAAATGCGCAGCCCTCCTCGACGGTGCCTTCCCAAGAAAGAGAACGAAGACGGCCGGGCGGTCGCCGGGTTCGAGGAGAAGGGCGCGCGAAAATCGTCGTTGCGACCGGCGTTCCCGGGGGAACGTGATCGGCGTCGCCGGGGACGTGCCGATGCTGGCACACGTTGGTGCGTTGCGGCAGGCGTTCGTCGGCATCGCGCTGATGTCGGTGGCGCTCAATCTGCTGGCGCTGGTCCCGGCGCTGTTCATGCTGCAGGTCTACGACCGGGTGCTTGCCAGCGGCAGCATGGAGACGCTGTCGATGCTGGTGCTGGGCGCGCTGATCGGCCTGGCGCTGTTCTGGGTCTTCGATCACCTGCGCAATCGGCTGCAGTCGGTCGCCGCGCTGCAGATCGGCGAATCACTCAGTCCCGCGGTCGCGCGGGCGCTGTTCGAGCGGGCCTCGGGCGGCATCGGCATCCCCTCGAACGAAGGCCTGCGCGACATCGCCGCCGTGCGCAACTGCTTCACCGCCCAGGGGCTGCTCGCGATGTTCGATGCGCCGTGGCTGGTGTTCTACGTCGCGGTCATCTGGTTCTGTCATCCGGTGCTGGGCCTGGCGGCCCTCGGCGCGGCTGTCGTGATGCTCGCACTCGCCTGGCTGATCGAGCGCACGACCCGGGGATCGTCCGAGGCGATCCGCAAGGAGGCAGCGGCGGGCAGCCGGTATCTCGAAACCTCGCTGGCCAACGCCGAGGTCGTGCAGGCGATGGGGATGGCCGATGCGCTGCTCGGGCGATGGCATGTGATGTCCGAGCGACTGGCGACGCTGCAGGTCCGTGCGAGCCGATCGTCGACCGCGCTCGCATCGCTGGTCCGCACGCTGCGCCAGGCGATCCAGGTCGGCATGCTCGCGCTGGGTGCGTGGCTGGTGCTGCGTGGCGAGATGACCGGCGGCGTGATGATCGCCGCGACGATCCTGCTCGGCCGGGCGCTGGCGCCGGTCGAGCAGGTGGTCGGCAGCTGGCGGATCCTGGTCGACGGGCGCAATGCCTGGCGGCGGCTGTCGAAGCTGCTGGCGGCGCAGGCCGAAGGCGCTGAATCGATGCCGCTGCCCGCACCGAGCGGGCGGCTCGTGGTGTCGGAGCTGGTCTTTCGAGGCGACGCGGGCCGGCAGGTCCTGCGCGGCGTCGGCCTGGCGCTCGACCCGGGCGAGGCGCTCGCGATCATCGGACCGAGCGCGGCCGGCAAATCGACGCTGGCACGCCTGATCGTCGGGCTGTGGACACCGACGCAGGGCAGCGTGCGTCTCGATGGCGTCGAGGTCAGCCAGTGGCCGCGCGAGCAACTCGGCCCGCACATCGGCTACCTGCCGCAGGACGTCGAACTGTTCGCCGGCACGGTCGCCGAGAACATCGCCCGGCTGGGACCGGTCGATCCGGAAAAGGTGGTCGCCGCGGCCAGGCTGGCCAACGTGCACGAGCTGATCCTCGCGCTGCCCGCCGGCTACGATTCGGCCGTTGGTGAACTCGGTGTGATGTTGTCGCCCGGCCAGCGACAGCGGATCGGGCTGGCGCGCGCGTTGTACGGGCAGCCCCGGCTCGTGATCCTCGACGAGCCGAACGCGAACCTCGATGGCGCGGGTGAACTCGCGCTGGCCGACACCCTGAAGGGGCTGAAGGCGCAGGGCGTGACGATGCTGGTGATCACCCATCGGACCGCACTGATCAGCCACGTCGACAAGCTGCTGGTGCTCGAACAGGGCCGCGTGCGGCACTTCGGCCGCACCGAGGACGTGCTGCAGGCGATGCGCAATCCGGGTGGCGAAGGCCAGCAGGTGGTACCGATCCGGGCCTAGCCCGCAACGCGCCGACGGGGACACACCTGACGACCATGGACGCCTCGTTCGCCGCCGGACCGCCAGAGGTCCCACTCGCGACCGATCCACCTTCCGAGCGAACCCGCAGGTTCCTGGCGGGGGAATCACGCCGCCTGTCGCGGGCGGCGATCGTCCTGCTCGCGCTCGGGCTGGTGCCGATCCTGGCCTGGGTGGGCGTGGCCCCGCTGGCCAGCGCGGTGATCGCCAACGGCGTGGTCAAGGTGGACCTGAACCGGCGCCCGGTGCAGCACGCCGAAGGCGGCATCGTCGCCGAGGTCAGGGTCCGTGACGGCGATCGTGTGAATACCGGCGATCCGATCGTGGTGCTGGGTGACGTGTCGGTCGATGCCGACAAGGATCGGCTGGTGCGTCGGCTGCAGAGCGAGAGGCTCGGCATCGCCCGCCTGGAGGCCGAGATCGCGATGGCACCGGCGCCGCTGCCGACCGTGGACCTGCGCGAGCTCGCGACGCGTGATCCGCAGGTCGCCGAGATGATCCGCAAGGAAGACGGGTTGTTCCGGGCACGGCGTGATGCGCTGGTGTCCCAGCAAGGCTTGCTGAGATCACAACGGCAGAAAGTCGTCGACGAGGTCGCCGCGATCGACCGGCAGCTGAAGTCGCTGCGCCAGGCGCTGACCCACCAGCAGTCGGAACTGCAGGCGAACCGGAACCTGCTCGGCTCCGGCTACATCTCGGCGGCCCGGATCGACCAGCTCGAGTCCGGCGTTGCCGACTATCAGGCACGGATCGAGGAGCGCGCCGGTGATCGCACACGCGCCGAACAGCGCGCGGTCGAGATCGACCTGAAGATCAAGAGCATGGAGACGGACTACCGGCAGCAGGCGAGTGACCAGCTCAAGCAGTCGCTGGCCAAGCTCAACGAGGTCCAGCAGGACCTGCGCAAGACCGACGACGCGGCCCGGCGCCAGGCAGTGATCGCACCGGTCTCCGGCGAGGTGATGAACCTGGCGGTGCACACGCCCGGCGCGGTGATCAAGGCCGGCG
>CADEEH010000064.1:0-7744 GCA_902826305.1 uncultured Burkholderiales bacterium
CGATCGGATGCAGGACCTTCGGCAGGTCCGACTTCATCCGCTTGCCCATCCCGGCCGCGAGAACGACGACGTTCATAATGCCTTTTGTTTCAATGGTTTACGATGAATACTGCAGGCGCCTGGAATCTTAGCACGCGACCCCGGATGACCCGGCGCCCGTTGATCGGTTCGTTGATCGCGGCAACAGCAGCCGTTCTACTGGTCATTTCCGGGTGTTCGACGGTCAGGATCGGCTACGGTGCCTTCCCGACCTGGGCCTCCTGGCAGCTCAACAAGTATCTGTCGCTGGACGACCAGCAGCAGCAAATAGCGCGCCGGCACGTCGAAAAACTCGCCGCCTGGCATCGCCGCCACGAACTGCCGCGTTACCGGAGCTTCCTCGAATCGGTCGAGCAGGACCTCGAGGGCGACCGGGTGCCGCCCGGGCATCCGGACGCCGCGCTGGCCGCGATCGGCCGCTGGCGGCCCGAGGTGACGGCAGCCTGGACGCCGGTGGCCGAACGGCTGGCACCGGGTGTCGCGGAGCTGGGCACGACGTTGCGGCCCGAGCAGATCGAGCGGATGAAGAAGCGCATGGACGAGTCCAACGACGACATGCGGCGCGAGATGAAACTCGACGGTTCGGCACAGCAACGGCTGCAGGCGCGGGTCGATCGCTGGACCAAACGGGCCGAGTCGTTCTTCGGCAGCATCGGCGACGAGCAGCGCCGGCACATCCGGCAGCACCTGGCCAGCGCACCCGCGGGTGAGGAGGTCTGGTACGCGGAGCGTGTCGCACGGCAGGCGCGCATCGTCGGGCTGCTGGAGAGCCTGTCACGCGATCGGCCACCGGTCGACTGGGCGATCCAGGTCTCGCGCGATACGCTGGTTGCCCTGTGGCAGGATGATCCGCAGCGTGACGCACAACTGGACGCGGTGCGGAAGTCCGCCGACGCGTTGTCCGCGCAACTGCTCGCGATGGCCACGCCGAAGCAGCGCGAACACATGGTCGAGAAGCTGCGCGGTTATGCGGCCGATGCGCAGGCGCTGGCAATGGCGGGGGAGTGACTCCCCGCCGGCGGTTCATTCAGGCAGTGTCTGTCCCGAGCCGCCCATCTCCGCCGGAATGTCCTTCATCTTCGGCACCCCGTCCTTGATCGGCAGGCGGGTCTCTTCGTAGAACACGTGCACGGCCGGCTGGAACGGCAGGTCCGGCAGCACCGCCGCGTAGACGTCGGTCAGGCCCCAGCCCGGATGCTCGGTGAAGATGTGACCGCCGCAGTTCTTGCACCACTTGCGATAACTCCTCGTCGTCTTGTTGTAGGTGCCGATCTGGTCCGCACCCTTCGTGACCTTCACGTTCTCGGTCTTCCACAACGTGAACGCGTTGACCGGTCCGGCCGACCAGTGACGGCAGGAGTCGCAATGGCAATAACCCATCGCGGCGGCGTCACCGGTGACGGAGAACTGGACGTTGCCGCAGAAGCAGCTGCCTTCGTAGGTGCTCATTCGGTGTCTCCTCTTCGATCGTTCGTGAACTTTCCGGCGTTGGCGCCGGTCTCGCGGGTCGGACCCGCAGCCGAGTGTCCCACAACCCCCGATCTCAGCGCCGCGGCGGCTGACCGTACGACGGCGAGCGCGGGCCCGGCAGGATCCCTTCGCGTCGCGGTACCGCCAGCAGCCTGGCGTTGGCGATCGCGGCATAGTCGTAGCCGGCATCGGTCGCCGTCTCCAGCACCTGCTTGACCAGTGCGTGCGCCAGCAACCCGATCAGGCCGCCCGCGGCCTGGTTGGACTGTTCGGCCGACGACGCGCGTGCCTGACCGGCCCACAGTTGCTGGCCACTTCGCAGGTCGAGCAGCCGCGCCTCGATCACGACACGCGTTTCGCTCGTCAGCACCGCATAACTGGTGCCGTACTGCCTGATCTTCAGATACAGCGCCGCATCGGCGCCGAACACTTCGCGCAGCTTCGGCAGCGGGATCTGCTGGGCGTCGGCGGCGGTCTGTACACCGTTCTCGCGCAGCGTGGTGTCGACCAGCGTCACCGGCAGCACGTAGTAGCCGGCCTCGGCCAGCGGACGCGTGACCTGTGACCACACACCGGCGGTCGCCTTGATCTCGGGTGAATCGTTGAGCGGCGGCAGCACCAGCATCGACACGGGTTTGGCTTCGATGAAGGCGGAGTAGTCGAAAGGGGCGCGTTGCTGGGTCGCGCAGCCCTGGATCGCGGCGATCGCGGCCGACGCCAGCACGAGGCGAAAAGGGCCTGGCATCACCCGCTCGCCTGTGGCAGCCGCTTCAGCAGGCGATCGATGAACGGCCGCGATTCCGGGAACGTCGCCTTCTCCGCCTCCCACATCGTGCGGGCGCCGCCGACGTTGCCGGTGTTCAGGTACAACAAACCCAGGTGCGCGCGAAAGCCCGGCGGCAGCGCCTCGTTGGCGCCCTGCGCCTTCAGTGCGTGCGCCTCCATCACCTGGATCTGCTGGTCGACGCTGGCGCCCTCGTGCAGCAACGCGTCGTACTGCACACGCGGGAACGCTTCCCACGAATACAGCGGCTTTGGCGAAGCGGCACAGCCGGCGAACGACAGCACCGCCGCGACCGCGAGGCCGCGGAGCACACCGTCACCGAAGATCACTTCGCCGCGTCCTTGCCCCACTGGCCGGTGTCCATCGCGCCGACCAGGTTGTCGACGCCTTCGCGCATCGCCAGGTCCAGCACCTTGCCGTTCAGCGTCGCGTCATAACCGGCGGTGCTGCCGAAGCCGAGCACCTCGCGCTCGGACAACGCGTATTCACCGGCGCCGCGCGCCGAATGGACGACCTCGGAGGTGACGGTGTTGACCACGTTCAACGTCACCTTCGCATAGGCGATCTGCGACTTGCCCCGGCCGAAGATGCCGAACAGTTGCCGGTCACCGACCTCCTTGCGGCCGAACTCGGTCACGTCGCCGGTGATGACGTACGACGCACCCTTCAGGCGTTGCGCGGCACCGGCGATCTTCGCCTCCTGACCGGTCTCGGCCAGGTTGTCGCGCTCCTGGACCGAGAAGCGCTGCGACTGCTGCAGATGCGAGATCAGTGTCGTCTTGGCCTGGTTGCCGAGGCGATCGACGCCGTCGGAGAAGACACCGCGAAGAAAACCGGAGCGGTTGTCGAACTTCCCGACCGCGATCGGTACACGTTGGCCCGAGTACGGTGCCGCGGCCGAGCGGGTGGTCTCGATCGGCATCGCGCGCGACGTTTCGGTGGTGGAGCACGCGGTCAGGAGCGCTGCGGCGGCGAGGGTGGCGGTGAAGGTCAGGGCGTGACGCTTGGACACTGGCGGGGTTCCTTCGTACAACGGTGGAGCGTTGGCACCCAGGATAGCGGATGTCGAGGCGTAGAGGCGGGGCAACCGGCAGATGGTTTGGCGTGTGCAAGTCGCCTGTCAGGGAAGAACATGCGACATTCGGCGCCGGCCGAGCCCCGTTACACTTCGATGTCGTGGACACCGAGTCAGCACCGACAGATCGGCCACAACGAACCAAGTAGATGGATCGGGGACACCCATGACCATGTCAGCCGACGAGCTTCGCAAGCGGGCGACGGAGCATCTCATTGCCGACTATGCGGCCAACATCGAGCTCCGCGTCATGGCTCCGGAATCGTGCCCATCGTGCGCGTACGGCCTCGAACCTGACGATTGGCAGTTCTTCATCGTTCGCGGTGGGATGGCTGCCTGGGAAATGAGGCTCGATGCGTCGCACGTGGTCGCTGTGCACAAACATAACGGCCAAGTCCTGGACTTGGGACAGCGCATGGTGTTTTAGGTCCGAGCCACAGCAAGACCTCAACCCCCCATCAGATTCGGCGCCCGCCACGACCGCTCGAACGGCAACCGCCACGCGTTCGGCGCGATCAGCTGGTGGATCGGCTTCGGGCCCCACGAGCCGGGCTCGTAGAGCCGTACCGGCGGCGGCGAGTCGAGCAGCGGCATCGACACCTCCCACAGCCGCTCGATGCCTTCGGCGGTGGTGAACAGCGTCCGATCGCCGCGCATTGCATCGAGGATCAGCCGTTCGTAGGCTTCGAGCACCTCACCCATCAGGCCGGTGTCACGCATCGCGAACTGCAGGCTGAGCTTGTCCAGCCGCATGCCCGGGCCGGGGCGTTTGCCGTAGAACGACAGCGACATCTTCGACGCGTCGGCGAGATCGAAGGTCAGGTGGTCCGGCCCCTGCGAGCCGACACCCGAGCCGGGCGGGAACATGCTCTTCGGTGGCTCGCGGAACGCGATCGAGATGATCCGCTGGCCCTCGGCCAGGCGCTTGCCGGTACGCAGGTAGAACGGCACGCCGGCCCAGCGCCAGTTGTCGATGTGGCACTTGAGTGCGATGAAGGTCTCGGTGTCCGATTCCGGATCGACGCCGTCCTGCTGCCGGTAGCCGGCGTACTGGCCGCGCACCGCGTTGGCCGGCTGGATCGGCAGCATCGAGCGGAAGACCTTGTTCTTCTCCTCGCTGATCGGCACCGGCTCGAGTGAGGTCGGTGCTTCCATCGCCATGAAGCCGAGGATCTGGAACAGGTGCGTGACGACCATGTCGCGATACGCGCCGGTCTGCTCGTAGAAGGCCGCGCGTCTGCCCAGGTCGAGGGTCTCGGGTACGTCGATCTGGACGTGGTCGATGAAGTTGCGGTTCCAGATCGGTTCGAACAGGCCGTTGGCGAAGCGGAAGGCGAGGATGTTCTGTGCCGGCTCCTTGCCCAGGAAGTGGTCGATCCGGAAGATCTGCTCTTCGGCGAAGACCTCGTGCAGCTTCGCGTTCAGCGTGCGTGCGCTGGCGAGGTCGGTGCCGAAGGGTTTCTCCATGATGATGCGGGAGTTCGCGACCAGGTCGGCCTCGCCGAGCAGCCGCACCGCGGGCAGCGCCGCGCTCGGCGGCACGCTCAGGTAGTGCAGGCGGCGGCACTCGGTGCCCAGGCTGGCTTCGGCGGCCTCGACAGCGGCCTTCACCGCGACCGGGCCGCGCGACAGCGGCACGTAGTCGAGGTTGCCTGCGAACGTCTGCCAGTGCGCCTCGTCGACCTTGCGGCTGAAGAATTCGTCGAGTGCACCGCGGGCCGTGTCACGAAACGCGTCGGTGTCCAGTTCGTCGAGTGACACGCCGATGATCCGGCAGTCGGGGATGAAGCCGGCGCTGGCCAGGTGAAACAGGCCGGGCAGCAGCTTGCGCTTCGACAGGTCGCCGGTGGCGCCGAACAGCACGACCACCTGCGGGTAGCGCGGGCCGACGCCGGCCGGTGCTTTCTTGGCCAAGGAGCGCTTCTCCCGTTTCGACCGGGGCGTGGCCCCGGCATCGGGGGACGATCGCGAGCAAGTTGGGTGCCATTCCATGTCGGCGTGCCCCTGCCCTGATCACGTGCCATCGGCACCACGACAGGGCGCATCCGGGCGTTGCCGGCCCGGCACGCCCCTTGCACAGCCCCCTCCCGGCCCAGCGCCCGCCCCGCGGGCGCCCCATTTCCAGGAGAGAAGACCCATGACCATCCGCCAGCAAGCCCTGCGCGTCGCGCTCGGCCTTGCGCTCGTCCTCGGCACATCCGCTGTCGCCGCCCAGGAGACCCGGATCCGATTCCAGCTCGACTGGCGCTTCGAGGGACCGGCGGCGCTGTTCACCGTGCCGGCGAAGAAGGGCTACTTCAAGGAGGAAAAACTCGATGTCGTGATTGACGCCGGCAACGGTTCCGGCGGCACGGTCACCCGCGTGGCCACCGGCACCTACGACATGGGCTTCGCCGACATGGCGGCGCTGATGGAGTTCTGGGGCAACAATCCGGGAGCGCCGTCCAAGCCGGTGGCGGTGATGATGGTCTACAACAACACGCCGGCAGCGGTGCTGGCGTTGAAGAAGTCGGGCATCAGGACACCGGCGGACCTGGCCGGAAGGAAACTCGGCGCACCGGTCTTCGATGCCGGCCGCAAGGCGTTCCCGATCTTCGCGAAAGCCAACGGCATCGACCTGGGCAAGATCGCCTGGACCACGATGGACCCGCCGCTGCGCGAGACGATGCTGGTGCGCGGTGATGTCGACGCGATCACCGGCTTCTACTTCACGTCGCTGTTGAACCTGAATGCCCGCGGCGTCAAGGACGAGGACATCGTGGTCCTGCCGTATCCGCAGTTCGGTGTGAAGCTCTACGGCAACGCGATCATCGCCTCCGAGGACATCCTCAAGCGCAACCCCGAGGCGGTCAAGGCATTCCTGCGCGCGTTCACTCGAGGCGTGAAGGACGTGATCGCCGATCCGGACGGTTCGGTGGCCACGGTCAAGGAGCGTGATCCGCTGATGGACAGCGGGCTGGAACTGCGGCGGCTGAAGCTGGCGCTGGCCAGCAGCGTGGCCACGCCGGATGCGAAGGCCGAGGGTTTCGGCGAGGTGAGCCCGCCGCGGCTGGCGCTGATGGCCTCGCAGGTCAACGACGCGTTCGGCCTGAAGGAGCGGATCCAGCCGGACAGGATCTTCCTGACCGGGATGTTGCCGACGAAGGACCAGCGCAACGTGCTCGGCAAGTGAGCCGGTCGATGAACGGCGGGACGATCGGTGCCTCGATGACGGGCCGGCGATGAGCACGGTAGCTCCCGGCCGTTTCGTCGACTTCAAGGACGTCTGGCTGGCGTATACGGCCGAACTGGCCGCGCGCAACGAGTTCGCGGTCGAGGACATCACGCTGTCCACGCGCGACGGCGAGTTCATCGCGATCGTCGGGCCCTCGGGCTGCGGCAAGTCGACGTTCATGAAGCTGGCCACCGGGCTGAAGAAGCCGACGAAAGGCAGCGTCGTGATCGCCGGCCAGCCGGTGTCCGGACCGTTGAAGATCGTCGGCATGGCGTTCCAGGCGCCCACGCTGCTGCCCTGGCGCACGACGCTGGACAACGTGCTGCTGCCGCTGGAGATCGTCGAGCCGTATCGATCCAGCTTCAAGGCCAGGCGCGAGGAGTATGCCGAACGCGCGCGACGCCTGCTCGAGACCGTCGGCCTCGCGGGCTACGAGGACAAGTACCCGTGGGAGCTCTCCGGCGGCATGCAGCAGCGTGCGTCGATCTGCCGTGCGCTGATCCACGAGCCGCGGATGCTGCTGCTCGACGAGCCGTTCGGCGCGCTCGATGCGTTCACCCGCGAGGAACTGTGGAACGTGCTGCGCGACCTGTGGAGTGCGCGCCGCTTCAACGTGATCCTGGTCACCCACGACCTGAGGGAGGCGGTCTATCTCGCCGACACCGTCTACGTGATGAGCAAACGCCCGGGACGCATCCTGGCCACGCGGCAGATCGAGCTGCCGCGCCCGCGTGATCTCGAGATCACCTACACCGAACCGTTCATCGAGCTCGTGCACGAACTGCGCGCGCGGATCGGTTCGATCCGCTCGAGCTGAGGATTCCGTCGATGGCTGCCCGCCGCCGCCCCGCCTCCGAACGTTTCGCACCGCTGCTGCTGCTGGGGGTGATCCTGCTCGTCTGGGAGATCGTCTGCCGCGGCCTGTCCATCAGCGACTACATCCTGCCGGCGCCCACCGCGATCGTCGCCGCGCTGATCGAGTACATCGGCCCGATCATGAGCAACGCCTGGCGGACCTTCTGGACGACGATGGTCGGCTTCGCGATCTCGATCGTCGTCGGTGTCACGCTCGGCTTCGTGATCGGCTCCTCGCGCTTCGCCTACTCGGCGATGTATCCGCTGATGACCGCGTTCAACGCGGTGCCCAAGGCGGCACTGGTGC
>CADEEH010000064.1:7844-24438 GCA_902826305.1 uncultured Burkholderiales bacterium
GCGATGTATCCGCTGATGACCGCGTTCAACGCGGTGCCCAAGGCGGCACTGGTGCCGATCCTGGTGGTCTGGTTCGGCATCGGCGCCGGACCGGCGATCCTGACCTCGTTCCTGATCTCGTTCTTTCCGATCATGGTCAACATCGCCACCGGGCTGGCGACCCTCGAACCGGAGCTCGAGGACGTGTTGCGGGTGCTGGGCGCCAAGCGCCTGGACGTGTTGCTCAAGGTCGGCCTGCCACGCTCGATGCCGTATTTCTTCGCGTCGCTGAAGGTGGCGATCACGCTGGCGTTCGTCGGCACGACCGTGTCCGAGATGAGTGCGTCCAACGAAGGGATCGGCCAGCTGTTGCTGTCGGCCGGTTCACAGGCCCGGATGCCGCTTGCGTTCGCCGGGCTGGTGGTGATCGGCGCGATGGCGATGGCGATGTACGAGCTCTTCTCGTGGCTCGAGCATCACACGACCGCGTGGGCCCACCGCGGGCAGCACGCGTGAGCGGCGACGCCGCCGATATCGTCCACCTGCGCGAGGCGATCGCGTTGTCCGCGCAGGCGCGGGCGGCCGGGCGCCATCCGTTCGGGGCGCTGGTGGTCTCCGCCGACGGCATGGTGCTGGCCCGCACCGGCAACCTGTCGGCCACGGGCGAGGATCCGACCGCACACGCGGAACTGCTGGCGATAAGGCTGGCGGCGGCCGAACACGGCGGCGCGGCGCTCGCCGGCGGTGCGCTGGTGACCAGTGCCGAGCCATGTGTGATGTGTGCCGGGGCCGTGTACTGGGCCGGCTTGTCGAAGGTGGTCTACGGGTTGTCGGAGCGGCGGCTGCGTGCGCTGACCGGGGCCCATCCGGAGAATCCGACGCTCGACCTGCCGTGCCGGGACGTATTCGCGGCCGGGCAACGCGAGGTGCGGGTGGTCGGGCCGCTGCTGGAGGACGAGGCGGCGGCGGTGCACGACGGGTTCTGGACCTAGGCGGGCTTCGGCTGCCTCGCGTCGCGCGGCGGCTCGCGCCGCTGCCGTCGGTGTTCACGCCTTCGCCCGGCGTTTCGTCGCAACCCGTTCGCCGCCTGGGACGGAACCGGCGACAGTCACTCATCCGATCCCGGTTTCCGGAGCCCATCGATGAATGACACGCTGAACCTCCTCCGCCTGCTGTTCCAGCTGGCCACGCTGCTGATGTTCGTGCTCGCGGCGCGGATCGCCGAGGCCCAGGTCGGTTATCGGCAGCTCGATCTCGATGGCGTCCCGGTGACCCTGGTGTATCCGACAAAGGCCGTGTCCTCGCCGTCGACGATCGGCTCGTTCGTGATCGACGTCGCGATCGACGCGCCGCCGCTGCCCGGCCCGCACCGCCTCGTCCTCATGAGCCATGGCACCGGCGGGCATCCGCTCGTCCATCACACGCTCGCCGCGACCTTCGCGCGCGCGGGCTTCGTCGTCGCGCAGCCGGTGCATGCCGGCGACAACGCGCGCGAAGCGGGTGATGCGGGACCGGTGAGCTGGCAGCGGCGGCCGGGCGAGATCGTCCGGGTGATCGATGCGCTGGCGGCGCACGTCGATTGGCGGACCCGCCTGCGGTTCGATCGCATCGGTGTGCATGGCGAATCCGCCGGCGGCCTGACCGCGCTGGCGCTCGCCGGCGGCCGCTGGCGGGTGCTCGATCTCGTCCGCCATTGCCTCGACCACGGCGACGACGACTTCGGCTTCTGCTACGCCGGCCTCACCACGACCGAGCACCAGGCTGCGCGTCGCGCCCGCTACGAGAGCGCACGCGACGTGCCGGATCAGTACCTGCCCGCGGCGCTGGTCAGCAACCAGGGCGGCCGCGACGGCTCCGACCCGCGGATCGATCCGCGGATCGCCGCGGTGACAGTGACCGTGCCGGTGGCCGCGGTGTTCTCCGCGGAGAGCCTGCGGCGGATCGCCATCCCGGTGGGTGTCGTCGGCGTCGGCCACGACCGGATGCTCGCGCCGGCGTTCCACAGCCGCCATCTGATGGAACACTGCGGCCGGTGCGCGCTGCTGGCCGACCTGCCGTCGGCGGGTCACTTCGACCTGTTGTCGCCGTTTCCGGCGGAGGTGGCGCGCAGGACGAGGGCATCCCATCCGGGCGGACAGGACGACGGCAGCGGGCTGACACCGGAGGAACGGCAGCGGGTGTTCGATCGGATCGTCGATTTCGTGCGGGTGTCGTTGGGCGACTGATTTCCGGTCACAGGAACCCGGCGATCCCCTCGACGTCCTCCGGGAACATCTGACCCGCCTCACTCATCACCACGCGTCCATCACGGCCCAGCACGACGGTGACCGGCAGGCCCTTGGGTTTGGGCAGCGCCTTCTGGAGCGCCGGTGATAGCCACGCGGACGAGAACACATAACCCTTCTTCGCCAGGTGCGCCGACGCATCCTCGGCCTTTCTGTCGATCGACAACCCCACCACACGCAGCCCGCGGCTGCGATGCGCGCGATCCAGTCGATCGATGATCGGCGACTGCACCGCGCAGAACGGGCACCAGCTCGCCCACCAGTACAACACCGCGATCTGGCCGGCGAGATCGGCGGGGCGCAGCAGCGTGCCGTCGAGCAGGGGCAGATCGGGAAGGACCAGACGCGTGCCGACCGCGGGCAGCGGGCCGGCCTTGCGTTCGCTGTCCGCGGACGACTGCGCACGCACCGGCCTGGCGCCGGCCAACGCCGCCAGCGATGCGGCGACCAGGAGCGCGCGGCGGCTCGGCACCTCGGGCTCTGGGGCGGGCGGATCCGGCGTGTCGGACATCCGGGCATTGTGCCGAGGCCGGCCGGCGGCAGGAAGCCTGAATTGCGTGCCCCGGGTGCACAAATTGGGTACCAGTACCGATTCGGGCACAGGTGGTTCGTCCTACCGTGATGACACGACCAGCGATCCACCCACCCACTGCACGGAGGACGACATGACGATCACGATCTTCAAGGACAAGGACTGCAAGGGACCGAGCATGACGGTCAGCGGCAACATCAGGGACCTGAAAGGCATGGCCGCCGACAAGCCGGGCTCGATCCGGATGACCGACGTCCGCGATGCCATCGTCCTGTTCAAGAACGACGACTGGCACGGCGGCGCGTGTTTCCTCAACGGCAAGCAGACCGTGACCGACCTCGGCTCGGCCAAGGAAGGCGGGCGGATGGGCTTCGGCAATTCGGTGCGGTCGGTCCGGGTGACGCCGTTCACGCTGCGACTGAACGTCACGGTGGTGACCAACGGTGACGAACTGCCCGGCATCTGGCCAAGCCAGATCTGGGCCGACTTCGTGATCAAGGACATCGTGAACCGGGTCAACATCTACCTGCTGGCGCAGAACGCGCTGATCGAGCTGGAGATCGCCCGCATCTCGTACCGCAACGACCCGAAGCAGTACGACCTGTCGGGCACCGAGGCCTGGTCGTTCCCCGGCGACTGGAAGCGGTCCGGCGAAGTCGACCTGATCGTGGTCAATCGCTTCGGCAAGGACGGCAAGGTCGGCCGCACGACGATGCCGTGTTTCGGACAGACCGTCGTCGTCGCGGTTCGCGGCGATGCCAGCGACAACTCGACGCTGCTGGTCAACGAGGATATCGCGGCGATCATGATGCACGAACTCGGCCACTACCTCGGCCTGGGCCATGGAACCGCCGACAAGGATGCCGGCAACATCATGTTCCCGACGTTGACGCTGGGAACGCAGCTGTCCGCCCTGGCGCTGCGCAATGACCAGGTCCGCGAGATGCAGGACCGCCTCGCCAACAACCTCTCGCGCAAGGGTGATCGCAACGACTGAACGGCGCGGATCGGCGAAAGGCGTCCCCCCGATCCCGCATTCACGTCGCTTGACGTTCCCTGACGGCCGCTCCCGCCTTGACGGGATGTGTGATGCGACGCGGTGGCCCCTACGATGGACACACGTCGGATATCCCGACGACATCATCGAGGAGCTCGACATGGCTGAAGTCACGATCATGGTCAACAAGGCGGGGCGCAGCGGGCGCCCGATGGCAACGATCTTCACCGATCCGAAGCTGTCGACCGACGATCTCGGCAAACTCGTGCAGACCCACATCACGCGCAACCGGGACCTGCTGAAGAAGGTCGGCCTGAAGGCCTGCCTGGCGTGTGTCTCCGGATTCGACATCGACATCCGGCAGCGCTACGACGTCGACATGCGCGTCGAGTTCTGAGGGCGCGCGACGTGAAGCCGGTCTTCCGCCCCGGGCGGGTCGACGCGGCACCGGCCGGTGTCGGGGTGATGTTCAACCCCGCACTGGCCGGCTTCGTCGAGGTCCATGCCGATGCGATCGATCACCTGGCCGTGATCCCGGATCGTTGCTGGGTGGATCCGGGTCCCGGACGACCGGGCCGGTTCCATCCGATGGCCGCGCCCTCGGCACTGATCGACCGGGTCGCCCGCCACGTCCCGGTCGTGCTGCATGCGATCGGCCTGTCGATCTGCAGCGCGGACATCTTCGACGAGCCCTACGTGCTGAACCTGGAGCGGTGGCGCCGGCGCTGGCAGGCGTCCTGGGTCAGCGAACACCTGTCGTTCAGTCGCACCGGCGCCGACCACGAGGTGAACGCGGCGCTGGCGCTGCCGGTACCGTTCGATGACGAGGTGCTCGATCTCGTCGCGCGGCGCGTGGCGCGGATCCGTTCGGTGCTGGGCAGTCCGTTCCTGCTCGAGAACGGGGTGAGTTACGTCGACATCCCGGACCAGGCGATGGACGAGCCCACGTTCCTGAATCACCTGTGCCGGCGGACCGGATGCGGGCTGCTGCTGGATCTGCACAACCTGCACACCAATGCGGTCAACCACGGGTTCGACGCCTTCGACTTCCTCGATGCACTCGATCTGGCGCAGGTGGTCGAGGTGCACGTGGCCGGCGGCGAGGCGATGATGGGTTTCCACACCGACTCACATTCCGGGCCGGTCGACGAACCGGTGTGGCATCTGCTGGAGGCACTCGCGCCGAGGGCGCCGAGCCTGCGCGCGGTCACCTTCGAGTTCCACGAATCGAGCTGGCCGCGGCTGCGTGCCGACGGTGTCCTGGCCCAGATCGATCGCGCCCGCGGCATCCTCGCCGCGGCGGTGGTTGCCGAGGCGGTGGCCTGATGAGCCTGGCCACGTTCCAGCAGGTGATCACGCGGATGACCCTCGAGGTGCCGCTGGTGCAGGCGGTGCGCCAGCGGGGCCATGAAGCGCTGCGCGACTTCGAGCTGACGCCGCTCGAGCGCCGCCGCCTGGTGGCAGTCGCACGGCAACCCGGGATGGCGCTCAACTGCACCCTGGCCCGTGCCAACCGTTTCGTCGGCATCCACGACGCGTTTCCGATGACCTGTGTGCTGCTGGGGCAGGCGCTTCGTCCGCTGCTCGACACGGTCTGGTCGGTGCCGCCCGACAGTTATCAGCTCGCAGGTGACGTCGACCGGTTCGCCCGGCTGTTGTTCGATCATCCGCAGGTGAGTGCGTTGTCGTGCCCGTTCCTGCCGGCCGTGTTCGACTATGAACGGACGGCGCGTGAGCTGGTGCTGTCGGCGCGGCATGTCGCCGATCCGTCGACGTTCCGGTCCGAGACGCGATGGATCGGCTTCGACCACGAACCGCAGGCGGTGTTCGATGCCCTGCAGGCGTTCGTGCGCCCCGATCCGGCGTTGCCGCGGGTCGTGCATCGGGTACGCCTGCGACTGGTCGACGGGGCGCTGGAGACGGCCAGTTACCGGGTGATCCGGTGAGTCAGCCGATCGCTGCCAGCGCCTGGGCCAGATCGTCGCGCAGGTCGTCGACATCCTCGACGCCGACCGACAGGCGCACCAGCGCATCGCCGATGCCCAGCGCCGCCCGTGTGGGCGCCGGGATGGTGGCGTGGGTCATGATCGCCGGATGTTCGATCAGGCTCTCGACACCGCCGAGGCTCTCGGCCAGTGCGAAGATCCGGACCGCCTCGAGGAAGCGCCGGGCACCGGCGAGGTCGGTCTTCAGGTCGATCGAGATCATGCCGCCGAAGCCGTCCATCTGCCGCCGCGCGAGCGCATGCTGCGGGTGGGATTCCAGGCCGGGATAACGGACGCGGTCGACCTGGGGTTGTTCCTGCAGCCACCGGGCGAGTGCAAGTGCGTTGGCATTGTGCCGTTCCATGCGCAGCGCCAGCGTCTTCAGTCCCCGCAGCGCGAGGAAACTGTCAAACGGTCCGGCGATCGCACCGACCGCGTTCTGCAGGAAACCAAGGCGCTCGCGCCATTCGGCCTGTCGCGTCTCGCCGGCGACCACGGCCACGCCGCCGATGACGTCCGAGTGGCCGTTCAGGTACTTGGTGGTGGAATGCACGACCACGTCGAAGCCGGATTCGATCGGTCGCTGCACGCAGGGACTGGCGAACGTGTTGTCGGCCACGGCGAGCAGGCCGTTGTCGCGCGCGATCCCGGCCAGTGCCGCCAGATCGGCGAGCTTGAGCAGCGGATTGGTCGGCGTCTCGACCCACAACATCCGCGTCTGCGGCCGGATCGCCGCCCGCACCGCGTCCGGATCGCTGAAGTCCACGAAGCTGAAGTGCAGGCCGGCGCTGCGTGAACGCACACGCTCGAACAACCGGTAGGTGCCGCCATAGAGATCGTCGCTGGCGATCACGTGGGCACCGCTGTCGAGCAGTTCGAGCACCGTTGCGATCGCCGCCAGCCCGGATGCGAACGCGTACGCCTGGGCCCCGCCCTCCAGGTCGGCCACGCACCGTTCGAACGCCCAACGGGTCGGATTGTGCGAGCGGCCGTAGTCCAGCCCCTTGTGCACGCCGGGGCTGCTCTGCACGAAGGTCGACGTGGCGTAGATCGGCGGCATGATCGCGCCGGTGCTCGGATCCGGCGCCTGGCCGGCGTGGATCACACGGGTGGCGAAACGCAGGGTCATCGTCTCGTCTTTCGCAGATGGTTGAGCAGATCGAACCGGGTGATCAGGCCATGGAAACGGTCGCCCTCGGCGATGATCGCCACCAGGCCGCTGTCGAGCACACCGCGCAGCGCCGCGAGGTCGGCCGACGGCGGCAAGGTCTGCAGGGTGGTGCTCATCGCGCTGCGCACCGGATCGGCGTAACGGTTCGCATCGTCCTGCACACGGAGCAGCAGGTCGGACTCGTCGACCACGCCGACCAGCCGCTCGCCGTCGATGACCGGCAGCTGCTGCACGTCGTACAGCCGCATGCGCTGGAAGGTGGTGAGCATCGTGTCCTTCGGGCCGACGCTGACGACGCGGCCGTCTTCGGTGCGGCGCGCGATCAGGTCGCGCAGGTCACCGTACCGGCGCTGCGCGAGCAGGCCTTCGTCGACCATCCACACGTCGTTGTAGACCTTGCTCAGGTAGCGGGTGCCGGTGTCGCAGACGAAACTCGCCACGCGCAACGGCCGGGTCTGCGCACGACAGAAGCGCAGCGCCGCGGCCACCAGCGTGCCGGTCGAGGAACCGCCGAGCAAGCCCTCCGCCTTGAGCAGTTCGCGCGCGGTGGCGAAGCTCTCCTCGTCGGAGATCGCGAACGCGTGTCGGACACCCGACAGATCGGCGATCGGCGGCACGAAATCCTCACCGATGCCTTCGACCGCCCACGAACCCGCCGGACCATGGGTGCCGGTCAGCACCAGATCGTGCAGGATCGAGCCGACCGGGTCGGCGAGCACGAACTCCAGGCGCGGCTGCACGCGCCGGAAGAATCGGGTCAGTCCGGCCAGCGTGCCTCCGGAGCCGACGCCGACGACGATCGCGTCCAGGTCGTGGCCGCACTGCGCCCACAGTTCGGGGGCGGTCGAGGTTTCGTGCGCCAGCGCATTGGCCGGGTTGTTGAACTGATCGGCGTAGAAGGAGCCGGGGATCTCCGCGGCCAGGCGGGCGGCCAGATCCTGGTAATAATCCGGGTGGCCCTTGCCCACGTCGCTGCGCGTGATGTGGACCTCGGCGCCGAGTGCCTTCAGGTGCAGCACCTTCTCCTGGCTCATTTTGTCGGGCACGACCAGCACGACGCGATAACCCTTGGCGCGGGCGACCAGCGCGAGTCCGAGGCCGGTGTTGCCGGCCGTCGCTTCGATCACGGTCCCGCCCGGACCGAGCCGGCCGTCGGCCTCGGCGGCCTCGATCATCGAACGGCCGATCCGGTCCTTGATCGAACCGCCGGGGTTCTGGGATTCGAGCTTGAGCAGCAGCGTGCACGGCCCGGTGTCCAGGCGGCTCACCTGCACCAGCGGTGTGTCACCGATCAGGTCGAGGACGGCGGGTCGGGATGTCGCGGACATCGGCTCCTCCGGAGCATCGGCCCTCGAGGGAAGGCCTTCATGGGAGCGAGGTTCTTCATTCTGCCCGCGGCACGTGTCGATTCGAGGAAAGACCCGGATCGTGGCGGCGTCCCGATCGGGGTAGAGTGCCAACCGACGACAACAGGCACACTCCGCTTGCCCCGAGCCATGACCACGCAACGATCACAGACCCGGTCCGGGATCCGGTCCGGCCGCCTCGGGCAGGGTATCGCGGTGCTCGTGTTGACATGGCTCGTGATCACACACTGGACGACCGCGGCCGAACCGGCCCCGATCCGCCTCGCACTGATCGAGGGCCTCTCAGGCCCTTTCGCCAACGCCGGCGAGGCGGTCCATCGCAACCTGCACTGGGCCGTCGAACGTGTGAATCGGCGCGGCGGCGTCACACTGCCCGACGGCCGGCGACCGCTCGAACTCGTCCGCTACGACAGCCAGGGCGAGGCGGAGGTCGCGTTGTCGCGATTGCGCAGCGCGATCGACGACGGCATCACTTTCGTCACGCAGGGCAACAGCTCGGCGGTGGCCTCGGCGCTGATCGGTGCACTCGAGCGGCACAACACGCGCGAACCGGGACGGCGCGCGATCCTGCTCAACTACTCGGCGGTCGAGCCGAGCCTGACCAACGACAAGTGCAGCTTCTGGCACTTCCGCTTCGACGCCCATGCGGACATGCGGCTGAACGCACTGACCGACGTGCTGCGCGAGGATGCGTCGCTGAAGAAGGTCTACCTGATCGGCCAGGACTACAGCTTCGGCCAGCAGGTCGTGCGGCGCAGCCGCGAGATGATCGCCGCCAAGCGGCCGGACATCGAGATCGTCGGCGAGGAACTGCACCCGCCGGGCCGGATCAAGGACTTCGCTCCGTATGCGGTCAAGATCCTCGCCTCGGGTGCGCAGGCGGTGGTCACCGGCAACTGGGGCAACGACCTGACCCTGCTGGTGAAGGCGGCGCAGGAGGTGGGGGTCAGAACGGCCTTCTACACCTTCTACGGCAATGCGTTGGGTGTGCCAGGCACGATCCGCGATGCGGGCGTGGGGTCGGTGCTGGCGGTGGCCGAGTGGGTGCCGAATCTCGGCGACCCGGCGTCGGAGGCCTTCTACGCGTCGTTCCGGCGCCGGTATCCGGCGCCGTCCGACGACTATCTGCATGCGCGGATGCAGGTGATGGTGGAGATGCTGGTGGCGGCGATCGAACGTGCGCGGACCACCGAGCCGACCGCGGTCGCCCGAGCGCTCGAAGGGCTGCGCTACGACGGCGTCACGCTCGGCGGCGTCGGTGCGGCGACGATGCGTGCCGACGACCACCAGCTGCAGCAGCCGTTGGTGGTCAGCGTGATGGATCGGGCCGGCACGCCGGGTGTGCCGCACGATGTCGAGGGCTCGGGATTCGGCTTCCGACCGGTCCGTCGGCTGGCCGCGGACGAGGCACGGATGCCCCACGGCTGCCGGATGGTTCGTCCGGAGTGACCCGGCGGACCGCGGCGGCGGATCGATGCACCAGGGGGTAACATCGGGGCTCGAACGACGTCTTGCCCGCGAGGGCCACCCGATGGACAACACCACCCCCAGCACCGTATCCCAACCCGGCACCGATGCTTCGGCGGTCGGATTCGACTGGACCGACCAGCTCGCGCTGAACGACCCGCTGTTCGATGCGACCCATCGTGAGTTCGTCGAACTGATCCAGGCACTGCACCGGGCCGACGATGCCCGCATGCTCGAGGTCGTCAACACGACGATCGAACACACCGAGGCACATTTCCGGCAGGAGACCACGCTGATGCAGCTGCACGGGTTTCCGCCGATCCACTGCCACGACGGCGAACACGCCAACGTGATGGAGGTGATGCTGGCGGTGCGCGATCGTGTCGCCGCCGGCGAGGCCCACTACGGCCGCGTGCTGGCCGCGGCCCTGATGGAATGGCTGCACGTGCACGTGCCGACGATGGACGCGGTGCTGTCCGCATGGCTGCGCGAGCGCGGTCTCGAGGAATCGCCCCAGCCGGCAGGGGTACCCGACGCACCCCGGGTGCAGACGGGATAATCGGGTCATGAACGACTATTCCCGCCTCGGCGCGCAGGGTGGACCCGCGGCGCCCCGGCCGTCGGGACTTCCCGGTCCGCTCGGCCGCATCGCCGGCATCGTGATCGGCGCGGTGCTCGCGGTCAGTGTCCTGTTCGTCTCGGTGATCGCGTTCGCGGTCGTGGTCGTCGTGGCCGTGATCGCCGGCGGCTGGCTCTGGTGGCGCACGCGTGACCTGCGCAAGCAGCTGCGCTCCGAGATGGATCGCATGCGCGAGGCCGCGGCGCGCGGTGAACCGATGGATGGCACTTTCGCCGGGCGGGGATCGTCCCGGCCGGTGGAACGTGGCGAGGTACTCGACGGCGACTATATCCGCGAGGCACCAGTCAACGAGCGCACGCCCCGGAACTGAATTGGCCGAGTTCGAGTGCCTTGTTGTCGACGACGTTCAGCGAAGCGTTCCGTTGAACACCGGGCTGTTGGGAGCCTCCACCTCGAAGAAGCCCCGTGAGATGTTGGAGAACACCCCTGTGCTCGGATTGATTCCGGCCGAGCCATCCAGTTCGATCAGCGTCAGCAGCAGAACGTCGGTTGCCGATGTCGCTGATGCGACGCGCAGCGGACTGCCCGGGGATACCTTCATGGCCACCGTGTAGTTGTTGGGCGCCGGGACGTTGAATCCCACGCCGAAGGTTCCACCGAAGCCGATGGCGGTGACCGGTGCCGTTGTTGTCGTAAGGACGTAGCTCGTATAAGTGGCCACGCCGGATCCGGCGTACGCGCCGGACGGATTCCCGCTGAAACTGGCCAAGCGCAACAGCTTCTTGCCGGAATACACGATCGTCCCGCCGGTGAATCGGCAATTCGTATAGGTGAACTCGAAGACGTCGCCGGCGGATGGTTGACGGCTGCTGTCGGCGTCGGTGGCTACGTAGCGATAGCTGCCGGTGACGCCACAGTTCACGTTGACGCCGGTCGTGAAGCCCGTGATGCGGAGGACCGAGATGAAGTCGGGCAGGTCTTCCGTTGCGATGACCTCCATCGCGGAACGCACCAGATCACGCGTCGATTGCGTCAACGCACCGGACGCGGGCGTGCCTCGGAGCGGAGTTGCCGGCACATCGCTGGCGGCGGGCGCGGGTGAAGGGCTGGGCGAGGGAGAGGGGGCTGGTGTTGGCGACGCAACCGGGGCTGGCGAAGGTGATGGTGCGGTGACCTGTCCGCCCGATACCGCGGTCGGCGGGTTGTCACCACCGCCGCCACCGCAGCCGGCAAGAATCGAAACGACTATGATCGTGACCGCGCCACGCGATCGGACACCGTCGGCCTCCTCACCATGCAGCTTTTTCATCGACTTCCCCCCGTTGGTCTTGTTCGTCGCGCAAGCGCCGATCATAACCTCCGGCATGGACGAAAAGCCTGTCGGGAATCTTTGCGGTTAGTCGCGCATACCCCACTTCAAGTTCGCACAAATGGGCGAACTGAAAACGGATTACGGGGTTGATTGCCAATCCCCGTGAGTGCGTGTTCGCGACGCGTTGACATCGCTCTGCCCGAGGCGGCGAAGGTGGTATGCGGGACTGTTAGGGTATCGGCGTGGTTGAGCACGCGACCCGATCAGCGCATTTCCGAGCGCAGAGGCTCGGACCGGATCGCAAAGCGATCGGCCTTCAGCACGTCGACCAGTCGCTCCTCGGTCGCGGCGAGCGCGCGCAGGCCCTCGTCGGCGGGGCGTTCGTCGACCGGTCGCAGCGACAGCGCATGGGAATCGAGCGCCGGATCCCAGCGCTGCAGTTCGGCGGTGGTCTGCACGAACTCCTGCGCTTCGTTGCGCGACTGCTCACGGCGGTTGCCGCCGAACCAGCCGCTGTCCTCGGCGGGTCGCTTCAGCAACGCCAGGTAGATCTGTCGCCGGATCGACGGATGGCGTCGGATGTCCTCGGGCATCGCATCGGTCAGGCGCATCAGCGTCTTGCGATCCGTATCGCCGCGGGCCGCACGCATCAGGTTCTTCTCGAACGATGCCAGGCGCCAGCTCTGGTACAGGTCGAGTTCGGCGCGGCTGATCAGTCGTTCCGTGGGTGCACCGATCACACCGGTCGACGGACACGGCGTGCGTTCGGTCGTCGCCGGATACGTGAAGTCGATCGCACAGAGATCGACCGCACGGCGCGATTCATGAAACCGCGCGCGTTCGTTGAACAGCACACGGGCGAAGCCACGAGTGCCGGCCGGCGCTTCCACCGCCGCGGCGGCGGCATCGATCGCCGTGCCACCCGTCTCGGCGAGCAGCAGCATGCCCAGTGGCCCGGCCACCGGATCATCGGTGCCCGCGCCCGATGGCGCCGGGACGCTGGCAGCGTCGAGCCGCAGTTGCCGCCAGGCCCATTGTTCGATCGTGCGCATGCCGGCCGCACGCGACTGCACCCACGCTTCGGCGAGCCACGCGAGCTTGATCGGGGTGGCAGTCGAGGCGAAACCCGGATGTTCATCGGGCGAGGGCGGCAGCAACGTGCCGACGACGAGGGCGTGGCAGGCGCGTTCGTTGGGCGCCGCGATCCGGGCCGGATCCTTCAGTTGCCAGGCATCGACGCGACAGCCCGAAGTAGACGTCGCCTTCGGCCGTGCCGAACCGCCGGCCAGTCGAAGTTCGTCGAGCATTGCCGGCAGACGCTCGCCGATCACCCGTGCCGCCGCGGCCGGATCGGCGGGCAACACGACGCGGCGATGGATGTGCCGCACCGGGGCCTTGTCGGCGACGCGCGGACGGACCTCGAGGGTCAGCCAGGCCTCGTCGGCACCGTCGTGGCCGAGATGGACCGCAAGCAGGTCCGACGACCCGTGCTGCTGCGCGAGCTGTGCGATCGCCTCGTGGCCCAGGCGACGCGCATAAGGACCGTAGTGGCTCGCGACATCGATCTGTCGGCTCGCGTGGATGCCGCGCAGCGCGAGTTCGAGATCGAGCTGTGCGCCGACGACGGCGCGGAACGCCGGCGCGAAGCCGTAGCCTTGTGTCTGCACCGGCAATACCAGATATCGCGGCGACTGGCGATCCGAGCGCAGGAACACCGTGTTCACATGCGAGCGGCCGGTCGCGGAGAGTCTGCCCCGTTCGAGCGCTTCGTCGAACGGATCGGCATACGGCAGGACGTCTTGTGTGTCACTGCCCGAGGTCGTGCCGCGCTTGAGTGCGACCGGCACGCGGCGCGCCTGGGTGCTTGGGGTCCTGGCGTCGGCGGGCGTGACCGCGGATGGTGAAGCCGCATCGCGCGCGGTCGGATCCGACGGTGAGCAGGCGACCAGCATCAGGCCGGACGCAACGGTCAGGCCGACGGTCACGACTCGTCGCAGGTCGATCGATCGCATCGCGGCTTCCGGACATGGGCATCGCGGACGGACCGATCGGGGATCGATCCACCGTGTGCGAGGCCAGTATAGGGAAGCACGCGCCGGCGCAGTCGCGGCATCGATCCGGCTCGCGACAGCCGGGGCGAACATGCCGACGATCGGCCGGCCGCGTCCGTGCGCCGATCGCAGATCCGGCGGCGCCTCGTCGCGAAGCGCCGCCGGGGTCTGTCATCGATCAGTGGCTCAGCTGGCCTTCAGGCTGTCGTACAACGCCGTCTCGAAGTTCATGTACCCGACGAAGGACGCCGGATCACCGAACGGCAGGATCTGCGTCGCCCAGTAGCCGCCGACGCCGTTCTTGCGGTCGATCCAGTAGAACAGGTTGGCCAGGCCGGCCCAGCCCTGCGCGCCCGCCGGACGGCCGGTGGGCGCCTGTTCGTCGTTGATCATGAACGGCAGCGACCACGACTTGGACAGGCCCGGGAAGAACTCGGCGTCGTTGGACAGCGACGGGATCACGCCCGGCAGCATCGTCACCTTGAGCTTGCCGAGGTGGTTCTGCACGGCCATGTTCACCGTGTCCTGCTTGAGCACGCGGCCGTTCTCGCCGGCGCCGTCGTTCAGCCACATGCGGATGAAGCGCATGTAGTCGCCGACCGTGCCGTACAGTCCGTGGCCACCCATGTGCACCTCGGGCGCCGACGGCAGCTCGAAGTCCATCGGGGTCAGAGAACCGTCGGCGTTGCGGGCGTGCACACCGGCGAGTTTGCCGCGCACGGCATCGTTCAGCTCGAAGGTCATCGTCTTCATGCCCAGCGGCTCGAAGATCCGCTTCTGGAACACCTCGCCCAGTCGCTTGCCGCTCAGCTTCTCGACGACCTGGCCGACCCAGTCGATGTTCGAGCCGTACTCCCACTTGGTGCCAGGGTCGAACAGCAGCGGCGTGTTCAGCGCCGCCCGTGACGCGGTGATCACGCTCGGCTGCCCTTTCTGCTCGGCCAGGCGGTTGTAGGTCTCGTTGAAGAAGTCGTAGCCGAAGCCGGCGCTGTGTGTGAGCAGCATCTTCGTCGTGACCTCGCGCTTCGGTGCGCGCAGCTTCGGGTCGCCGTTGGCGTCGAAACCTTCGATCACCTGCAGCTTGCCGATCTCCGGGGCGTATTTGCTCGCCGGCGCATCCAGGTCGAGTTTGCCTTCCTCGACCAGTTGCAGCGCGGCGGTCGCGGTGATCGCCTTGGTGGTCGAGAAGATCGCGAACGCCGAATCGGTGGTCATCGGCTCGTTGCGATCGGTGCGGCGCACACCGGCGGCGCCTTCGTAGATGTTGCGCTGGCGGTCGGTGGCCATCGCCACGACACCGGGAACGCGGGGATTGGCTTTCACCAGTCCCTGCAGCAGGTCGTCGGCGGTCTTCTGGAACGATTGTTGTGTCATCGATCTGTCTCCTGTCGGTTGTCCGTGGTCGGCCGGGTCATCGCATCGCGAAGCCCGGATACCCGCCGGCGGCGACTTCGTTGCACTTCTGGCGATAGGTCCCCACGCCGCCGGTGTAGGAGAGTACCCGACGCGGCTTGCCCGGCACGTTCGACCCCAGGTACCACGAGGTCGTCTTCGAGATCAGGGTGGCGTTCGCGGTCTCGTCGTGATGGGCGACCCACTGGTCCTCGGCGTCCTTCGTCGGCTCGATCACCCGCTTGTCATGTTCACGCATGTAGCGGATGCAGTCGCTGATCCACTCGGCCTGCTGCTGCAGGCAGGTGGTCATGTTGCACAGCGCGGCCGACGGCGCCAGCGGCACCGCGGTGGTGAACAGGTTCGGGTAGCCGTGCACCTGCAGGCCCATCGTCGTCCGGATGTCGCGACCCCAGTCCTCGGTCAGCGAGCGGTTGCCGCGCCCGCGGATGTCGATCCGGGTCAGCGCGCCGGTGCCGGCGTCGAAGCCGGTGGCCAGGATGATCACATCCAGCGCATGATGGGTGCCGTCTGCCATCTCGATGCCTTCGGCGGTCACGCGCTTGATCGGGTTGTCCTTGACGCTGACGGCGCGCACGTTCGGCCGCAGGTAGACCTCCAGGTAGTTGGTCTCGAGTGGCACTCGATGGGTGCCGAATCCGTAGTCGGTCGGTATCAGCATCTCGCACAGGCGCGGATCGTTGTTCAGGCGCGCACGCATCTTGCCGCGGACGAACTCGGAGATCTCCTCGCTGACCTTCGGGTCGAAGAACATCTCGGCGAACGACGCGAGCCAGAGCTTCAGCGAGCCGTCCTGGTAGATGTTCTCGAGCACCTCGAGCCGCTGCGCCGGCGACAGGTCGGCCCACGCGTACTTGAAGTCGTATTCGAAGCCGGTGAAGGTGTTGGGCAGCGTCGACTTCAGTTCGTCGAAGCGTGCCTTGTAGGCCGCCTGACCCTCGGGCGTGTACTTCGGGCTTTTCATCGGCAGCACGTATTGCGGCGTGCGCACGAACACCGTCAGCTCACCGACCTGGCTGGCGATCGTCTGGATCACCTGGATGCCGGTGGCACCGATGCCGACGACACCGACCCGCTTGCCGGCGAGGTCCACCGGTTTCTTCGGCCAGCGCGAGGTGTGGAAGATCGGACCCTTGAACGTCTCCTGTCCCGGGAACACCTTGTCCATCGGCGCGGACAACATGCCGCAGCAGGTGACCAGGTACTGGGTGTCGATCACTTCGCCGCGATCGGTGTTCACGGTCCAGCGGCCGGTGCCCTCGTCGTAGCGGGCGCCGGTGATCGCGGTCGAGAACTGGATGTCGCGGCGCAGGTCGAGCTTGTCGGTGATGTACTGCATCCAGCGCTCGATCTCCGGCTGTCCCGGGAACTTCTCGCTCCAGCTCCAGCCCTTGTACAGCTCCTCGTCGAACAGGTACTGGTAGATGTAGGCCTCGGAGTCGAACTTGGCGCCCG
>CADEEH010000065.1 GCA_902826305.1 uncultured Burkholderiales bacterium
CGTGTCGAACGCCAGCGACGACTTGCCCGAGCCCGACAGGCCGGTGATCACCACCAGCCGGTCGCGAGGCAGATCGACGTTGATGTTCCTGAGATTGTGGGTACGCGCGCCGCGGACGCGGATCTCATCCATGCAGTGTCCGACCGGGCGCAGCGCCCGGTCCATCGGGGTTCGAGAGTCGGATTTCTTGAATCCGGATACGAAAAGTCAACCTGCTACTATAACCGCCCGGCAGGTCAAAAGCCGGCCCGACCCGCCCCTCGCTCTTCGCACCCCAGCGACCCCGTGGAATCGAACGTGATGACGCCGCTCGAAAGGCGAGCCAGTGTGTCGCTGGCCTCGCTGTTCGCGTTGCGCATGCTCGGCCTGTTCCTGATCCTGCCGGTGTTCGCCGTCCACGCCCGCTCGATGCCCGGTGGCGACAACGGGCTGCTGGTCGGTTTTGCGCTCGGCGGCTACGCACTGACCCAGGGCATGCTGCAGCTGGTCTTCGGCGCCGCCTCGGATCGCTACGGCAGGAAGCCGGTGATCGTCTGCGGCCTGCTGCTGTTCGCCGCCGGCAGTTTCGTCGCCGCGTTCGCCAACGACGTCGCGACGGTGGCGATCGGCCGCGCGATCCAGGGCGCGGGCGCGATCTCGGCCGCCGTCACCGCGGCACTCGCCGACGCCACGCGCGAGTCGCAGCGGACCAAGGCGATGGCGCTGATCGGCGGTTCGATCGCGCTGACCTTCGCGCTGTCGCTGGTGATCGCACCGGCGCTGTACGCATGGATCGGGATGGCCGGCCTGTTCGAGGTGGTCGGTGCGCTGGCGCTGGCCGCGATCGCGGTCACGTTGTGGGCGGTGCCCGACACGCCGCGTCCGGTCCGCGACCCGGCCAGGCCACGCACGCCACTGTCGGCGGTCGCGTTCGAGCCGGACCTGATGCGGCTGAACGTCGGCATCTTCACGCTGCACGCGGTGCAGCTGGCGATGTTCGCGGTGATGCCGCAGTGGCTGATCGAACACGGCGAGGTCGCGCTCGCCGATCACTGGAAGGTCTACCTGCCGGTGGTGCTGCTGTCGTTCGGCGCGATGGTTCCGCCGATCATCTGGGCGGAACGGCGCGGGTTCATGCGGACGGTCCTGTTCGCCTCGATCGGGCTGATGCTGCTGGTCGAACTGCTGTTCGCGGCTCGGCCGACCGGTCTACTCCCGTTGTCGGCCTTGCTGCTCGCGTTCTTCATCGGGTTCAATGTGCTCGAGGCGATCCTGCCCTCGATGGTGTCCCGGCTGGCGCCGGCCGATGCCAAGGGGGCCGCGCTCGGGGTGTACAACACCACGCAGGCCATCGGGCTCGCGGTCGGCGGGCTGCTCGGCGGCTGGGTGTTGTCCAGGTGGGGGCCGGCGGCGGTGTTCCTGATCTGTGCCGCGCTGGTCGCGGCATGGCTGGCGATCGCGGTCGGGCAGCGGCGATGGCCGACCCATGCGCCCGCGGCGGATGGATCGGTGGAATTCAGCGAACGCCGGCATGGACCGGCCTAGGAGAAGACGATGGCATCGGTGAACAAAGTGATCCTGGTCGGCAACCTGGGTCGGGACCCTGAGACACGTTACTCGGCCGATGGCGGGGCGATCACCAACGTCTCGATCGCGACCACGTCCAGCTGGAAGGACAAGACCAGCGGCGAGCGCAAGGAAGAAACCGAGTGGCACCGCGTCGTGTTCTACGGTCGCCTCGCCGAGATCGCCGGTGAATACCTGAAGAAGGGCCGTCCGGTCTACGTCGAGGGCCGGCTGCGCACGCGCAAGTGGCAGGACAAGGAAGGCCAGGACCGTTACACCACCGAGATCATTGCCGACCAGATGCAGATGCTCGGCTCGCGTGAAGGCGGCGGTGCGGACATGGAAGGCGGCGGCGCCCGCGAGCCGGCACATGCCGCCGCGCGCGGCGCTCCGGCCGGCGCCTCGGGCGGTGGCGGCGCGTCGGCCGGCAAGAAGCCGGCGTCGAGCTTCGACGACATGGACGACGACATCCCGTTCTGAGTGTCGCCCCGGCGCGGGTCGTCCCCGCCCGCGCCCGGCACCTGTCCGGCGCGTCGCACCCGGAAACCGCGACGTGTGGCGCCGTTCGATAGGCCCTTCGGACCCTTCCTAGCGGTGCGGGCCCGAACGAAACAGTGACGGACCCGGACGCGATCCCGATATCGGATCGGCACGAACTGTGGCCGGCGCGATGGCCGATTCGATCGAGCTGCGCTCCGGCGGCTGGCCGGTCGGCGCACTCGGGCGAGCGTAGATCCACAGGTACATGAACCAGATCACGATCACCAGGGCAACAAAGCTGGTGGTCAGGCGACGCATCGTGGCTCCTCCTTCGTTCCGCGATGCCAGCCGCCGGAATTCTTGTCGTGCGGCGGCTGAGCTTGCCTCGGCATCCGGGCGGCGCCCGACGATGTCACTCGTCCGCGCGCCGACCCGGCTCCTACGTGCGGTGCCGACTGTAGACCCCCTCACCGCCGCGGGAAACGGCCCCGGTGCAAGGAGTTGTCGCCTCGAGTCTTCCCGCGCAGCGCGCTGCCGGTCGGCGCCCCGCTCGGGCCGCCCGTGCATGACACCGGGCGCACGAGGCGTTGGCCTATATAATTCAACGGGTTCCATTTCCCCCGGGCGGGGTCCGATGCCGATCTACGCGTACCGCTGCGAACAATGCGGAGCCGAGAAGGACGTCTTGCAAAAGATTGCAGACGCACCCCTCGTCGACTGTCCTGCGTGCGGGGCCCCGCGCTTCCGCCGCCTCGTCACCGCGGCCGCGTTCCAGTTGAAGGGCTCGGGCTGGTACGTCACCGACTTCCGGGAAGGCAACAAGGGCAAGAAGCCCGGCGACGGCAAGTCGGGCGGCGACGAGGCCAAGCCCGCCGGCGGCAAGGACACCGCCGCGCCTGCACCCACACCGGCCGTATCGTCCGGGTCATCCGAAGCGTCGGGATCTTCCGGCTCATCGAGCGGCACCGGATCGACCGGCGGCACAACAGGCGGCGAGGCGAAGTCCACGGGTGCCACCGGTGGTACGCCGTCGGGCTCGACCCCACGGTCGTCGACGTGATCGGCACCGGCGCTCGTCGCGGCCGGTCGCGCTGAGTCGCGAGCCGTCGACATCCTCAAACCGACACCGATGTTTCGCCGCTATTTCGTCACCGGCCTGCTGATCTGGGTGCCGCTGGTGATCACGCTCTGGGTGCTGAACCTGATCGTCAGCACGATGGACCAGAGCCTGACACTGCTGCCCGTGCGCTGGCAGCCGCGCACGCTGCTCGGGTTGAACATCCCGGGACTGGGCATGGTGCTGACACTGCTGGTGATCTTCGGCACCGGCCTGCTCACCCGCAACATCATCGGCCAGCAGCTGGTCCGGTGGTGGGAGAGCCTGCTCGGCCGGATCCCGTTCGTGCGCTCGATCTATTCGAGCGTCAAGCAGGTCAGCGACACGGTGCTCGCCGACAACGGCCAGGCGTTCCGCAAGGCGCTGCTGGTGCAGTATCCGCGCGAAGGGATCTGGACGATCGCGTTCCAGACCGGCACGCCGTCGTCCGAGGTGCTGCGCAAGCTGATGCCGGCGACCGGTGTGATGGCCGCTCCGACCGATGCGGCCGATGCGGCCGAGAGCGGTCCGGAGATGGTGTCGCTGTACGTGCCGACCACGCCGAACCCGACCTCCGGATTCTTCCTGATCGTCGCCCGGCGCGACGTGATCGAACTGGACATGACCGTCGACGAGGCGCTGAAGTACGTCGTCTCGATGGGCGTCGTCTCGCCCGGCAGCAAGGTCGTCCGACCGCCGTCGCCATCGACGCAGCCGGTGGCGGCCGACGCGGGCTGACGGCGGCCGATCGACAGACGACGGCGACGCGCCGCGAACCAACCGACAGGAGATTATCCGACCATGCGCACCTGCTACACCGGCCAGGTCTCGACCGAGCACCTGGATCGGGTGGTCACGCTGTACGGCTGGGTCCATCGGCGTCGCGACCACGGCGGCGTGATCTTCATCGACCTGCGCGACCGGGAAGGGCTCGCACAGATCGTCTGCGATCCGGACCGCCCGGAGATGTTCCATGCCGCCGAGCGGATCCGCAACGAGTTCTGCATCCGGATCACCGGCAAGGTCCGGCGGCGTCCGCAGGGCACCGAGAACCCGAACCTGAAGAGCGGCGAGATCGAGATCCTGTGCCAGGAACTGGAGATCCTGAATCCGTCGATCACGCCGCCGTTCCAGCTCGACGACGAGAATCTGTCGGAGACCACCCGGCTGACGCACCGCGTGCTCGACCTGCGCCGCCCGCAGATGCAGGCCAACCTGATGCTGCGTTATCGGGTGACGATGGAGGTGCGCAAGTACCTGGACTCGCGCGGTTTCGTCGACATCGAGACGCCGATGCTGACCAAGTCGACGCCGGAGGGTGCACGCGACTACCTGGTGCCCTCGCGCGTCAATCCCGGCGAGTTCTTCGCGCTGCCGCAGTCGCCGCAGCTGTTCAAGCAGCTGCTGATGGTCGCCGGCTTCGACCGCTACTACCAGATCACCAAGTGCTTCCGCGACGAGGACCTGCGCGCCGACCGGCAGCCCGAGTTCACGCAGATCGACTGCGAGACCTCGTTCCTCGACGAACGGCAGATCCGCGAGATCTTCGAGAACATGATCCGCACCGTGTTCCGCAACGTGCAGGGTGTCGAGCTGCCGCCGGTCACCGAGATGACGTACGGCGATGCGATGCGGCTGTACGGCTCGGACAAACCCGACCTGCGCGTGAAGCTGCAGCTGACCGAACTGACCGACGTGATGAAGTCGGTCGAGTTCAAGGTGTTTTCCGGCGCCGCCAGCATGGACGGCGGCCGGGTGGTCGGGCTGCGTGTGCCCAACGGCGGCCAGATGACCCGCGGCGAGATCGACGCCTACACGCAGTTCGTCGCCATCTACGGTGCCAAGGGCCTCGCGTACGTCAAGGTCAACGACGCCGGCAAGGGCCGCGAGGGTCTGCAGTCGCCGATCGTCAAGAACCTGCACGACGGCGCGCTGGGCGAGATCATCGCGCGCACCGGCGCACGCAACGGCGACATCGTCTTCTTCGGCGCCGACAAGGCCAAGGTGGTCAACGACTCGATCGGTGCGTTGCGAAACCGGATCGGGCACTCGGAGTTCGGCCGCGCCAACGGCCTGTTCGACGAGCAATGGAAGCCGTTGTGGGTGGTCGACTTCCCGATGTTCGAATACGACGAGGCGGATTCGCGCTGGGTCGCCAACCACCATCCGTTCACCGCGCCCAAGGACGGCCACGAGGACTACCTGCAGACCGACCCGGGCCGTTGCCTGGCCAAGGCCTACGACATGGTGCTCAACGGCTGGGAGATCGGTGGCGGTTCGGTGCGGATCCATCGCGAGGAAGTGCAGAGCAAGGTCTTCCGTGCGCTGAAGATCAATCCGGAGGAGGCTCGGGCCAAGTTCGGCTTCCTGCTCGATGCGCTCCAGTACGGTGCGCCGCCTCACGGCGGCATCGCGTTCGGGCTGGACCGGATCGTCACGATGATGGCCGGCGCCGAATCGATCCGCGACGTGATCGCGTTCCCGAAGACCCAGCGTGCCCAGGACCTGCTGACGCAGGCGCCGTCGCCGGTCGACGAGAAGCAGCTGCGCGAACTGCACATCCGGCTGCGGTTGCCGGAGGCCGGCAAGGCCTGAGTGCGCGTACCGGGCGCGGCCGCGCGACGGCCGCGGCCCCTCCCGTCCGCCCGTGAAAGTGTCGTCGTGTGCAGCATGAACACGAAGATCCCCGAGTCGGTCCTGGTGGTCATCCACACCCGCGAGCTGGACGTGCTGCTGCTCGAACGCGCGGATCATCCCGGGTTCTGGCAGTCGGTGACCGGCAGCAAGGACCACGTCGACGAGCCGCTCGTGCAGACCTGCCGGCGCGAGGTGCTCGAGGAGACCGGGATCGACGCGGCAGGCCATGTGCTCTCGGACTGGCAGATGGTCAACCGATTCCTGATCTACCCGCACTGGCGTCATCGATATGCGCCGGGCGTCACGCACAATACCGAGCATGTGTTCGGACTGGCTTTGCCGGACCGGCTGCCGGTCCGGATCTGCGAGCGCGAGCACCTCGGCCACGTCTGGTTGCCGTGGCGCGAGGCCGCCGATCGCTGTTTTTCATGGACCAACGTCGAGGCGATCCGGCAGCTGCCGGCGCGGGAGCGGAACGGCAAGTGACTCGGGTCAGCGGCAGAACGCCGGAGCCGGAGCGCGGCGACGCGCCGCCGACGGGTGCGGACCGCAAGTCGCAGTCTTCGTTGCGCATCGCCACCTACAACATCCACAAGGGTGTGGTCAGGGACCTGTTCGGCTGGCGTCGTACACCGACGATCCACGAACTGCGTTCGCGGCTGCACGCGCTGGAGGCCGACCTGATCTTCCTGCAGGAGGTCCAGGGCCAGCACGAACGCAACGCACACCGCTTCGAGCACTGGCCGGTCGAGCCGCAGGACGTGTTCCTCGCCCGGTCGCCGCAGCTGAAACACGTGTTCGAGACCGCATACGGCAAGAACGCGAGTTACCTGCACGGCCATCACGGCAACGCGCTGCTGTCGCGCTACCCGATCGTGCGTCGCGAACAGCGCGACATGTCCGACCACGTGCTCGAGAAGCGCGGCGTCCTGCATTGTGTGGTCCGGGTCGGGCGCCGCAAGGTGCACTGTTTCGTGATCCACTTCGGCCTGCTCGCGCGCAGCCGCACGCGCCAGCTCGAGGCGCTGATCGACTGGGTCGGCAAGGCGGTGCCGCGCAATGCGCCGCTGATCATCGCCGGCGACTTCAACGACTGGCGCAGCCAGCTCTCGCCGGTGTTGTGCGGGGCGCTCGGCTGCAGCGAGGTGTTCGACGACATCCGGCCGCGCTTCGATGCCGCGCAGCGCGCCGCCTACTTCATGCGCGACCGACTCGCCGGCATCGGTGTCGATGTCGAGCAGGAGAAGTTCACGCTGCCGCGCATGGTGCGCACCGCCCGCACCTACCCGGCGATCCTGCCGTGGCTGCGGATGGACCGGATCTACCAGCGCGGCTTCGTGGTCCGCGCGGCCACCGCGCTGCGCGGCCCGGAGTGGGCGCGGCTGTCGGATCACAGCCCGGTGGTGGCCGACCTCGAGCTGAAGGGTGCAGCCGAGTAGTCCGCCCGTGCCGGCGCGTCGAGCGCCGGGAGAGTGGCGCGCGAGCGGATCATCGACGGATGCCGCGATGAGCGCCGACACCACGCGTGTGGCCTCGCCCTGGTACCGGAGCCTGCGGCCACGGGTGCAGGCGGGCCACGACGTGCGGCTGCTCGAGTGCGGTGCCGAGTTCTTTCCCGCGCTGCTGGCGGCGATCGACGAGGCCGAGGATTCGATCTTCGTCGAGAGCTACATCTTCGAGGACGACGAGACCGGACAGCGGATCGCCGATGCGCTCGGGCGCGCGTCGGAGCGCGGCGTGCGGGTCCACCTGGTGGTCGACGGATTCGGCACGCCGAAGCTCGGCGGCGAAGTCGCGCGCCGGCTCGCCGCCGCCGAGGTGTTCGTCGAGACGTTCCGACCCGAGCCGCGGATCTTCCGCTTCGATCGCCAGCGCCTGCGCCGTCTGCATCGCAAGCTCGCGGTGTTCGACGGACGGGTCGCGTTCGTCGGCGGCCTGAACATGATCGACGACCTGCGTGATCCGAACCACGGCGCGCTCGAGTTTCCGCGCCTGGACTTCGCGGTCCGGGTCCGCGGTCCGATCGTCGCCCACGTGCATCTGGCCGCGCAGCGGATGTGGTGGGAGCTGACGATCGTCAACCAGACCCTGCCGGTGGCCGCGCGCGCGTTGAAGGAGAAACTGAAGCTGCCCGATTCGGTGGTCAGCGACGTCGGCGTCGCGGGCGAGATCCGCGCCGCATTCATGCTGCGCGACAATTTCCGCTTCCGGCGCACGATCGAGAAGGCCTACCTGGACGCGATCCATCGCGCGCGCAACGAGGTGCTGATCGCCAACGCGTACTTCTTCCCCGGCGTGCGCTTCCGCGGCGCGCTGCTCGACGCGCGCCGCCGCGGCGTGCGTGTGCGGCTGCTGCTGCAGGGCCTGGTCGAGTACCGGCTGCAGCACTACGCCAGCCAGGCGCTGTACGACGAGCTGCTGCGCGGCGGCATCGAGATCTTCGAGTACCGCAAGAGTTTCCTGCACGCGAAGGTCGCGGTGGTCGACGACTGGGCCACCATCGGTTCGTCCAACATCGATCCGTTCTCGCTGCTGCTCGCCCGCGAGGCCAACGTCAACGTGCACGACCGCCGTTTCGCACTGGCGCTGCGCGACCGGCTGGAGGCGGCGATCCGCGACGGCGGCGTCGCGATCCAGCTGCATCATCACCAGCGCCGGCCGTGGCCGGTCCGCCTGCTCAACCGGTTCGCGTTCATGATGCTGCGCATCGCCGTGTCGCTGACCGGTCGGGCGGCCCGTTACTGATGCGCCGCGCCTGCAGCGCGAAGGGGTCGTGATGGCGGACCTGGTCGTGGCCACCCCCGACGGCCTGTACTGTCCGGCCGGCGGTTTCCACATCGACCCGTGGCGGCCGGTCGGACACGCGGTGATCACCCATGCCCATGCCGACCACGCGCGTGCCGGGCACGGCGCCTACCTCGCGGCGACACCGGGCGCCGGTGTCCTGCGCTCGCGGCTCGGCGCGATCACGCTGCAGGCGGTCGACTACGGCGAGTCGCTGACGATCGGCCAGACGCGGGTCAGCCTGCATCCGGCCGGGCACGTCCTCGGTTCGGCCCAGGTCCGCATCGAACACCGGGGCGAGGTCTGGGTCGTCTCCGGCGACTACAAGCTCGCGCCGGACCCGACCTGTGTGCCGTTCGAGCCGATCGCCTGTCATGTGTTCGTCACCGAATCGACGTTCGGCCTGCCGATCTATCGCTGGCCGCAGCCGGCGACGGTGTTCGCGCAGATCGACGACTGGTGGTCGGCCAATGCACGCGCGGGGCGCGCGAGCGTCCTCTTCTGTTATGCGTTCGGCAAGGCGCAGCGGATCCTGGCCGGCGTCGATGCGTCGATCGGGCCGATCGTCTGCCATGGGGCGGTGGAACCGCTGAACCGCGCCTATCGCGACGCCGGCGTCGCGCTGCCGGCGACCCACGCGGTCACCGGGATCGACAAGTCCGCGTTGTCCGGTGCGCTGGTGCTCGCACCCCCGTCGGCTGCCGGCTCGCCCTGGCTGCGCCGCTTCGGCGAGGCCAGTGACGCGTTCGCATCGGGCTGGATGAGGATCCGGGGCACCCGGCGCCGCCGCTCGCTGGATCGCGGCTTCGTGCTCAGCGACCACGCCGACTGGCCCGCCCTCGCCGAGGCGATCGCCGCCAGCGGCGCCTCGCGTGTGATCGTCACCCACGGCAACGTGCCGGTGATGGTGCGCTGGCTCACCGAACGCGGCCTGCAGGCCGGCGCGTTCGCCACTGAATACGGCGACGAGGAAGAAGCCGACGGCAGCGAGACGGGGTCGTAGTCTCGAAGCGTAGCGAGCAGGCCCGAGTTGCGTGCGAGGAGCGCAAGCGTGCGAGGAGCGCAAGCGTACGCGTAGTACGCTGAGCACCACAGCGCGCAAATCGGGACGCGCAGGTGCTTCAAGGCGCCAGAACCTGTCTCAAAGCGTAGCGAGCAGGCCCGAGTTGTGCGCGAGGAGCGCAAGCGTACGGACAGTACGCTGAGCACCACAGCGCGCAAATCGGGACGCGCAGTAGCTTTGAGACAGGTTCTAGAACCAGTCGTTCAGCATGATGCCGACACCCACCCTGCGCGTCAGCTGGTCGTAGTCGATCAGGCTCTCGCCGTAGCCAACGAACGCCTGCAAGTACCAGCGCAGGTTGGTGCTGAATCCGGTGGGTGCGCTCCAGTCGATCTGCATCGCGCCGCGGGCGCCGGTGCCGAGTCCGTGCCGGGCCATCAGCGTGACGTTGTGCTTCTGGCCGACATAACCCAGGCGCAGTTCGCCGTTGCCGTAGTAGCGCGAGATGTACGGGTTGTCGTCGCCCTTGACGTCGTCGGGGCCGGTCTTGTTGCGCTCGGGGATGCGGACCCAGGGCCGGACGCTCAGCCACCAGTGACTGCCGCGATCGAAGAGGAACTCGGCGACCAGCCGGTTCCAGCTTCGCGACAGGTCACCGGACTGGCCGTTGGACTGGTGGTTGATGCCGAACGTGCTCAGGCGATTGCGCCAGCCGAGCACCTGGGCGTCGGTGCGGATCGCGGCGAACAGTTCGGGTTCGTGGTTGTACTCGCGAAACGGCGTCGACCGACGGCCGTTGTACGCCTGCCACCACGACTGGCCGGTGTAGGCGAAGAACAGGCCGACGCGCCCGTCGAACAGCGGTCGCGTCAGCGGGAACTTGAGGCTGAACTGGAACTTGACCTCGGTGTTCTGCACCTCGCCGCCTTCGTTGCCGGCGGGCTGGCGATCGATGTCGCGGTCGTAGGACAGCGCGAGCAGATAGTTCTGCCGATGCGGCATCAGCGAGAACGGATTGCTCCACAGCTCCGCTTCGTCGGCGATCCTCCGTTCGACCGGGGAACCCAGGCGCGGGGGCGGGTCCACGCTCAGATCGAGCGGCGCGATCGGTGGCAACGGCACACCGGCATCGGACTCCGCATCGGTCCCCGAGGCAGCGGGAGGTTTCGCGCCGGGCGGGCGGCTCGGATCCGGGGCACGCGGGCCGTCGAGGGCTTCGTCGCAGGCGCGCTGCAGTTGGCCGACGGTCACGGTCGGCGCCGCGCCGCGCAGCGCTTCGATCAGGCAACGCTCGCGCGCATCCTGCGCGGCAACCGTCGTGGTGCCACAAGCCGAGGCCAGGACCGTGATTCGCAGCGCGTCGCGCCCAAATCGGGTAGCTTTGCAGGCGATGCGACACGTGGCGCCGCGCTTTCGATCATGACTCATCGTTCTCCCAACGCACCGTTGCGGGATCTGGGCCGGCGTACCGTTTCCGAATGGCGTGCCGACTGCTGGTTCGGTTTTGTCATCGAAGCGCTGCCCGAGGCCGTGCGGCGCAACGGGCAACAGGTCGTCCACACTCCGGCGCATTTCCTGGTCGCGGCCTGGGAGCCGGTGTCGTGCCCGCCGCTGCCGCAACTGCCCACGGCCGCGGCGATCGTCAGCAACAGCGCGGGCCGCGCGGTCTCTGAACTGCTGCGCCTGATCCCGCCGGCCGTGCCGATCAGGATGCTGGAGCGCGACCGGGTCAACATCGGCCTGATCGCGGAGATGATCCTGGTGGCCGATCGTCATCTCGATGCCGGATACCGCCAGGACCTGCGCCAGTTTATCGCAGGCGAGCGGCTCGCCTGGCAGGCCACGATCCGCGCCGGCTACGCCGATCGCGATCCTTCGTTCGAGCGGTTCAAGGCGCGCCTGCTGGGTGGTGGTCCGGCCTGAACGCCGGGACTCGGCGTGAAGCGGTTCGCGAACCTGTACGCGGAACTCGACGCGTCGACATCGACGTTGGCCAAGGTGGCCGCGCTCGAACGCTACTTCCGGGCGGCCCCGCTCGCCGATGGCGCCTGGGCCGCGTATTTCCTCGCCGGCGGCACGCCGCGGCGGACGGTGCCCGCGCCGCTGATGCGTGCGGCCGCCTGCGAGGCGGCGGGTGTCGCGCCGTGGTTGTTCGAGGAGTGTTATCAGGCGGTCGGCGACCTGGCCGAGACGATTGCGCTGTTGCTGCCGGAAGCGCCGGTCGACGACGACGCGGGACTGGCGACCTGGGTGGTCGAGCGGCTGCTGCCCCTGCGCGGCATGCCGGTGCACGAGCTGCCCGCGCAACTGATCCGATGGTGGTCGATGCTCGATGCCCACGGCCGGCTGGTGATGAACAAGCTGATCACCGGCGGCTTTCGCGTCGGTGTGTCGCGTCTGCTGGTGCAGAAGGCGCTGGCGCAGGCCTTCGATGTCGATCCCCGGACACTGGCGCAACGGATGATCGGATACACCGACGTCGATCGGGTGCCGACCGCCGATGCATTCGCCGCACTGGTCGCCGATCCGGGGGGCGGCACCACGGACGTCGCTGTCGACGGTCGCCCCTATCCGTTTTTCCTCGCCCAGTCGCTGCAGCAGTCGCCCGAGGTGCTCGGCCCGGTGGACGACTGGTTCGTCGAATGGAAGTGGGACGGCATCCGGGCACAACTCGTGCGCCGGGCCGGTGAGACCTGGCTCTGGTCGCGCGGCGAGGAACTGATCACCGATCGATTCCCGGAGCTGGTCGAGGCCGCGGCCGCGCTGCCGGGCGCGTTGGTGCTCGATGCCGAGGTGCTGGCCTGGGCGGCCGACGGCGATCGTCCGCTGCCGTTCGCGACGCTCCAGCAGCGCATCGGGCGCAAGACCGTGTCCGCGAAAGTGATGCGCGACGCGCCGACGGTGCTGATGGTCTTCGACCTGCTCGAGCTCGACGGCGAAGACTGGCGGGCACAACCGTTGTCGGCGCGACGTGATCGGCTCGCCACGCTTCTGGCGGCAAGTTCGCCGGCGCTTCGGCTCTCACCCCGGGTCGGCGGCGATTCGTGGCCGGCGCTGGCGGCGCTGCGTGCACGATCGCGTGCCCTCGGCGTCGAAGGATTCATGCTCAAGCGGCTCGACGCGGTCTACGGCATCGGCCGCACGAAGGGCAGTACCCGCGGCGAATGGTGGAAGTGGAAGATCGATCCGCTGTCGATCGACTGCGTGCTGATCTATGCCCAGCGGGGTCACGGCCGCCGTGCGAGCCTGTACACCGACTTCACCTTCGCGGTCTGGGACGAGGGACGCCTGGTGCCGTTCGCCAAGGCCTACTCGGGGTTGACCGACGAGGAATTGCGTCAGGTCGACGCGATCGTCAGCCGGACAACGATCGAGAAGTTCGGCCCGGTGCGCAGCGTGACTCCGACCCAGGTCTTCGAACTCGGATTCGAAGCGATCCAGCGTTCGCCGCGGCACAAGTCGGGGATCGCGGTCCGGTTCCCGCGGATCCTGCGCTGGCGCCGCGACAAGGCGATCGAGGATGCCGACAGCCTGGCGACGCTGCGTGCCCTGCTGGAGACACCCGCGCCGTGACCTATTGACCCCACTGCCAGTGTCGAATATTCTGACAGTCGATGGCCCCTGCCGGCCCGAGCGCGAACCGTACCCCGATCGCTCTCTCCTCCTCCTCCAAGGGCCGGCAAGGATGGCGACGCGCCGCCAGGCGCGGATACCGGCCCCGCTTTCCGGGCCGGTACCTTTTTTTTCACCAGTCGACGGTCAGCACCGCGCCGGCGAAGGTCGCGACGGCACTCGGCGTGCCCGGCGGACCGGCCAGGTCGTTGCTGCGTCGGATCAACGTGTACGAGATCGACCACCAGGTCCCGCCATAGGCCAGGCCCAGCCGAATATCGCCCACCCACGGTTCGGCGCTGACATCCGAACGGCCGATCCGCGGCTCACCCTCGATCAGTTCGTTGCGCAGCACCCGGCGCAGATCCGCGCCGGCGAATGCGAACACATGGGGCCTGTGCCGGGCGCTGCCGCAGGCGGCAGCGCCGAGGGTGCCGCCGATCGCGATCGGATGGGCGAGCACACCCGGGGTGGTCATCGAGCAGCCCACGTCGCCGATGCGTGCGGTCGCCCCCAGCAGCGCGTGGCTGCGGATCGTGCCGAGTGTCGCGCCGGCGTGGCCGATCAGGTCCGCGCGCTCGGATCCCCAGCGGCGACGTTCGAGATAGCTGAGTTCGACACCGATCCGGTTGCGCAACTGGTTGTCCCAGCCGCGCGGCTTGGCCGCGTCGATCACTTCGTGCACCAGCTCCTGCGACTGGCGGGCGAAGGAGGCATCACCGACCACGGCCAGGGAGAGCTCGAGTCGGCGCGCGACCAGCGTGCCGTCGCTGATGCCAACGACGTCCCAGCCGCGGCCGAGGGCGAGGTAACCCGCCCAGGGGCGCTCGCCGGGCTGCGGCCCGGTCAGCTCGATCATCCGGGGGGTGTGGATCTCCTGCAGCAGGAACATAGAGCGTTGTCCGCCGCCCTGGCGTTGCGCGGGCAGGCACCGGGTGTCCAGGCCGCTGCCCGCGAGCCGTTCGACGAACTCGTCGAGCACGGCCGGTGCGGCTGCCGTGGCGCCGAAGCCCTCGATCCTGACGCCGCTGGTGTAGCCGCCGTCCTCGCGTTGCCCGGTCAGGCTGTCGTTCTCGACCACCAGCATCACCGGATCGACATGGGTTTCGCAGGCGGCGGACGCCGCGCAGGCGGCCGTCAGCGCGGCGGCGGCGAGAAGAGTCCGGGCGACGAGCGATCCGAGGGTGCCCGCCGACAGGGCGGGCAGGCGACCAGAACCAGGCGACATGGCGGCGATGATCGGGCCTTCGACGCGGATGGCAAAGCATTCACCCGCCTGCCGGTCAGTTTATCGGCGCCTCCGGTCTCCAGTCGTGTCTTCGCCGACACGACCGCCTTGAACGGCCTCGACGAATGACCCGTCGCGCCGATACGGCGATCGACGCCTGGTTCGCTGCCCGGGGCTGGCGGGCGTTTCCGTTCCAGCGCCGCGTCTGGCAGGCGGTGGCCGCTGGTGAATCCGGCTTGCTGCATGCAACGACCGGGGCCGGCAAGACCTATGCCGTGTGGCTGGCCGCACTGCGGGCCGCGCTCGTGTCCTCGTCGACCGTCGCCGAACCGGTCGCGAGTCGACCCGGCTCGCGTCGTGCGCCGAGCGGACGATCACCGTCACGAGCCGATGGGTCGCGATGGCCCGGCATCACCGACACCGTGCCGTTGAGTGTGGTCTGGATCACACCGATGCGTGCGCTGGCGGCGGACACGTTGCGCGCGCTCGTCGAGCCGCTCGCCGCGCTCGGGATCGGCTGGGAGATCGGTGCGCGCACCGGGGACACCTCGAGCAGTGAACGGCAGCGCCAGGCGAGGCGGTTGCCGGCGGCGCTGGTGACGACGCCGGAGAGCCTGTCGCTGATGCTGGCACGGGCCGACGCGGCCGAGCAACTCGGCACCGTCCGCATGGTGGTGGTTGACGAGTGGCATGAACTGATGGGCAACAAGCGGGGCGTGCAACTGCAGCTCGCGCTGGCCCGGCTGCGCCGCTACAACCCGCGACTGATCGTCTGGGGCCTGTCGGCCACGCTCGGCAACCTCGAGCATGCGATGCACGTGCTGCTGCCCTGGGGCGGCGGACGGCTGGTCAGGGGTGCCGTGCCGAAACGGCTGGTGGTCGACACGCTGCTGCCGCCGGGCACCGAACGTTTCCCGTGGGGCGGGCATCTCGGCATCCGCATGCTCGCACCGGTGGTCGCCGAGATCGAAGCCAGCCGCTCCTGCCTGGTCTTCACCAACACACGATCCCAGGCCGAACTCTGGTATCAGGCGCTGCTCGACACCCGCCCCGACTGGGCCGGCGTGATCGCGCTTCATCACGGCTCGTTGTCGCGCGAGGTGCGCGACTGGGTGGAAACCGGATTGAAGCAGGGCTCGCTGCGCGCGGTCGTCTGCACGTCGAGCCTGGATCTGGGTGTCGACTTCTCGCCGGTCGAGCGGGTGCTGCAGGTCGGTTCACCGAAAGGTGTCGCCCGCCTGATGCAACGCGCCGGCCGCTCCGGTCACTCGCCCGGCCGGCCTTCGCGGGTCACCGTCGTGCCGACCAACGCACTCGAGGTCATCGAAGGTGTCGCGGCGCGCACCGCGATCATCGACGGGCGCATCGAACCGCGCGACGCGCCGGACAAGCCGCTGGACGTGCTGGTCCAGCACCTGGTCACCGTCGCCCTCGGCGGCGGCTTCCGTGCCGATGAACTGCGCGACGAGGTCCGCGGCTGCCATGCCTATCGGGCGCTGACCGACGACGAGTGGCAGTGGGCGCTCGACTTCGTCGTGCGCGGCGGGGCGAGCCTGGGTGCGTACCCGCAGTACCACCGTGTCGTCGTCGACGACGACGGCATCCATCGCGTTCCCGATCGGACGATCGCACGCCGGCACCGGATGTCGATCGGCACCATCGTCTCGGACGCGTCGATGCAGGTCCGTTACCTGACCGGTGGACTGATCGGCACGATCGAGGAGAGTTTCATCGCACGACTGCACCGCGGCGACCGTTTCCTGTTCGGCGGCAAGGTGCTCGAACTCGTGCGCACCCACGAGCTGACCGCGTGGGTGCGGCGGGCGACCGCCAGACGCGGCGCCGTGCCGCGCTGGGGCGGCGGCAAGATGCCGTTGTCCTCCGAACTCGCCGACTCGGTGCTGCTGCTGCTGGGTGCGGCCGCCGAGGGCCGCTTCGACGGGCCCGAGATGCGTTTCGTGCAACCGCTGCTCGAACTGCAGCATCGGGTCTCCCGCCTGCCGCAGCCGGGCCAGCTGGTGCTCGAACGGTTGCGCTCGCGCGAGGGCTGGCACCTGTTCGCCTATCCGCTCGCCGGACGCAACGTGCACATCGGACTGGCGTCGCTGATCGGGTGGCGCGCGACGCGCGACGCGCCGGCGACCTTCTCGATCGCGGTCAACGACTACGGATTCGAGCTGCTGTCCGCGCAGCCGGTCGACTGGAGCGCCCTGGTCGCGGGCCGGCTGTTCGACACCAGCCAACTGCTCGACGACGTGCTGGCGAGCCTGAACTCCGGCGAGCTCGCGCAACGCCGGTTCCGCGAGATCGCCCGCATCGCCGGACTGGTGTTCCAGGGCTACCCCGGTGCACCGACCGGCGCGCGCCAACTGCAGGCCTCGGCGAGCCTGTTCTACGAAGTGTTCCGCAAACACGACGCCGACAACCTGCTGCTGGAGCAGGCGCGTCGCGAGGTCCTGCGACAGGAGCTCGAGGTCGAACGGTTGCGTGCCACGCTCGAGCGGCTCGCCGGCTGGCAGGTGGTCGAGCGCGAGATCGAGCGGCCGACCCCGTTCGCGTTCCCGCTGCTCGTCGAACGGCTGCGCGAGCAGCTGTCGACCGAGAAGCTCACCGAGCGGATCGCGCGGATGGTCGGTGAACTCGAGGCCGCGGCGGACGCTCAGTCCGTCGGCCGGGGGCAGAAGAAGAAGTTGTTGATGTAACGCCGGCCCAGCGGGTCGCCGGTCTGCATCGCGGGCATCTCGAAATCGTCGAGCGGGCGGAAGCGGCCGTCGAGGTGGAACTGGCCTGTGTAGCCGAGCGCCAGGATCCGCTCGAAGATCTCGGCCAGCGTGTATTGCTCATGGTGTCGCTGCTCGATCTCCACCATCAGCGTCGGCCTGCAGCGCATGATCGTGTCGCGCGCACCCTCGATCACTTCGAGTTCATGGCCTTCGACGTCGATCTTGATCAGGTCGACTTCCTCGAAGCCGTAGCTGTCGAGGGTGCGAAGCCGCACCGTGAAGGTCGACGAGCCGACCGCGGCGCGTGACACAGGCTCCGAGCCGTTGGCGCGATCCGTCAGCGAGCCCAGTGCCGTGGCCATCTCGCCCTGGATCACCGGCACGGTCAGCATCGACGAGCCCTCGCGATCGGACAGGGCGACGTCGTGCAGCGTCAGGTTCGGCCGGCGGCTCGCCCTGATGACCCGGTTGCAGTGCGGGTTCGGTTCGAACGATTCGACGCGCGCGAAGTAGCGCGAGAACTCGTACGAGTAGATGCCGACGTTGGCGCCGATGTCGATCGCGCGCCGTCGCAGCCCGGCGAATCCGGAAATCAGCCCGAGCTCGGGCTCCGCGCGTCCGAGCAGGCGGTTGTAGTAGTAACGTGCCTTGAGCTCGAGGGCGTCGGGGAAGATCTCGATCAGGCGATTGCGCAGGGCCAAGGAGAAGACGCTTGCGGATTGGGCCGCCGATTATAGCGGGGGGCTCGAGACGGCAGCGTGAACTGCGTCCGCGGCGCGCTTGCGCCGGCGGCACCGGCGTCGTGCATCACGCGCGTTCGTGGGACATCGTGTCGATCGTGTGTCGATGTCGAACGACTTGACACCACCTCGCCCATCGTGATGTCAAACACCGCGACTCGCATACCCGGAGGATGCGCCCACCGGACGCATCATCGATGATGCCGCGTCATGTCCAAGCGGCCCCATCGAGCATCGACCGTGATACCGTTTGGGTCTTCTTCGCTTGCGACCCCCCCAGATTCCCATGAACGACGAACAACGCGTCATCGCCCTCGAATTCAACGAACTCACGCCTCGCCTGATGCAGCAGTGGATCGACCGCGGGCTGCTGCCTGGCTTCAAGCGTCTGTTCCAGGAATCGCAGGTGTTCGTGACCGACGCGGAAGAGAAACCGCCGAATCTCGAGCCCTGGATCCAGTGGATCACGGTGCACACCGGACTGCCGTTTGCGAAGCACCGCGTGTTCGACCTGGGCGATGGACACAAGCTGAAGGCACCGCGGCTGTGGGATCTGGTCAGTGCGGCCGGCAAGACGGTCTGGGTCTGCGGCAGCATGAACTCGGGGATCGCCGGCGGCAAGGTCAACGGTGCGATCGTGCCCGACCCCTGGGCCACCGGTGTCGCGCCGTATCCGCCGGGTCGGTTCGAACCTTTCTTCGACCTGGTCCGCACGTACGTGCAGGAATACGCGCGCAACGATGTGCCGCTGTCGACGATGGACTACGCGCGCTTCGGCAGCTTCATGATCAGCCACGGCCTGTCGCCGGCGACGGTGAAGAAGACGATCGCGCAGCTCGCCAGCGAGCGCGGGGGGCGCAACAAGTGGAAGCGGGCGATGATCCTCGATCGCCTGTTCTGGGACGTGTTCCGTGCCTACTGGCGCAAGAATCGTCCGACCTACTCGACGCTGTTCCTCAACTCGACCGCACACCTGCAGCACTACCACTGGCGCAACATGGAGCCCGAGGCCTTCCGTCTGAAGCCTTCGGATCGCGAGCAGGACGAGTACCAGGACGCGGTGCTCGCCGGCTACCAGGGGATGGATGCGATCGTGCAGGAAGCGCTCGACCTGGTCGAAGGTACACGGACGTCGCTGGTGCTGGTCACCGCGCTGGGTCAGCAGCCGCTGGTGCGCTACGAGGAGCAAGGCGGCAAGCAGGTGTTCAAGCCGCACGACGCGCTCGGGCTGCTGCGCTTCGCGGGCGTCGCCGATCCGGCGCGTTATGCACCGGTGATGACCGAGGAATATCACCTGTACTTCCAGTCCGACGATGCCGCGCGCCGCGGCTGCGAAGGGCTCGAGTCGCTGTCGATCGACGGTTCGCCGCTGATGCGCGTCCGGCGCGACGGCAGCGAACTGTTCGTCGCCTGCGCCGTCACCATTCCGCCACCGGAATCGGCGCGAGTGGTGGCCCGTGCATCCGGCGCCAGCGCCGCGTTCCACGAACTGTTCTTCCCGGTGTCCGGCATCAAGAGCGGCGGCCATCATCCGGACGGCATCTTCTGGGTGCGCACACCGTCGCGCGCCCACGCGGTTCACGCCGAGCGTGTGTCGTTGCGACGGGTCGCGCCGACGCTGGCACGGCTGGCCGGACTTTCCGCGTCGACCGTGGCGGCGAGCTTCGAGGCCGAGCCGTTGCTCGACGCGTCGGCCGAGGACGGTTCGAGGACTTCGGAACGGATCGCGGCGTCGGCCTGAGGCCGACCCGGCACCGGTCTTGCTCGTCGGATCGTTGCGCGGGTGTTCGCTCGCGCGTGCGTTGTATGGCTCACCACATTGGGTTGTGTTTGCATCGTTCGGTGCATTCGTCGGCCCTGCTTTCCCGCCATGCTTGCGGATGGGGCGTAGACTTGCGCACGAAGCGCTGCGGCAGGGAGGCGGAGGCACCGAGGCGAGGCACCGTGCTTGCTGCATTGCAGCAGGCGATGGTATGCTTTCCCCGGTCACAACAGCGTGGAGTCGCGCAGCGGAACTCCACGAACAAGTCGGCGACGCAACGCTGCAAGCGTTTCCGGGCCCAGACAACAAGCGAACGACATGGCTGATCCGGTCCTTGCAGGACACGAGTCGCAGCCGCCCAGGACAACGAGCGAGGACGCGGTGTCGGACACCGAGCCGCGTGAACCTGCCGAACGCAGGTTCGGCAGGCCAGTCCTCGCGCTCGGCCTGTTTGCGCTGAGCCTGGCGGTCGGACTTCTCTGGTTACTGTTCAATCCACCGACATATCAGGCGTCGATCGGTGTCCAGATCGCCGAGGCGACGGTTGCCAGGCCGGCGAACGGCGGCGACGAGCACCGCATGCGGCCACTTCTCGAACGGGTCGCCTCCGAATCCGTGCTGGAAGCGGCCATCGATCTGATGCTGAGCATGCCGTCGCTGACCGACCATCCGACGTTGTCCGGACGTTCCGTGGCCGGTCGTCGGGCGACCGTTCGTGAAGTCGCGGCCGACACCGGACTGGTCTCGGCACTGCGCGGCCGTCTCAAGCTGGTCGCCGAACTGCCGTCGTCCGGGCGGTTCCGGCTCGCCTACCGCGATCGCGATCCGATGTTCGCGATCGGCGTGATGCTCGCGCTGGCCGACGTCTATCAGGGCCGCTCGGCGATGATCGACGGGGGCCGGCTCCGGGTCGTCGACCAGCCTCGGCTCGATCCCGAACCGATCGGCCCCGATCCGCTGCGGGTCGGACTCCAGTCGCTGCTCGCGGGAACGATCGCCGCGCTGCTGGTCGCGTTCAGCGCGATCATCCCGCGCCGGCCGAAGGTGAATTCGGCCGCCGACGTCGCGGCGATCGATTCGAGCGTGCGTGTGCTGCCGGTGCCCGACCAGGGCCCGCGTACGCGAGGATTCCGCTGGCAGCCGCGCCCGCGTGCCGGCCACGGGCCTGGACTGCTGTCACTGCGCGCGACCGACGGTGCCGCGATCACGGCGCTGCGCCGGATGGCGCTCGATATCGCCGCCCGGATCGCCCGCGGCGAGATCCGCTCGCTGTTCGTGACGTCGGCGCAATACGGATGCGGCAAGTCGTTTGTCGTCGGCAACCTGGCCGTGATGCTCGGACACGCCGGTGTGCGTGTGCTGGTCGTCGAGGCCGACTGGCGCGAGCCGCGGATGCCCGACCTGTTCGACCTGGTGAGTTTCCACGGCCTGGCCGATGTGCTCGAAGGCCGCGCGACGACCGAAGCGGCGATCCGCAGGACACGGGTCGACCACGTCGACCTGATGCTGCCGGGACGCCGTGCCGTCGGCAGCGAACCGGCGATCGGCCGCGAGCGATTCGCCGCGCTGCTGGCCGGCCTGTCGCAGACCTACGCGCTGATCCTGATCGACTGTGCCCCCGCGTTCGTCACCCGCCATGCGGAGGCGATCGCGTCGGTCGCCGATGCGACGATGGTCGTGGCCCGCGAACAGCACACGTCGCAGCAGGAGCTGGGCCGCCTGATCGAGCGGCTCGGCAACGCCGGCGCACGGATCGACGCGATCGTGCTCAACCAGGCCGGCGGCGATCGTCCGCGGGGCATGCTCGTCGACGACGAAGCGGACGTTCCAGCCGCGCGACGGAGCGCGTGACATGGTTGCAGGCATCGACGCGGCCGCCGTCGGCTCGCGGTCGCCACGGTTGTCGGAGCAGCGGCCCGACACCGGATCGGCCTGGTGGACAGCGATCATCATCTACGGGCCGCTGATCAGCACGACACTGCTTGCGAAGTGGGCCGCGCCCGCGGATCGCGGCGACCTGGCCATGTCCTGGCCGCTGATCTATCTGGCGGTGATCGCCGGGCTGGCGACGGGCAAGCTGCGCTTCGACCCGCAGCGCCTGATGTTGTACATGGCGGCGATCGCCGTGCTCGGCGTGCTGCAGGTGGCCAGCGGCGAGGAGTTCTCGACGCCGTCGTTCGGCTTCATGGCGGCGATCTACCTGATGTACGCGGTCAGCAGCGCCGACAGCCGGTTCGACACCGACAGGGCGTTGCGATTCTTCGGTTCGTTGTCGACGTTCCTGGCGATCTGCGGCATCGTCCAGTTCGCCGCCCAGTTCGTGCTCGACCTGCGGTACGTGTTCCCGATCGAGAACCTGCTGCCGCCCGAGATCATCATCCAGGGCTACAACAACCAGGCGCCGCTCACCTACGGTTCGTCGCTGTACCGAAGCAACGGCATCTTCCTGCTCGAGCCTTCGTTCTTCAGCCAGTTGCTGGGGATCTCGATCCTCGTCGAACTGGTCGGCCAGGGCCGCGTGTCGAGGCTCGCGCTGTACACGCTGGCGCTGGTGCTGTCGTACTCGGGAACCGGCATCGTGATCCTGGCGATCTGCGTGCCGGTCCTGGTCGTCGCGCGCAGGCGCTGGGACCTGCTGGTCGGCGCCGCGGTGGTCATCGCGGTGCTGCTGCTGTTCGCCGAGCAGTTGAACCTGGACATCTTCCTCGACCGTGCCGACGAGTTCGACTCGCCCAAGAGCAGCGGCTTCGAACGGTTCGTCGGCGCGTTCTACCTGTTCGAGCAGTTCCTCTGGCACGACTCGTGGCGCACGCTGTTCGGTGCCGGCGCGGGCATGTTCGCCTCGTACATGAAGGCGGCGACGCTGCCCGCCTCCGAGATGACCCACGCGAAGATCATCTTCGAGTTCGGCATCGTCGGCGCGGCGATCCACTTCGGATTCCTGCTGTTCTGCGTGATGCGTTCGCCGGCGCCCGCGATCGTGCGGCTGGCCGTTGTCATCGCGTTCTTCATGGCCGGCCTGTACACGGCCGCCTCGCATGGCCTGGCCCTGTCGCTGCTGATGTGGCCGGCGGCCTCCCGATCCCCCGTGCCGACGCGATCGGCGGACCTCGCCGACCTTCCCGGCATCGCGCAGGGTCCCGCCCGCCCGCCGAAGCCGCGACGCCGACCGCGCAGGCAGGTGATCGCACCCATTCCTGGACAACAATGACGATCGTCTCGATCACCCTGGCCGTGACCGGGCTGCTGCTGCTGGCGCTGGCGCAACACGCGTTCGTGACCTATCCGTTGTCGCTGCTGTGGCTGGTGCGGTCGCGGCGCGGCGATCAGGCCGGCACCGCGCGTGCCGATGGCGAGATCTCCTTCGCGATCCTGATGTGTGCGTACAACGAGCAGGACGTGATCGAGCGCAAGGTGCTGAACCTGCTCGCGCTGCGCGAGCGCGAGCCGGGCCTGGAGATCCTGGTGTATGTCGACGGGTCGTCCGATCGCACGGTCGACATCCTGCGCCCGTACAAGGACCGCCTGACGCTGCTCGGTTCGCGCGAGCGGCGCGGCAAGACCCACGGCATGAACCTGATGGCCAGCCGCGCCAACGCGTCGGTGCTGGTGTTCACCGATGCCAACGTGATGATCGACGATTCGGCGCTGATCAACCTGCGCCGGCATTTCGCGGACCCGTCGATCGGTTGTGTGTGCGGCACCTTCGACGTCACCAATCCGGACGCCTCGGCAACGGCCAACACGGGTTCGTTGTACCTGCGCTTCGACCACTGGGTCCGCGCCGCCGAGAGCCGGCTCGGGTCGGTGATGGGAGCCCACGGCGGGCTGTTCGCGATCCGGCGCTCGCTGCATCGCCCGCCGCCGCGCGACATCATCGATGACATGTTCGTGTCGCTGTCGATCCTGTGCGACGGCTATCGCGTGGTCCAGGCCGATGACGTCGTCGGCTACGAAGCGGCGGCGACGACGCTGCAGGACGAGTTCCGGCGCAAGGTGAGGATCGCGTGCCAGGCGTGGAACGTGCACCGGCTCCTCTGGCCGCGACTGCGTCGGATGAGTGCGCTGAACCTGTACCAGTACCTGTCGCACAAGCCGATGCGCTGGTTGTCCGGCGTCTTTCTCGCTGCGGGCGTGTGCTGCGTGTTCGCCGCGGCGGTGCTCGCCGGCCACGGCCTGTGGGCGACGCTGGTGCTCGCCGCGATCGCCGCCGCGCTGCTCGCCGGGAAACGCTTCACCTTGTGGCCGCTGTCGCAGATCGCCGTCTTCATCGTCGCGCTGGCGGCCAATGCATTCGGAGGGTGGCGCTCGCTGCGCGGCGAGCGTTACCAGACCTGGAACCCCGCGACCTCGATCCGCAAGCACCGGACCGGTGCCTGATCTGGAGTTGGAAAGATGAACCCGTTGCAAGTGATCCGCGTCGTCTGGGCGCGCAGGAACCTGGCGATCAAGGTGATCGCCGCGGTGATGCTGCTGGCGCTGGCGATGTCGCTGCTGCTGCCCAAGCGCTACACGGCGACCGCGGACGTGATCATCGACCTGGCCTCGCCCGATCCGGTCGCCGGCACGTCGGTGAACAACTCGCCGATCGCGCTGCTCGGCTACGTCGCCACCCAGGTCGACGTGATCCGCAGCGAGCGGGT
>CADEEH010000066.1 GCA_902826305.1 uncultured Burkholderiales bacterium
ACCGGATGGGCTACTGCTTCACCCGCGACTGCCTGCTGATGGTGGTGGCCGACGGGATGGGCGGCCACATGCGCGGCGAGGTCGCGGCCCAGATCGCGCTGCAGACGATCGCCGGCGGCTTCCAGGGCAACGCGCAGCCGACGATCCCGGAGCCGCGCCAGTTCCTCGACCAGGCGCTGCGCCGTGCGCATCGCGACATCCTGCGCTACCAGGAAGTGCACGGGCTGCCGGAGTCGCCGCGCACGACGATCGTCGCGGCGATCATCCAGGACGGTCGCGCCTGGTGGGCCCATGCCGGCGACGCCCGACTGTACTGGCTGCGCGGCAACGAGGTGCTCGCGCGCACGCGTGACCATTCGAAGGTGCAGAACCTGGTCGCGCTCGGCCTGATCGACGCCTCCGAGCAGGAGACCCATCCCGAACGCAACAAGGTGTTGAACTGCCTCGGCTCGCCATTCGAGCCGACGGTGGAGATCAGCGCCGCGGCCAAGCTCAAGGAGGGCGACACGCTGCTCCTGTGCAGCGACGGCCTGTGGTCGGGTGTGCACGAGGCCGAGCTCGCGCAGGCGCTGTCCAAGCGGCCGGTCAAGGACGCGATCCCCGACCTGGTCCGGCGCGCGGTGGCGGCCCAGGGGCCGAGTGCCGACAACACGACCGCGCTGGCGGCGACCTGGGAAGGTGAGAGCCTGTCGACCGAAGTGCTGTCGTCGCTCGACGTGCCCGAGGGCGCGATGACCACGACCATCAACTTCGGCCAGTTCGAGGAGGAGGCACCGGCCTCCGATCTGTCCGAGGAAGAGATCGAGCGCACGATCCGCGAGATCCGTTCCGCGATCCAGAAGACCGGGGGCGCCTGATGGCGGCGCTCCAGCGCATGGCGGGCCGCAACACCGGCGACCTGCGTCCGATCCGCATCACGCGCGGCTACACCCGCTACGCCGAAGGCTCGGTGCTGATCGAGTTCGGCGAGACCAAGGTGCTGTGTACGGCCAGCGTCGAGGACAAGGTGCCCGCGTTCCTGAAGGGCAAAGGGCAGGGCTGGCTGACGGCCGAATACGGGATGCTGCCGCGCGCGACCCACACCCGCGGCGATCGCGAGGCGGCCCGCGGACGGCAGTCCGGGCGCACCCAGGAGATCCAGCGGCTGATCGGCCGCAGCCTGCGTTCGGTGCTCGACCTGGCGCTGCTGGGTGAGCGCACGGTGCTGATCGACTGCGACGTGCTGCAGGCCGACGGCGGGACCCGGACGGCGGCGATCACCGGCGCGTTCGTCGCCACCCACGACGCGATGTCGCGACTGATCGAGACCAACGTGCTGATGGCCACCCCGATCCGCGATTTCGTCGCGGCGGTCTCGGTCGGACTGGTGCAGGGCCAGCCGGTGCTCGACCTCGACTACGCCGAGGACTCGGCCTGCGAGACCGACATGAACGTCGTGCGCACCGGCGCCGGCGGCTACGTCGAAATCCAGGGCACCGCCGAGGGTGCGCCGTTCAGCGAGACGCAGATGGCGGCGATGCTCGAGCTCGCGCAACGCGGCATCACGCGCCTGATCGAGATGCAGAAGCGCGCGCTCGGCCTGCCTTGAAGCTGTCGCGACTGGTGCTGGCATCGGGCAACGCGGGCAAACGACGCGAGCTCGATGAACTGCTCGGACCCCACGGCATCACACTGATCGCGCAGGCCACGCTCGGCATCACCGAGGCCGACGAACCCCATCCGACCTTCGTCGAGAACGCACTCGCCAAGGCGAGGCACGCCTCGGCCGCGAGCGGCCTGCCGGCACTCGCCGACGACTCCGGTGTCGTCTGCCGTGCACTGGACGGCGCACCCGGCGTGCGCTCCGCACGGTATGCCGGTGCCGCCGAGACGCTGCCCGGCGAGCACGCGGACCAGGCCAACAACCGCAAGCTGGTCGCGGCCCTGGCCGGCCGCGGCGATCCTCGTGCGCACTACTACTGCGTGCTGGTGCTGGTGCGCAGCGCCGGCGATCCGCAGCCGATCGTCGCCGATGCGAGCTGGCATGGCCGCATCGTGGCCGACGCCCGCGGCAGCGGCGGATTCGGCTACGATCCGCATTTCATGCCCGACGGCTTCGACCAGACCGCGGCGGAACTGCCGCTGCAGACCAAGAACCGGGTCAGCCACCGCGGCCGCGCGCTGGCCTTGCTGCTCGCGCGACTGAAGGACGAATCGCTGGTCTGACCGCTGCCTCGTCGACGCGGCGCCCGGCGACAAACACAATGGCTGCGACGATCACCGCCCCGGGCACCCGCCGGCCCCTGACCGGGCTGCCGCCCCTGTCGCTGTACGTGCATCTGCCGTGGTGCCTGCGCAAGTGCCCGTATTGCGACTTCAATTCGCACGAAGCCGCCGGCGGCGCTCGCGACCTGCCCGAGGCCGACTACCTGCAGGCGCTGCGTGCCGACCTCGAGGCCGCGTTGCCGCAGGTCTGGGGGCGTCCGGTGCACACGGTGTTCATCGGCGGCGGCACGCCGAGCCTGTTCTCGCCGGCCTCGATCGATGCGCTGCTCTCGACGCTGCGGATGCACCTGCCGCTCGTGGCCGACGCCGAGATCACGATGGAGGCCAATCCCGGCACGTTCGAGGTCGAGCGCTTCCGTGGCTACGCGGGCGCCGGCGTCAATCGGCTGTCGATCGGCGTGCAGAGTTTCGACGACGCCGCGCTCGCACGGATCGGCCGTGTGCACGACGCGGCCCAGGCACGCGCCGCCGCCGAACTCGCCAGCCGCGTCTATCCGACGTTCAACCTGGACCTGATGTACGCGCTGCCCGGCCAGACGCTCGAGGCGCTCGAAGCCGACCTGGCGACCGCCTTGTCGTTCTCTCCGCCGCACCTGTCGTATTACCAGCTGACGCTGGAACCGAACACGGTCTTCGCGAAGTTCCCCCCGTCGCTGCCCGACGACGACGAGGCAGCCGCCATGCAGGCGGCGATCGAGGCGGCGTGTGCGGCGCGCGGGCTCGAGCAGTACGAGGTCTCCGCGTACGCGCGGCCGCGTCACCGCGCACGCCACAACCTGAACTACTGGCGCTTCGGCGACTACCTCGGCCTGGGCGCCGGAGCGCACAGCAAGCTGTCGTTCCCCGACCGGATCGTGCGCGAGTCGCGTCTGCGCCAGCCGGCCGCGTACCTGAAGGCCGCACTCGGGTCGCAGCCGCGGGCGGCGGTGGCCGAGACGCGGGAGCTGTCGACACGCGACCTGCCGTTCGAGTTCATGCTCAACGCGCTGCGGCTGGTCGAGGGTGTGCCGGCGCAGATCTTCGCCGACACGACCGGCATGAGTCTGGCGGATGTGAACCGGACGCTGGCGGCGGCCGTCGAGCGCGGTCTGCTCGCACCCGATCCGACCGTGCTGCGGGCGACCGCGCTGGGGCGTCGGTTCCTGAACGACCTGCAGGCGATGTTCCTCGAGGCCCCGGACGATCCGGCTGCCGGCGACGCGACGCCGCCGGCGGGCACGACCGCGACCGCCCCGGGCCGCTGACGGCCGGCGGCCACACGATCGACCGATCGTCGGCCGGCATCGCGACGCGGACCGGACACGGTGCCCTGGCCGACGTAGCATGGGCCGGCCTGTTCGAAGGGCGCGTCATCCGCAAGTGCAAAGGCATGTCGATGAAACGGTGCTTGTCAGCCCTGTTGCTTCTCGGATTCGAGTCCCTGGCCATCGCGAACCCCGCCGCGGCCCGTCACGCCGGGCATCCGATCCTCGGCACCTGGCAGTGGACCCGGGAGAAGACCAACTGTACCGAGGTCTACGAGTACCGGACCGACGGCACGGTCTCGATCGTCAGCGGCGCCGAGGTCTCCCAGAGTTCGTTCCGGGTTTCGTCCCATCCGGATCAGAACGGCTTCTACGAACTGACCAGCACGACCGGCAGCACCAATGGCGCCCGCGATTGTTCGGATTCGAGCGCGGGTGTGCGTGCGAAGGCGTACACCGTGTACGTGATCTTCCGCCAGGACGAGCCGATGCAACTGGTGTGCGACCGGCCGGCGTTTGTCCACTGCTACGGACCGCTGCGGCGGGTGGAGCCTTAGCGTGAGGTGATCCGCTACACTCGACCGGAGTGCGCCGCGTCGGCCCTCCAGGCCCTCCAGCGCCGGCGCCGCGGACGACGGACAAAACGATCGGGAGACGCGACGATGCATGCCGTGCGCAGCACGATGATGTCGGTGCCATTGTCCCTGAACCACCTGCTCGACCGCGCCGGGCGGCTGTTTCCCCAGGCGAGGATCGTCTCGCGACTGCCCGACAAGTCGCTGCGCCGGCACAGTTATGCCGACTTCCATCGCCGCACGCTGGCGCTGGCCTCGGCGCTGAAGGCGGCCGGCCTGCGCAAGGGCGACCGGGTCGCGACGTTGTGCTGGAACCATCACGCGCACCTGGAGTGTTATTTCGGCATTCCCGCCGCCGGCGGTGTGATGCACACGCTGAACCTGCGGCTGTCGGCCGATGAGATCGGCTGGATCGCGCAGCACGCCGAGGACCGTTTTCTGATCGTCGACGACGTGCTGCTGCCGCTGTACGAGCAGTTCCGGCGGCATCACGCGTTCGAACGGGTGATCGTGTTCCCGTTCTCCGGCGCGGCGGTGGCGACTCGTGCCGGCGATCCTCACGACGGCGAACCGGCGATCGACGACTACGAGCAGCTGCTGGCGCGGGCGCCGGCCGGGTTCGAGCCACTGGCCCACGACGAGGACGATCCGGTGGCCATGTGCTACACGTCGGGCACGACCGGGCGGCCCAAGGGTGTCGTCTATTCACACCGCTCGACGGTCCTGCATACGCTGATGGCGTCGCTGCCGGATCACTGGGGTCTGTCGGCGCGCGACACGGTACTGCCGGTGACGCCGATGTTCCACGCGAACAGCTGGGGCATTCCGTATGGTGCGGTGATGCTCGGTGCGAACCTGGTGTTCCCCGGACCGCACCTGCATGCACACGACCTGCTCGACCTGATCGCGCTGGAGCCGCCGACGCTGTCGCTGGGTGTGCCGACGATCTGGCTGACGCTGATCCAGGCGATGCAGGCCGAGCCCGGGCGATGGAAGCTGCCGGCGGGCATGCGCAGCCTGGTCGGTGGCGCCGCGGTGCCGGAGTCGCTGATCCGCGCGTTCGATGCACACGGCGTCACGATCCAGCAGGGCTGGGGCATGACCGAGACCTCGCCGGTGGCCACGGTGTTCTACCGCAAGCCGGAACTGGAGCCGGCGAGCGAGGACACCTGGTTCCGTCTGAAGGCGACCGCGGGCATCGTTGTGCCGCTGGTCGATCTGCGCATCGTCGGTGAAGACGGACCTTGCCCCTGGGACGGCACGAGTGTCGGCGAGATCCAGGTGCGCGGGCCGTTCATCACCGGCCAGTACCACCAGACGCCGCCGGAACCCGAGAAGTTCAGCGACGACGGCTGGCTGCGCACCGGCGATGTCGGTACGGTCGATACCCACGGTTACCTGCGCATCACCGATCGCTCCAAGGACCTGATCAAGTCCGGTGGCGAGTGGATCAGTTCGGTCGACCTGGAGAACGCGATCATGGGCCATCCGTCGGTGGCCGAGGCGGCGGTGATCGCGATCGCCCATCCCAAGTGGGGCGAGCGGCCGCTGGCCTGCGTCGTCCTGCGCCCGGGCCAGCGCGTCGAGCCGCAGGTGATCCGCGATCACCTGGCCGGTCGTTTCGCGAGTTGGCAGATTCCCGATGCGATCGAATTCATCGACGCAGTGCCTCGGACGTCGACCGGGAAGTTCTGGAAGGCGAAGCTGCGCCAGGATTTCGCCGGCTGGCGCTGGCCCGACTGACCGGGCGGCCGGCGGGCCGGACGAAGGCCACCCGCAACACGGGTTGCCAAGCGCACCAACACAGTGAGCAATCGTCGGCACGCACCAGTGCAATGCGCACCTGTTTAGTGCGACAATAGGCACGGGCCGCCGGCGGGTCGCTCGCCGGCCCTGGTTTGCGCTCAATCCGGACAATCGGGCGCGGGAGGGCTCGGCACACTTCCTGCTAAATTGCCCGCGGGAGGAAAAACGCCCAGCGAGGTCGCGTCTTTTGCCGTATCCGCCGCCCGCCGGCGGGACCGGGTGGCGCCGCTGCCGCATCCCGCCGAATTCCATCACTCAACCAAAGCACCCACGCAGGAGAGTTCTCGATGACGAGCGCCAAAGACGTCATGAAGCAGATCAAGGACAACGAAGTCAAGTTCGTCGATCTGCGTTTCACCGACACCAGGGGCAAGGAACAGCACGTCACGGTGCCGGTCAAGGCGTTCGAAGAGGACAAGTTCACCTCGGGCCACGCGTTCGACGGCTCCTCGATCGCCGGCTGGAAGGGCATCGAGGCCTCGGACATGCTGCTGATGCCCGATCCGGCGACCGCGAAGATGGATCCATTCCGCGAAGAGCCGACGATGATCGTCACCTGTGACGTCGTCGAGCCGTCGGACGGCAAGGGCTACGCCCGCGATCCGCGCTCGCTCGCGAAACGGGCCGAGGCGTACATGAAGTCCACCGGCGTCGGTGACACCGCGTATTTCGGCCCGGAGCCCGAGTTCTTCATCTTCGACTCGGTCACGTGGAGCGTCGACATGTCGGGCTGCTTCGTGAAGATCAACTCCGAAGAGGCGCCGTGGTCCACCGGCAAGGAATTCGAAGGCGGCAACCTCGGTCATCGTCCGGCGCTGAAGGGCGGCTACTTCCCGGTGCCGCCGGTCGATTCGCTGCAGGACATCCGCTCCGAGATGGTCCTGATCCTCGAACAGATGGGTGTGCCCTGCGAGGTCCATCACCACGAGGTCGCGGCGCCCGGCCAGTGCGAGATCGGCACCGTGTACTCGACGCTGGTCACCCGCGCCGACTGGCTGCAGGTGATGAAATACGTGATCCTCAACGTCGCCCACAGCTACGGCAAGACGGCGACCTTCATGCCCAAGCCGGTGGTCGGCGACAACGGCTCCGGCATGCACTGCCACCAGTCGATCTGGAAGGACGGCACCAACCTGTTCGCGGGCGACAAGTACGCGGGCCTGTCGGACATCGCGCTGTTCTACATCGGCGGCATCATCAAACACGCCCGCGCGCTCAACGCGATCACCAATCCCGGCACCAACTCGTACAAGCGGCTGGTGCCCGGCTTCGAGGCCCCGGTCAAGCTCGCGTACTCGGCGCGCAACCGCTCGGCATCGATCCGGATCCCCTACGTCAGCAACCCGAAAGGCCGCCGGATCGAGGTCCGCTTCCCGGATCCCACCGCCAACCCGTACCTCGCCTTCGCGGCCATGCTGATGGCCGGCCTGGACGGCATCCAGAACAAGATCCATCCGGGTGAGGCGGCCGACAAGAACCTGTACGACCTGCCGCCGGAAGAAGACGCGAAGATCCCGACCGTGTGTTCGTCGCTGGATCAGGCGCTCGAATACCTCGACAAGGATCGCGAGTTCCTGACCCGCGGCGGCGTGTTCACCAACGACATGATCGACGCGTACATCGCGCTGAAGGAAGAGGAAGTCACACGGTTCCGGATGACCACCCATCCGGTCGAGTTCGACATGTACTACTCGCTCTGATCGCGACGGTGGCGCCCGGGGCGCAACCGGATCGGCAAGGACAGGGGGCGGCGACGCCCCCTGTTGTCGTTGCCGGCCGGCCACCCCGCCGGACCTTCCATCGGCCGGCGCCGGCCGCAGGGCAACCGCGAGGGTGGTGCGCCGTTTGTGGGCGGGTGCCCCCTCCCTTACACTGGGGCGTTGTTCCACCCTGTGCAGGTTGTGATGCTCCGCCCCCTCCGTGTCGTCGTCGCTCTCGTCCCGCTGCTCGCCGGCGCGCCGGTGCTGGCCGACATGTACCGCTGCGAGAACGCGGCCGGTGTCATCGAATACAACAACGCGACGGGCAGTGCGTCCAACAAGAATTGCCGCAAGGTCGAAGTCCAGCCGATGAACACGATTCCGGCGCCTGCGCCCAAGCCGGCGGCGGCCGCTGCGTCGCGTCCGGTCGGCAGCACCGCGGCCGCCTCGCCATCGTCGTTTCCGAAGGTCGATTCGTCGGCGCAGAAGGCGCGCGACAACGATCGCCGTCGGATCCTCGAGGACGAGTTGCGCAAGGAACGCGACAAACTCGCCGAACTGAAGAAGGAATTCAACAACGGCGAACCCGAGCGGCGCGGCGACGAGCGCAACTACCAGAAGTATCTCGACCGCCTGCAGAAGCTCAAGGAAGACATCGGCCGCGCCGAGGGCAACGTCGGCACGCTGGAGCGCGAGATCGGGTCCGTCAAGGAATAGAAGCTGCGGGCGGGCCGGCACGGGCCGTCCACACCTTCTGATGGACACGGTGCGCACGCCACCGGGGGGTCGGGAACGGCGGGTTCGTCCCGAGTCGCGGCTCGCGGGCCTGGACCTGCTGGCCTGCGCGGTTGTCGTGCTCGACGCCGATGGGCGGACGAACTTCCTGAATTCCGCCGCCGAGATCCTGTTCGACGTCTCGTTGCGCGCGTTCTCCGGGCAGTCGTTCGCCCGCCTGTTCGTCGACGGATCGTCGATCGAATCGCTGGTCGCGCAGGCCAATGCCGATGCGTTCGACCAGAGGGCGCAGGACCTGACACTCGAGCGTTCCGGGCACCAGCCGCTGATCCTGCAATGCATCGCGGTCGCACTCGACGGCGACCTCGGTGTGCTGGCCCTGGAATTCCGTGAACTCGACAAGCGGCTGCGCATCGACCGCGAGGAACGACTGCTCGATTCGGCCCAGGCCAATCGGGAACTGGTCCGCAACCTCGCCCACGAGATCAAGAACCCGCTGGGCGGCATCCGCGGCGCGGCCCAGTTGCTCGAGACCGAACTGACCGATCCGGAACTGACCGAATACACGCAGGTGATCATCAAGGAGGCCGATCGGCTGCAGGTGCTCGTCGATCGCCTGCTCGCGCCGCACCGTGCGCCGCGCAAGGTGGTCGACGTCAACATCCACGAGGTGTTCGAGCGGGTGCGTGCGGTCGTGACGGCCGAGTATCCGCAGGAGCTGACGATCGAACGCGACTACGACGCGAGCCTGCCGGACTTCCGCGGCGACAAGGAGCAGCTGATCCAGGCCGTGCTGAACCTGGTGCGTAATGCCGCCCAGGCGCTGCACGGTCGCGGCACGATCCTGCTGCGGACACGGATCGCCCGCAACATCACCGTCGTCAAGCAGCGCTACCGACTGGCATTAGACTTGCATGTCATCGACAACGGCCCCGGCGTACCGGAGGAGATCAAGGAACGGATCTTCTTCCCGCTGGTGTCCGGACGGGACGGCGGAACCGGTCTGGGCCTGACCCTCGCACAGACCTTCGTGCAGCAGCACGGGGGGATCATCGAGTGCGACTCGCGGCCAGGAAGGACCGACTTCCGCGTCTTGTTACCGCTGCCCTGATTGGACGAAGCGAGACGCATGAACGCGGTATGGATCGTTGACGACGACCAGTCGATTCGTTGGGTCCTGGAGCGCGCCCTGGCGCGTGAAGGGTTCGATGTCCGTGCCTTCGGCACGGCTCGTGACTGCCTGCGAGCGCTGGACGAGGACTCTCCGCAGGTGCTGGTGTCCGACATCCGGATGCCCGGCGAGAGTGGCATCGAGCTGCTGCAGAAGGTCAAGGAACGAAGACCGGCGACACCGGTGATCATCATGACCGCGTTCTCCGACCTGGAGAGTGCGGTGTCGGCCTTCCAGGGCGGTGCGTTCGAATACCTGCCCAAGCCGTTCGACCTGCCCAAGGCCGTCGAACTGATCCGGCGTGCGGTCGACGAGAGCGCACGCGAGGCCGCGGTCGAGGAACACATCGAGGCGACGCCCGAGATGCTCGGCCAGGCGCCGGCGATGCAGGAGGTGTTCCGCGCGATCGGCCGTCTGTCGCAGTCCAACGTGACGGTGCTGATCACCGGCGAATCGGGCACCGGCAAGGAACTGGTCGCACGTGCCTTGCATCGGCACAGTCCGCGTGCGGCGCAGGCGTTCGTCGCGCTGAACACCGCGGCGATCCCGCGCGACCTGCTGGAATCGGAACTGTTCGGCCACGAGCGCGGCGCCTTCACCGGCGCGCAGCAGATGCGCCGCGGCCGCTTCGAGCAGGCCGAAGGCGGCACGTTGTTCCTGGACGAGATCGGCGACATGCCGGCGGAACTGCAGACGCGACTGCTGCGTGTGCTCGCCGACGGTCACTTCTACCGGGTCGGTGGCCACCAGCCGCTGCGAGCGAACGTACGCGTGATCGCGGCCACGCACCAGGATCTCGAGGACCGGGTGCGCGACGGGCTGTTCCGAGAGGACCTCTTCCATCGGCTGAACGTGATCCGCCTGCGCCTGCCGGCCTTGAGCGAGCGGACCGAGGACATCGCACCACTGGCGCGCCACTTCCTGGCCAAGAGCGCACGTGAACTCGGCGTCGAGCCCAAGCGGCTGTCCGAGGACGCGGCGCTGCTGCTGGCCGCGTTCGACTGGCCCGGCAACGTGCGCCAGCTCGAGAACGTCTGCCACTGGGTCACCGTGATGGCGCCGGCGCAGACGATCGAGGCCAAGGACCTGCCGCCCGAAGTCAAGGAGGGCGCACGCGCAGGGTCCGGCACGGTGCGTGCCGTCGCGCCGGTGGCGAGTGTGCAGCCGGTGGGCGAGACGAACGGCGCGGCCGACCACGCGCTGCTGCCGCCGCCGCAGGTTCCGCTGGCGGTGGTCTCGTCGCTGGCGATGCCGAGCGCACAGGAGGCGGCACGTTGGGCCGCGCTGCTCGAACGCGAGGTGGCCGGACTGCTGGCAACGCAGCCGCAGGACGAACGCGGCGCGGGCAACAGCGAACTGATGGATCGACTGACCCGCGAGTTCGAGGCCACGATCATCCGGGCGGCGCTGCGCCACACCCGCGGTCGCCGGATCGACGCGGCGATGCGGCTGGGCATCGGCCGCAACACGATCACCCGCAAGATCCAGGAACTGAAGCTCGAGGAAGACTGACCGCGGCGCCGGCGCTGCCGGCGCGACTCATCGCACCAGTCGGTCGCGGGTCCAGAGCTGCGGGAACCAGCGAATCCACAACGCGGCGACCAGCAGCGTCCCGAGGCCGCCGGCCAGCACCGAGCCGACCGGACCCAGCAAGGCGGCAGTGACGCCCGATTCGAATTCGCCGAGCTGGTTGCTGGCGCCGATGAAGATCGAGTTGACGGCGCTCACCCGCCCGCGCATCACATCCGGGGTGTCGAGCTGCACCAGCGCCTGGCGCACGACGACACTGACCATGTCGGCCGCACCCGAGACCAGCAGCGCGACGAACGCGAGCACAAATCCGGTGGCCAGCGCGAACGCGAGCATCGACAGTCCGTAGACCGCCACCGCGGCGAACATCACCCGGCCGACCCGGCGATCGAGCGGACGCAGCGCGAGCCACGCCGAGGTCAGCAGCGCACCGATGGCCGGGGCGGCGCGCAGCAGGCCGAGCCCCTGCGGACCGACGTGCAGCACCTCCTTGGCGAACATCGGCAACAGCGCGGTCGCGCCACCGAGCAGCACCGCGAACAGGTCGAGCGAGATCGCGCCGAGCACCGCCTTGTTCGAGCGGATGAAGCGGGCGCCGGCCAGCAGGGTCGCCAGGCTCGCCGGCTCGGTGAAACGCTGCACGTCGATGCGCCCGATCGCGGCGAACAGGCCGAGCCCTGCGACGAACAGCACCGAACACAGGCCGTACGCGGCGACCGCGCCCGCGGCATAGACGAATCCGCCGATCGCCGGCCCGCCGACGATCGCCGCCTGCATCGCGGCCGAGCTGATCGCCAGCGCACGCGGCAGCTGCACCGGCGCGACCAGCGACGGCAGCAGCGCCTGCGTCGACGGCATCTGGAAGGCACGCGCCGTGCCCAGCAGCAGCGAGATCCCGAGCAGCAACTCGCGGTTGACCCAGTCGCCGTGGGTGGCCATGGCCAGCGCGCCCGCGAGCAGGCACTGCAGCAGCATGCAGCCGGCGAGGATCAGCCGCCGATCGTAGCGATCGATCACGTAGCCGGCGGGCAGGGCCAGTGCAAGGGCCGGTGCGAACTGGTAGAGCCCGATCAGTCCCAGGTCCCAGGCGCTCGACGTCAGGTCGTACATCTGCCAGCCGATCGCGACCATCAGCATCTGGTTGGCCGCGGTGGCCACGATCCGGGCGAGCCAGAAGCGCTGGAAACGCCGGTTGTGCACCAGCGGCACCGGCAGCTGCGGCGTGTTCACGCGGCAGCGATCTCGACGGTCACCGGGGCGTGGTCCGAGGGTTGGACGACCTTGCGCGCCGCGCGATCGATCGTGCAGCCGCGTACGCGTTCGGCCAGGCGCCGGTCGACCAGCAGGTGATCGATCCGCAACCCCTGGTTGCGCTGGAACGCGAGCTGGCGGTAGTCCCACCAGCTGTAGGCCTTCGGCGCCTGCTCGAACAGGCGGAACGAATCGACCAGGCCCAGGGCGACCAGCGCGCCGAAGCGCTCGCGCTCGGGCATCGAGAACAGCACCTGGCCTTCCCACGCGGCGGGGTCGTGGACATCCCGGGGTTCGGGCGCGATGTTGAAGTCGCCGGCGAGCACCAGCGGCGGGCCGTCGGTGATCAGTTCACCCAGCCATCGGTTCAGCGCGTCGATCCAGCCGAGCTTGTAGCGGTACTTGTCGCTGTCGACGCTCTGGCCGTTCGGGAAGTAGGCATCGACGATGCGGATCCCGCCGACCGTCGCGGCGATCAGCCGCTGCTGCGGATCCGGATGATGCGGATTGCCGACGATCACGTCCGACGGGGCACCGACCGATTCGCGACGCGTCAGGATCGCGACGCCGTTGTAGGTCGGCTGGCCGGCGAACACCGCGTCGTAGCCGGCCTCGGCCAGCGTCTCGCGCGGGAACTTCTCGTCGACCAGCTTGGTCTCCTGCAGGCACATCACGTCGACCGGGTTCGCGGCGAGCCAGTTGACGACGTGGGTCAGGCGGATCTTCAGCGAATTGACGTTCCAGGTGGTGATCTTCAGGACGATTCTCCGGCTCGGGATGGTTCACCCGCGGGCGCGGACACGCGGGACAGCACCGATTGTCGCAGAGCCTGGGCCCCGGGGCGGTCGACCCGAGTCGGCGCGGTCGGCTCGCGTCGGACGGTCAGCCTGCGCCGGCGGGCCGACGCAGGTCCCGGGCCGTGCAGCCGAACCGGGCCCGGAACGCGCGGCTGAAATGGGCCGCGTCGTTGAAGCCGCAGTCGAACGCGATCTGGCTGATGCTGCGGGCGGACAACGCCGGGTCGCACAGGTCGGCGCGGGCGCTGTCCAGCCGCAGCGACCAGATCCAGTCGCTGATCGAACACGCCTCGCCGGCCCAGGCACGATGCACGGAACTCGGCGACAGTCGCAACGTCGAGGCGATCTGCGCGACACCGAAGCCGGGATCGCGGTGCCGCGCACGCGCCAGCGCCTTGATCCGTTCCCGGTGGTAGGCGGTGAGCGCCGACACCGGTGCCGGGTCGCCACCGGGCAACGAGGCGAGGCCCGCGACGACGATCCGGGTGACGCTGTCGGCGACCGCGGTGGCCGACGCCGGCGCGAGTGTGCCGATGTCGTGCGCCAGCGTCCCGATCATCGCGATCATCAGGTGCCCGGCGCCGCGTTCACCACTGACACGGCGCGCGGTCAGCCGCTCGGTGCCGCGCAGCGCGGTGCGAAGGCTCGGTCCGGGCATCATCAGCACGATCTGCTGGAAGTTGTCGTCGAAAGTCAGCGTGTACGGGCGGGTGCTGTCGTAGAGCGCGAAATCACCCGGCCCGAGCACCGCGTCGCGACCGTCCTGCGTGATCACGCCGCGTCCGCGGGTCTGGATGCTGACCAGGAAGAAGTCCTCGGTCGCCTGCCGGATCTTCGCCGGCGTGCGGCGCACCGTCTGGGCCGACGCGGTCACCCGCGACAACTCCAGGGTCGACAGCCGGTGTGCGACGATCTCGCCTTCGATGCCGGCATCCTGCGGCGCATCACACTCGAGCTGCACGTAGGTGTCGCAGATCAGGTCGACCCAGTAGGCGAGCCGCTGGTCCGGCTCGACGCCGGCCGTGGTGACGACGTTCGACATGGCGCCACCAGCATAGACGGACCCGGGCGAGGGCGCCAGCGACGCCGACACCCGATGGGTCCGCCACCGCGTCCGCCACCGCGTGCGGCACTGCGCCAGGCGCCGCGACGCGCAGGCAAGACCGGCACGCGGCTCAGGCAAGCCGCCCGACCGGTCGCACCCGTAGCATGCGGCGGATCATCACCCCGAGGAGAGTCGAGATGGCTGTGCAGCACCCGAAGTACCGCGTGGCCGCGGTCCAGGCCGCCCCGGTGTTCCTGGATCTCGAGGCCAGCATCGACAAGGCCATCGGCCTGATCGCCGAGGCCGCCCGAAACGGCGCCCGGCTGGTCGCGTTCCCCGAGACCTGGCTGCCCGGTTATCCCTGGTTCATCTGGCTCGATTCGCCGGCATGGGGCATGCAGTTCATCCAGCGTTACCACGACAACTCGCTGGTCTACGGCACACCGTCGGCCGACCGGATCGCCCGCGCCGCCGCCGAACATCGGATCACCGTGGTCATGGGTCACAGCGAAAAATCCGGCGGGAGCCTGTACATGGGCCAGTGGCTGATCGGGCCCGACGGCGCGACGATCGCCAGGCGCCGCAAGCTCAAGCCGACCCATGTCGAACGGACGGTCTTCGGCGAGGGCGACGGCAGCGATCTGTCGGTGCACGATACGGCGCTGGGCCGCCTGGGTGCGCTGTGCTGCTGGGAACATCTGCAGCCGCTGTCCAAGTATGCGATGTACGCACAGAACGAGCAGGTGCACATCGCCGCGTGGCCGAGTTTCTCGTTGTATCGCGGCGGCGCGTATGCACTGGGGCCGGAGGTCAACAATGCCGCGAGCCGCATCTACGCGGTCGAAGGCAGCTGTTTCGTGATCGCGCCGTGTGCGACCGTCAGCAAGGAGATGGTGCAGATGCTCTGCGGTGATGACGCGACCAAGCGCCAGCTCCTGCTCGAAGGCGGCGGCTTCGCGCAGATCTACGCACCCGACGGGCAGCTGATGAACGAGCCGCTGCCCGAGGGCGAGGAAGGGCTGGTGTACGCCGACATCGATCTCGGTATGATCTCGCTGGCCAAGGCCGCGGCGGATCCGGCCGGGCACTACTCGCGGCCGGACGTGACCCGGCTGCTCCTCAACAAGACGCCCGCCGACCGCGTCGTCTCGCAGGCCATGCCCGGCATGGTGATCGAGGCGGCCGGTCCCGCGGGCACCGCGGAGACGAACCCATGAGCAGCTTCTACACTCAGACCCATCGCGACCTCCAGGACGCCCACGACACGCGCCGCATGGCCGACCTGATGGAAAGCACGATCGCCCAGAACCAGCTGAGCGAAGGCGACATCGCGTACATCGGCAACCTCGACATGTTCTTCCTGTCGACGGTCGACCACCAGGGCAATCCCACGGTCTCGTACAAGGGTGGCGACCGGGGATTCGTGCGTGCCCTCGACGAACACACGCTGCTGTTCCCGGCCTACGACGGCAACGGCATGTTCCTGTCGATGGGCAACCTCGCCGCGACCCGGCGCGTCGGCCTGCTGTTCATCGACTTCGAGACGCCGAACCGGTTGCGTGTTCAGGGATCGGCGGCGATCGAGCGCGACCATCCGCTGCTCGCCGAGTATCCGGGGGCGCTGTTCCTGGTGTCGGTCGCGGTCGAACGCGTCTGGATCAATTGCTCGCGCTACATCCACAAGCGGGCCAAGGTCCAGGACTCCAAGTACGTGCCGCGCAAGGACGTCGAGACACCGATCCCGTCGTGGAAGCGGATCGACTTCGTGCAGGAACATCTGCCGGCACGCGACCAGGGCAAGGCCGACGGGCAGGGCGGCGTGATCACGATGGAGCAGTATTTCGGCAAGCTGATGGACGGCGACGCCTGACCGGCGGATCGTCCGCGGATCGGGGCCGCGGGGGGCGGCCACCGGTCCGGCCGGCGCGCAGCGGCGAGTCGTCGAGCGCGCGCCGACGATGACATCTGAAATTCCGGGTGTCGTGGAACTTCAAGATCGGACGGGACCTCGATCCCGACAATGCGACCTCGTTCAACCCCCTGGTCATACGAGGTCCTCCGATGAAACGAATCTCCGCTCTCTCGAGCGTGCTGCCCGCGCTTGCCGCGGCCGTCACGACATTGGCCGCGTGCAGCGACAGCGGCTCCGGCGGCTCGCCCGCCGAACCGGTCGCGGTTGCCGCCCCACCCGCGGCGAGTGACGACGATGGTGCCGATGCCATCACCCGGGCACAGGTCGATGCGCTGATCGATCCGATCGACGCACAGGTCAAGGCACGCGGCCTGCCGCCGCTGCGCCAGGTCGATCCCGCGTCGATCGAGCCGACGGCGCGCGGCGATCACCTGTCATTCGACGTGTTCCCGGGCGTCAGGCAGACCAACCTGGTCGCCAACAAGCCGGAGTTCGGCGCGCAGACGATCGAGCCGCTGCTGAAGAATCCGTGGGGCATCGCGATCCGCCCCGCCGGATTCGGTGGCCACTTCTGGGTGGCTGCGGCCGGTACCGGCACGTCGATCCAGTACGTCGGTGACGTCGGCGGCACACCATTGTTCCAGGACGCGCTGAAGGTCATCGACACCGGTGGCCCGGCAACCGGCGTCGCCTTCAACCCCGGCACGAACTTCACGATCACGCAGGGACACACGAACGGGCCGATCACCGCTCCGACGAAGTTCTTCTTCGCCAACCTGACCGGCACGATCACCGCGTGGACCGAGCGCGCCCGTGCGGGCGGTGGCTTCGATCATCCGGCCGATTCGGTCGTGGTGGTCGACGGCGCCGCACGAGGGGCCCTGTTCTTCGGCGTGGCCGTGTCGCCCGCCGCGGATCGGCTCTACGCGGCCGACTTCGGACCGCAGGCGGCCGTGCGCATCTACGATGCCGCGTTCACCGAGATCGGCGCGTTGGCCAACCCGTTCCAGCCCGCAGGTGTGAAGCCGCCGGGCGGCTTCGAGGCGTTCAACGTGCAGACCATCGGCAACAGCGTGTTCGCGATGTACGGTCGCCACGTGCCGCCCGATCCGAGCGCACCGCGCTCGCCGGAAGGACGGCTGGCCGAGTTCGACGCCGACGGTCGACTCGTCGCGCGCTGGAAAGGTCGCGGATTCCTGAACTACCCGTGGGGTGTGGCGATGGCGCCGGAGGGTTTCGGCCTGTACAGCGGCTGCCTGCTGGTGGGCAACTTCGGGGACGGCACGATCGTCGCGTTCCACCCGCGCTACAAGGTGGCGCTGGACTACGTGCGCGATGCACGCGGACGCCGCGTGGTGCTCGACGGCCTGTGGGGGCTGCAGTTCGGCAACGGGGCCAGCCTGGGCGAAGCGAACCACGTGTACTTCGCGGCCGGCCCGAATCGCGAGCAGGACGGGCTGTTCGGCAAACTGCAGCCGAATCCGAAGACGCTCCCCGTCCTCGGCGATCTCTCGATCTGTCGTCAGTCATGAAATGTGCGGGCCGGCGATCGTCGGCCCGCCTGGGGAGCCGGTCATGTGGGACTTGTCCTGGATCCATCAGGGTCTGCTGTTCGCGCACCTGGTCGCGTTCGCGGTCGCGGTGTCGGCGGTATTGCGCGAAGACCTGCGGCTGCTCGGCGGCGGCGGCATCGACGCCTCGACGCTGGCCGCGACGGCACGCACCGTCAGCTTCGCCCTCGCGGCGCTGTGGTCGACCGGGCTGGCGATGATCGCCTGCGAATACTGCCGTGATCCGGACGCGTTCAGGCTCGGCGCCAAGCTGCTGGCCAAGCTGTTCGTCGTCGTTGCACTCACCGCCAACGGCATCGCGTTGCACCTGTGGGTCTTCCCGGGGTTGTCACGCCCGGCCGTGCGGGTCGGTGATCCGGGCTGGCTGCCGCTGGTGCTTGGCGCGGTCAGCACGACGAGCTGGTTGTACGCCTCGTTCATCGGTGCCTCGCGCCTGATCGCGGCGCGGATGTCGCTGGCGGACTTCGTGGTGCTTTATGCGGGCCTGCTGAGTGCCGCGCTCGCGGTCGCGGTGTTCGTCGTCAGGCCCCGCCTTGGCCGTGCGCCGGTCCGTTTCGGCAAGGACACTCCACGCCCATGATGTGTTCCGGAACACGCCGCGCGGGACAGCACCCTGGTCGCAGTGGACCGGGGCCTGTTGGCAGGCCCTAGGTCCGGATCACGTTTCCGGCCCGGGCGAAGAGGCCACCGCCCAGGTGATGGATCGTCTGCAGTTCCGGATGATCGTCGCTCACCGACCAGCGGCCGCCACTGAACACGCGGTCGTCGGCCGCGGCGGCGACCACCTCGGCAAACCAGGTGTCGTAGGCGTCCTCGGCATGCGGCTCGCGCAGCAGGCGGCCCTCGAGGCACGCGATGCATCCGTCCTCGAGCCAGGGCACACCGAGCACCGGGCCGGGTCGTGCGGCGATCCCATGGCGTTCGAACTTGTCGTGATCGCGACCGCTCTCGCTGCCGACCGCATGGACCAATGCGGCAATCGCGGCGCCCGGGATGCAGATCCCGATCATGCCGCTGGCGGCCGCGAGTTCGGCGGTGAACGTGTGTTTGTCGATCACCACCGCGATCCGCGGCGGCGTGAACTCGACCGGCATCGACCAGGCCGCGGCCATCAGGTTGCGGCGCGCGCCGTGGGCCGTGGTGACCAGCACGGTCGGGCCGTGGTTGATCAGGCGGCTCGCGTGGTCGAGGGCAACGGGTCGGAAATGCGGGTTCATCCGACGATCGTACCCGATACCGATCCGCTCGCAGGCCGTCGTCGGTACCGGCGCCCGGCCGCGCGACAGGCCACGATGGCCACATCGGACCGCTGGTCCGGCGGTCGGGACGACCGGTCCGGTGGCCTGGGGCAGGGGGCCGGAGCGGCCGATAACACCGTTGCCGGAAGCCCCGGCGATCCGCCTTGGAACAGTTGCCCCCGTGTCCGGTCTCGTCCGAATCGCCTTGTACCTGTGGTTCTGCCTGGCATGGCTGCCGGCGGCGGCAGCCCATGGGGCCGGCCCGCTGCCGCTCGATGACGGCGACGGCCCGATCGACGCCTGGCCGGCGATCCGGATGCTGGCGGACCCGAGTCGAGCACTGTCGATCGAGGACGTGCAACGCCGCGGCGCGGAATTCTCCGAGCCCCAGGTCCGCCGCAACAACTTCGGCCCGCGTCGCGACGCGATCTGGTTGCGGGTGCCTCTGGAAGTCACCAGCCGGACGCCGCGCTGGGTGCTGGAGGTCGACTACCCGCCGCTGAACCGGATCGACGCCTATCTGGTCACCGACGGGCGGGTGGTCCGGCAGGCGACGATGGGCAGCAGCCTGCGCGCCGACGATCGCCCGATGCGCTCGCGGTCTCACGCGGTGGCGCTCGAACTTCCGGCGGGAAGCCACGAGATCTACCTGCGCGTCGAGAGCACGACCGCGATCGTCGTGCCGATCCGGCTGCACAAGGCCGACGGCTTCGTCGGCTACGAATCGGGTCGACTGCTGCTGCAGGGCCTGATGTTCGGCTTCACGATCACGCTGCTGGTCACCAGCGTCGTCAACGGCGTGAGCCTGCGCGACAAGGTGTTCGCGCAGTACGCGCTGATGCTGGTCGGTGTGTCGATGTTCTTCCTGTCGTTTTCCGGGCTCGGCCACCAGTTCCTGTGGCAGGACCAGTCCGGGATGTTGTCGAAGACCAGCCCCTGGGGGGCACTGCTCGCGCTGACCGGCGCCAGCCTCTTCGTCGTCGGTGCACTCGACATGCCGCGCCGCAGTCCCTGGCTGGCCCGCGGGTTGAACGCGGTCGCCGCCGCGGGCGCGACCTCGTTCGTCGCCTCGCTCTTCGGCCTGCTCGACTACCCGCAGACAGCGCTGGCCGCAACCGTGCTCGGGCCGATACCGATCATCCTCGCGTTGTACGAATCGGTCCGCCAGGCGCGCCAGGGCAGTCGCATTGCCCGTTTCATGGTGCTCGGCTGGGGCGCATACACGGTCGGTGCGCTGGCGATGGCCGCGATGCTGCGCGGCTTCCTGCCGGTGGACTTCCTGACCCAGCACCTGTTCCAGTTCTCGAGCCTGATCGAGATGTTCGCGTGGATGCGGGTGCTGGCGATCCGGATCGAGGACATCCGACGCGACGCCGAACGCATCGCGGCCGAGAAGAGTGCCCTGGTGTCGCTGGCGCACACCGACGCGCTGACCGGGCTGCCGAACCGGCGCGGGCTGGCCGAAGCCCTCGAGGCCGCGTTGCCGGGAGCGCGCGCGGAAAGTCCTCTGGCGCTGTACCTTCTCGATCTCGACGGCTTCAAGGCGGTCAACGACCGCCTCGGCCACGACGCGGGCGACGAGCTGCTGGTCCAGGTCGCGAAACGGCTGCGCGCCGTGCTGCGCGGCAGCGACCTGGTCGCGCGGCTCGGCGGCGACGAGTTCGTTGTCATGCTGCCGGGTGTCGCGAGCGAGGCCAATGCGATGACCGTCGGCCAGAAGATGCTCGATGCGTTCAAGGAACCTTTTGTCGTCGCCGGACAGTCATGCCGCGTCGGGCTGACCATCGGCTTCGCACTCGCTCCCAACGACGGCCAGGACGCGGCGCACCTGCTGCGTCGAGCCGACGCGGCGATGTACGCCGGCAAGCAGGGCGGTCGCCAGTGCATCCGCCGCGGGGGAGCCTCGGTGGGGCTGGCCGCGGGCTGAGACGGGAATCGCCCGCGCTACGAGTAGACCCGGGTCGCGACCGCGTTCGCGCGGATGTAGTCCCAGTCGTAGCTGACACCGAGCCCCGGGCCATCGGGCACCGGCACACAACCATCCTCGCCGCAGCAGTCGATCTGGTCGTTGTAGCCGCAGGTGTAGACCGGCGCGACCATGTTCGGGCAGTCCGGGCCGACCAGCGCCAGCTCATAGAAGTTGCAGTTGCGCATCGCCGACATCACGTGGCGGTGCGCCGGGCCGCAGGCGTGGACCTCGCAGTCCAGCCCGAACGCCTCGGCCAGGTGCGCGATCTTCATCGCGCCGGTGATCCCGTGGTCGTACTCGGGATCGACGCGGACGAAGTCGGTGCCCCCGGCGACGATGAAGTCTGCCTTCGGCTCGATGCCACGGACGTATTCGGTGATCAGCAGCGGCGTGCGGATCATCTCGCGCAGCTTCTTGTGGGCGTGTGCGGATTTGCCGTCGTCGCGGAACGGATCCTCGTACCAGAAGTAGTTGCCCTCGTCGCAGGCCCGCCCGACGTACAACGCGTCGGAGAACCGGCGCAGCTGGTTGGCCGGATCGAGCATCAGTGTCATCCGGTCGCCGACCACCTTGGCCACGTGCAGCACGTTCGCGGCCTCGCGTTTCGCGTCGCCTTCGTTCCAGCCATGGATCTTGTAGGCGCGATAGCCGAGCGCGAAACACTGTTCGGCGAACGCGGCATAGGCCTCCTTGCAGTCGAGTCCACCCTGGCTGTCGCCGAGGTAGGTCGACGCGTAGACCGGCAGTCGCCTGCGATAACCGCCGAGCATCTCCGAGACCGGGGCGCCGTATTTCTTGCCGGCCAGGTCCCACAGCGCGATGTCCAGCGGGCCGTGCCCCATGCCGGACCACTGTCGGATCTCGCGCTTCAGGTCGTCGAACAGGCCTTCGCGTTCGGTCGCCTCGCGGCCGAGCATGAACGGCGCCAGCATGTCCATCTCGCCGCGGGTGGCCGGGCTGGCCACCCAGTTGGTCACGTATTCGCCGCGCAGGCCGTCGTCGGTCTCGATCGCGATCGCATTTTTCGTCACCTCGATCGACGAGCCGCGCCGGAAGGTGACCATCTGGCCGGAGCCGGTGCGCTCCAGGTTGCGGGCCGGGAACTTGAAGTCGACGATCTCGATCGAACGGATCCTGCTCATGGCACGAGGCCTCCTGGAAACGATGACGTCGTTCAGATGCCCAGCAGCCTGGGCAGCGCGATGCTGAGCGAGGGCACGTAGGTGATCACCAGCAGCGCGATCAGCAGCGAGATCAGGAACGGCCACATCTCGCGCATCAGCGGGCCGAGCTTCACCTTCGAGATCGTCATCACGACGAACAGCAGCACACCCACCGGCGGGGTCAGCTGGCCGATCACCAGATTGACCAGCAGGATGATCCCGAAGTGCACCAGGTCGATCTGCAGCGCGGTCAGCAGCGGCACCAGGATCGGCACCAGGATGATCATGATCGCGATCGTCTCCATGAACATGCCGGCGACCAGCAGCGCGACGTTCAGGATCAGCAGCACGACCCAGGGTTCCTTCGAGAATTCCTGGATCGTTTCGACCACCAGTTGCGGCGCCTGTTCGATGCCGAGGATCCAGCTGAACGGCGCGGCCGCGCCCGCGATGATCAGGACAACCGCGGTCTCGCGGGCGGTCGAGCGCAGGATCGCCGGCAGCCGCGACAACTTCAGCGTGCGGTGGAACAGCAGGCCGACGATCGCCGCGTAGCCTGCGGCCACGCCGGCGATCTCGGTGGCGGTCACCGCGCCGAGCCGAAAGCCGATGATGATGATCACCGGCATCAGCAGCGCCCAGAACGCGCGCAGGAATTCGGTGCCGAGCGCGGCCAGGGAGAAACGTCCGGATATCGGGTAGCCGCGCACCCGCGCCAGCACGAAGATCACCAGCGACATCGCACCCGCCATCACGATGCCTGGCACGATCCCGGCGACGAACAGCTTGCCCAGGGAGACGTTCGACTGCCAGGCGTACAGCACCATCAGGATCGACGGTGGGATGATCGGTCCGAGGGTGCCGACCGAGGCCGCGACCGCGGCGCCGAACTCGCGGCTGTAGCCGTTGCGCTCGAGCTGCGGCACGAGCACCCGTGCGGTCGCCGCGGTGTCCGCGATCGACGACCCGGAGATGCCCGACAGGAAGACCTCGCCGATCACCGCGGTCTGTGCCAGCCCGCCGCGGATGTGGCCGACCAGCGCCCGGGTGAACGAGAACAGGCGTTCGCTGATGCCCGATTCGTTCATCAGCGATCCGGCCAGCGTGAACAGCGGCACCGCGAGCAGCGGGAACGACTGCAGGCCGGCGTAGACCCGCTGCGCGACGACGGTCAGCGGGATGCCCTCCTGCCAGATGACGAGACCGGAGGCGGCGATCATCGCGATCGCGATCGGCGTGCCGAACGCGAGCAGGAGCGAAAACGTCACCAGCAGCAACGTCAACTCAATGCTCCTCGTCGACCGCGGCGGCGACCAGGTCCGGCGGCCACAACGTCTCGCTGACGCCGTGTTCGAGGGCGTGACGCAGGATGTGCAGGCACGACAACAGGGCGCCCACCGGCAACGAGGTCACGCCCCAGGCCGCGGAGATGCGCATCATCGGCGTCTGGTTGTCGAGCAGCGAGATCGCCTGGTGCACGCCGAACCACAGCAGCCCGGCCAGCGTGACGATCGTCGCCGCCATCGCCACCAGGCCCATCGCGAAACGGGCCTTGAGCGGAAGCAGGATCAGCAGGGCGTCGATGCGCAGGTGCATCCGCTCCCGGAAGCCGCTGGCCAGCCCGATGAACAGCATCCAGCTGAACAGCGTGACGATCACCTCCTCGGTCCAGATCAGCGGGTCGCCGATGAAGTAGCGAAACACCACCGCCACGATGACGAGCACCGCGATCGCCGCATGGGACAACCAGAGGAACTGGTCCTCCGCCCACCCGGCGGCGTCGTCGAGCCGGCGCAGCCATGCCATCGACGATCCCGCCGATCCGTCACTTGCCACCGCGCACCCGGGCGATCTCGTCGCGCAGGCGCTTCAGGTTCTCGGCGCCCCAGCGTGCTTCCAAGCGCGCGTAGGCCGGCTCGACCTTGGCCTGGAAGGCGGCGCGGTCCGGTTCGTCGATGACCTTGGTCTTGCCGGACTTGCGGATGTCCTCGAGCATCGACTTCTCGCGGCCCTGCTGCAGCTCGGTGTTCTTCGCCGAGACGGCGGCCGCTTCCTCGATCAGGATCTTCTGGTTCTCGGGCGACAGCTTGGCCAGGGACGCCTTGTTGATCACGATGGTGTTGTTCTGCAGCATGTGCCGGGTCATCGACAGCACACCCTGCACCTCGTAGAACTTGCGCGAGAAGATCGTCGGGATCGGGTTCTCCTGGCCGTCGACGGTCTTCTGCTGGAGTGCGGT
>CADEEH010000067.1 GCA_902826305.1 uncultured Burkholderiales bacterium
TGGAGACGCTGCGCGGCCGGGCGGCCGAGGGCTCGAACGTGCTGCTGCCGTTCCTTATCGACGGCTTCCAGCGCGCCTACGGCAATCTGTTCACGCAGGCCTCGGAGATCTACATGCCGCCGTACGACACGACGGCGTTCGGGCTGTTCCCCGGGTCGATGGGACGGCAGGACGTGATCGACCGCAACCTGCTGCCGCCGAATCTGCTTCAGTCCCAGGGGTCACCGTTCCTGCTGCGGCCGGAGTTCGTCACGGCGATGCTCGCCGACCCGGCGCAGCCGGTGCGGGTCGCGTTCGCCCGCAACAGCCTGCTCGACTGGGCACCGCGCGCGCCGATGGCGCTGTGCGGCGGCAACGACGATCCGGTCGTGTTCTACGACAACACCCGGCTCGCCGAGGAGGCGTTCGCCGCACGCGGCGTGCGGGTTGTGCGCTACGACTTCGGCGAGGGTGACACGATCCCCGGCGGGACCACGTCGAACATCTATCTGCGCTTTCGCGCGCTGTTCCCGTTCGGCGCCAACCTCGAGCGCTACCACGTCGCACTGGCGCCGTTCTGCGCCGGGCTCGCGCGGGACTTCTTCTCGGGAATCCGCTAGCGATCTGGATACCGGACCCGCGATGCCGCGGGTCCGGCGAGTGGCCTCGGATCGTCGGGGCTCAGACCTTCGCGGCCAGCAGGTCGTTCAGGTTGCGGTCGATCTGGGCCAGCGCATTCGGATCGACACCGAACAGCGCCAGATGGCCGTCGATGCTCTCGATCGGCCGGAATTCCGCGTCCGGAATGTAGCGCCACTCGTTGCGGCAGTCCGACGGGGGGAAGAACATGTCGGAGGTGATCGGCATCACGAAGGTCTTCGCCTTTATCCGCTGCAGGGCCGCGCGCAGGTCACCGTGGGTATGCCGGCTGACGTCGCCACGCTGCCACTTCCAGGCCATCGCCAGCAGGTCGTTCGGATCCATCGGCGCGAAGTAGCCCTTCATGAAGTTGTCGACGAACAGCTGCATGGTCTCGAACCCGAGCAGCTTGTGGCGACCTTCCTTGAAGAACTCGGTGCTCCAGCCCATCACGGTCCACATCTTCGCGTGCCGGCCGAGCCCGTCGGCGACCTCGGCACTCGAGGTGTAGCGCCCGCCCTTGAAGCCGGGATCGGTGGTGATCGCATCGACCAGTGTCTCGGTGAACAGGAAATCGTGCTCGGTGTTCTTCGCGGTGCCGGCGATCGGCGCGGCGCGCCTGACCATGTCCGGGAAGCGGACCGCCCATTCGTAGGTCTGCTGCGCACCCATCGAGCCGCCGACCACCAGCGCCAGGCTCTTCAGGCCGAAACGCTCGGTCAGCAGCTTGTGCTGGGCACGCACGTCATCACCGATGCGAACCTTCGGGAATGCCACCGGATCGTCCGAGTTGTGCGGCGAGGTCGACAAGCCGTTGCCGATCTGGTTGACGATGATGATGCAGTACTTGTCCGGGTCCAGCGCCCGGCCCTTGCCGGTGTAGACCTGCTCGAGCAGCTTGTTGGTTCCCGAATACCAGGTCGGCACCAGGATCGCATTGTCCTTGGACGCGTTCAGCTTGCCGTGGATCGCGACCGCGAGCCGGCAGCGGTCGATCGCCCCGCCTTCTTCGAGATCCAGCCGGCCGATGTCGATCAGCTCGTAGGGACCGTGGTTTTCCTGGCTGTAGTAGGGATTGTCGATGGCCATCCGTGTCTCCTCTGTTCGTTGGGATCATCCGCTTCGACGACCGCGAGGCGCCGCGCGGCAGGCCGATGACGACCCGCGCGCGAGCGCGTGCGAAGCGGACCGCCGCGTTCAGGCCGAGAGCTTGAAGCCTTCGTAGCCCTTGGCCGCGATCTCGTCGCACTTCCTGCGGTAACCGCCGACGCCCTCGGGGCCGAGGTAGGGCAGGAACGCCTTCGGCTTGCCGGGGATGTTCGCGCTCATGTACCAGGAGTTCGCGCTGGTCATCAGCGTCGCGCTGACGATCTCGTTGACGTGGCCGACCCACTGCTCCTGCGCCTCCACAGTCGGCTCGACGGTCTTCTTGCCCGATTTCTCCATGTGATCGATCAGGCCGGTCACCCATTCGACATGCTGCTCGATCGACACCGGCATGTTCGACAGCACCGAGGGACTCTGCGGACCGGTGATGGTGAACAGGTTCGGGAAACCGACCACCGAGATGCCGAGGTAGCTGCGCGGACCTTCCTGCCACGCCTGGTCCAGCGTGCGCCCGCCGCGTCCCTTCAGGTTCAGCGCCTTGAACGGGCCGGTCATCGCATCGAACCCGGTCGCGAAGACGATGATGTCGACCGGATACTCCTTGCCGCCGGCCCGGATGCCGTTCTCGGTGATCTCCTCGATCGCGCCATCGGTCGCCGCGTCGATGAGCTGCACGTTCGGCTTGTTGAAGGTCTCGTAATAGTTGGTGTCCAGCGGCTGGCGCTTGGTGCCGTAGTAGTGCCCCTTGGGCATCAGCTTGTCCGCGGTCTTCGGGTCGAGCACGGTCGCACGGATCTTGCGGCGGATGAAGTCGGCGCAGACCTCGTTGGCCTCGGCACTGAAGAACATGTCCTGGTAGTTGCCCAGCCAGAACGCGAAGCCGCCGGCGTCCCACATCTGTTCGAACTGGCGTTCGCGTTCCTCCGGCGACACCTCGAGCGCCGACTTGGGGATCATGTAGTGTTCCTGGCCGAAGAACGACTCGCGGATCCGCTGGATGATGTTGTCGTAGTCGGCCTTGCGCGCGCGGGTGACTTCCGGACTCACCTTGCCGTTGCGCGCCGGCACGCAGTAGTTGGCGGTGCGCTGGAAGACCGTCAGCTGCTTGGCCTGCTGCGAGATCTCCGGGATGGCCTGCACGGCGGTGGCGCCGGTGCCGACGACCGCGACCCGCTTGGCGGTGAAGTCCACGCCCTCCTTCGGGAATCGACTGGTGTGGTACCACTTGCCCTTGAAGCGCTCGAGGCCCTTGAAGTCGGGCAGGTTCGTCGTCGACAACGTGCCGACCGCGGGAATCAGGTACTTGGCGGTGACGGTTTCACCCTTGTCGGTGTGCACGATCCAGCGGTCGGCCTTCTCGTCGAATTCCGCCCCGGTGACCCGGGTGCCGAACTGGATGTCGCGCTTGAGGTCGTGGCGCTTGGCGACGTATTCCAGGTAACGCAGGATCTCCGGCTGGGTCGGGTACCGCTCCGACCACTCCCACTCCTGCAGCATCTGCTTGTCGAACGTGAACACGTAGATGTACGCGTCGGAGTCGCAGCGGGCGCCCGGATAACGGTTCCAGTACCAGGTGCCGCCGACCGTGTCACCGGCCTCGAAGACCTTCACGTTCAGGCCGAGCTTGTCACGCAGCGACTTCAGCATGTACATGCCCGAGAAGCCGGCGCCGATGACGATGGCGTCGAAGTCCGTGGGACTCGTCGTGGTCATTCCATGTCTCCTCTGGTGAAACGCCGGCCCCAGGTCATCGAACGTCGGATCGCGTTCTGGCTGCCTGGCGGGCATGCGCCGGCCGGCGGGTGGTTGGAACCTCGGGCGCCCATCTTGTGTGATTGTCTTCGGGCGCCACATGCAGCGTAGCAACCGATCCGGATCGGCGCAAGCATGGCAGCGCCATGGCGCTGACGTGGCGGCGGCGCCCCCGGCCGACGCATCACACCGGTGGCACCCGCCCGCCCGACGCGACGAAACGCGCCGGATGGCGGGGCCTGCTGTTGTGCGCGGTCGGCCGTCAGGCCGACTTCGGCATCGCGGCCAGCACACGCTCCGGGGTGAACGGGATCTCGCGCAGTCGAGCCCCGGTCGCATCGAACACCGCATTGGCGATCGCCGCCGGGATCGCGCAGGCGGTCGGCTCGCCGGCGCCCCAGCTCGGTTCACCGGGCCGGTCGATCAGGTCGACCTCCACCTTCGGCGCCTGGTCGTGGCGCAGGATCGGGTAGGACGACCAGTCGGTCGACAACACCCGCGTGCGGTCCCAGCGCACCTGCTCGATCAGTGTGCGACCCACGGTCTGGATCACGCCGCCTTCGACCTGGTTCGCGGTGCCGTCCGGATTGATCAGCTGGCCGCAGTCGTGTGCGACGCAGACCCGCTCGACCCGGATCTCGCCGGAGCGCCGGTCGACCACCACCTCGGCAACCGCGGCGACATAGGTGGTCGCGTTGTTGTAGCGCAGGTAGGCCACGCCGCGTCCACGCGCCGATGCCTGGTCACGGGCCGCCGGATTGATGCCCACGCGCGGCGTCCAGCCGGCACGTTCGATCGCCTTGCGCAGCACCGCGATTCCGCGTGGATCCTTCAGGTGACGCAGCCGGAACTCGGCCGGATCGGCGCGTGCGGCGAACGCCAGTTCGTCGATGAACGACTCGTTGGCGAACGAATTCTCGATGCGTCCCGGGCTGCGCAGGTGCGCGCTGCGGAAGAACGCCTGCTCGACATGGCGGGTGTTGACCTTCACGTTGGGCAGCGCGTACCCGATGCCCGAGTTCTGGAACAGGAACCCGACCCAGTTGCCCGGTCGTGGCAGGCCGGTCTCGCCGGCGGCCAGCAGCGGGAAGTCCAGCGGCTTGAACGCGACGATGTGGTTCAGCGCGATCCAGAAGTCGCCGCGCCAGGCGATCACGTTGCCCTGCTCGTCCAGTGCCGCCTCCAGGTCCATCGAACGCGGCGGACTCTTCGGCGAGCGCGCGGTCTCGTCCTCGCGCATCCACTGCACCCGCACCGGTCGCCCGATCGCGGTGGCGATCAGCGCCGCGTCGGCCGATGCGTCCTCGTGGCCGTTGCGGCCATAACAGCCGGCGCCATCCAGGTAGACGATCCGGATCCGGTCCTTCGGCACCCCGACGATCGGCGCCAGTTCGTCGAGCAGCGAATGGGTCGCCTGCGAGGCCGACCAGACCGTCAGCCGACCGTCCTGGTAGTCGGCCACCGCACACGACGGGCCGAGCGAGGCATGGGTCTGCACCGCGAAGTCGTAACGCGCCTTGACCCGTCGCGACGCGCCGGCCAGCACCGATTCCGCGTCGCCGACGGTCTGGGTGACCTCCTGCTTGGCGAGCGGTCGCGAACGCCAGTGATCGAAGACCGTCGCCTGATCCGGCAGCGCGGCCGCCGGGCCCCATTGCGCACTCAGCGCCCGCATCGCCTTGATCGCGCCCCACTCGGTGCTGGCGACGACGGCGAGGAAGTTGCCCTTGCGCACGGTGGTGACGAATCCGGCGACCTGCCTGGCCTGCGAGTCGTCGACGGCAAGCAGCGGTGCGCCGATCGCGTCGGGCCGCAACACCCGTGCATGCAGCATCCCCGGCAGGCGGAAGTCGTGCATGTAGACGAATTCGCCGGTGACCTTGGCCGGGATGTCGACGCGGCGGATCGAGCGGCCAACGACCCGGTAGTCCGCCGACTTCTTCAACGGCGCCTTCGGATCGACCTTCAGTTCGAGCGGCTGTCCGGCGACCAGCGCGGCGTACGCGAGGCGACGCGACGGCTCGGAGCGGACGAACACCGCGCCATCGGCCGTACCGAGTTCACCCGCCGGCACACCGAGCCGGCCCGAGGCCCGTTCGACCAGCGCCTGGCGCGCGGTCGCACAAGCCCGCCGCAGTTCGCTGCCACCCTGCGAGATCGTCAGGTTGGCGCCGGTCAGCCACTGATCGGGCGTAGTCGCGGTATCCCCCATCACCATCGTCACGCGCTCGAAGGCGACGTCGAGTTCATCGGCGGCCATCTGTGCAAGTGCCGTCCGCGTCCCGGTGCCGAGATCGACCTTGCCGACGTGGACGGTGACATTGCCATCGGCCCCGATCGCGACGAAGCTCTCGACCAGGTCCTTGGCGACCGCCTTCGGTGGTGCCAGGCTGGGCGCCGCGGGTACCGAGGCACACCCGGAGAACTGGAAACCCACGATCAGCACGCCGGTGGTCGCGGCACCCCGGGCGAGGAACGCGCGACGGCCGCGGTCGACCGATGCACGATCGGGTCCGGTGATCGTGCCGCCGACGGGTGAGGCGTCGGCAGGACCGTTGTCCTGGTTCATGATGGTCATCGTGGCCTCCTCACGCCGTGACCGGCTGGCCGGAGGCGCGCTGGACCGCACGCACGATCCGTTTGTGGGTACCGCAGCGGCAGAGGTTGACCGCGAGCGCCTCGCGGATCTGCGCCACCGTCGGCTTGGGCGTGCGTTCGAGCAGATCGGCGGCCTGCATCATCATCCCGTTGATGCAGTAGCCGCACTGGACCGCCTGTTCGTCGATGAATGCCTGCTGCAGCGTCGACGGGCGCGCCGTGTTGCCGAGGCCCTCGAGGGTGGTCACCTGGCGTGCACCGAGGGTCGACACCGGTATCTGGCACGACCTCATCGCCCGGCCGTCGACGTGCACGGTGCAGGCGCCGCACTGGCCCAGGCCGCAGCCGAACTTCGGCCCCTGCAGCGCGAGCTGGTCACGCAACACGTACAGCAGCGGGCTGTCGGACTCGGCGTCGACGCGTTGGCGTCGGCCGTTCACTTCGATGTCGTAGCGAGCCATCCTCGTCTCCTCGTGGAATAGTCGTCGGTCGGCAAGATCGTTCCCCTCCGCGGACCGTCACCGGGCGCGATCTCGTGGATCGCGATCCGCATGAACCTCGCCCCGGCCCCGGTCGGGCCTGCCGTGGTCATGCGGACGTTTCGGTGGGTCGAACACGCACCGACGGCCAGGCCGCGGCGCCCAGGACACTGCTGTTGTGCTCGCCGAGCCGGGGAGCGGGCGTGCGCAGCCGGCCCGGCGTGGCCTGCAGCTTCGGCACGACACCCGGCACCTTCAGCGGCCGCCCGTCGGCATCGTGGGTCTGCACGATCATCTCGCGGGCCAGGTACTGCGGATCGGTGGCGATATCGGCGACCGAGTAGATCCTACCCACCGGCACGCCCGCGGCGTCCAGTGTCTCGATCACCCGGGTGATCGGATGGGTCGTCGTCCAGGCTTCGATCGCGGCGTCGAGTTCGGCCACCCGGGCGACACGACCGTCGTTGCGGGCGAGGCCCGGATCGCTGCCCAGGTCGTCGCGGCCGATCGCCTGCATCAGGCGCCGGAAGATGCTGTCGCCGTTGCCGGCGATCAGCACGAAGCTGCCGTCGGCGCATCGGTAGGCATTGCTCGGGGCGATGCCGGGCAACGCACTGCCGGCCGCGCCGCGGATCGCGCCGAACGCATCGTATTCGGGCAGCAGGCTCTCCATCACGTTGAACACACTCTCGTAGAGCGCGACGTCGATCACCTGACCCTGGCCGCCGTTGACCTCGCGATGGCGCAGCGCGATCAGCACACCGATCACACCATGCAGCGCCGACAACGTGTCGCCGATCGACACACCGACCCGGACCGGCACCCGCCCGGGTTCACCGGTCAGGTGGCGCAACCCGCCCATCGCCTCCCCGAGCACGCCGAAGCCCGGCCGGCCCTTGAACGGACCGGTCTGCCCGTAGCCCGAGATGCGCAGCATGATCAGTCCCGGGTTGAGCGCATGCAGTGTGTCCCAGCCGAGCCCCCAACCCTCGAGTGTGCCGGGCTTGAAGTTCTCGATCAGCACGTCGGCCTCGGCGGCGAGTGTGCGCACCGCCGCCTGCCCGTCGGCCGAGCGCAGGTCGAGGGCGACCGAGCGCTTGTTGCGCGACTGGGCCTCCCACCAGACCGAGGTGCCTTCGCGCAGCATCCGCCACTTGCGCAGCGGGTCCCCGCCGTCGACCGGCTCGATCTTGATCACGTCGGCGCCGAAGTCGGCCAGTGTCTTGCCGGCGAACGGCCCGGCGATCAGCTGGCCGAGTTCGAGTACCTTCAACCCGTGCAGGGCGTCCATGGCGTGGCTCCCGATGGCGATGGATCCGATCGCGGTGCGCCGGCCTGCCGGCACACGCGTCGTCGGGTCAGTCGGCGCGGATGTTGCGCGACTTGATGACCTGGCTCCAGTAGTCGGTCTCGCGCTGGACCAGCGCGCCGAGCGCCTCGGGCGGCAGGTACCGGATCTCGACACCCGCGCGTTCGGCGGTCGCGCGGGCCTCCGGCGTCTGCAGCGCGGTCTTCACCTTCTCGGTCAGCGTCCGGATCGCCGCGTCGGGTGTACCGGCCGGCGCGAACAGGCCGACCCAGGCTTCGAGTTCGAAGCCCGGCAGCCCGGCTTCGGCCGTCGTCGGCACGGTCGGCAGCCCCGGATGACGGGTCTTGCCGGTGACCGCGTACGCCTTCAGCTTGCCGGCCAGCACGTGTTGCATCACCGACGGCGGCGTTGTCATGAAGACCTCGACCTGTCCGCCGAGCACATCCTGGATCGCCGGACCCGAACCCTTGTAGGGCACGTGGATCATCTCGATGCCGGTGGTCTGCTCGAACAGCGCGGTGCCCACGTGCGACAGCGAGCCGTTGCCCTGCGAAGCGTAGTTCAGCTTGCCGGGATTGGCCTTCGCGTAGGCGATGAATTCCTTCAGCGTGCCGGGCGGCAGCGACGGGTGGGCGGTGATCACGTTGGTGGCTGCGGTCAGCAGCGCGACCGGCACCAGGTCCTTCTGCGACCACGGCAGCTTGGCGAACAGCGACGGGTTGCCGACGTGGTACGCGGAATACGAGACCAGCAAGGTATGGCCGTCCTTGGCCGCGGCGGCCACCTGCTGATAGGCGATGTTGCCGCTCGCGCCGCCCTTGTTCTCGACCACCACCGGCTGCCCGAGCGCACGCGACAGCGGCTCGGCGACGAGCCGGGCCGACGTATCGACGACACCACCGGGCGGATTTGGGACGATCAGCGTGACCGGCTTGCTCGGGAACGTCTGCGCGATCGCGCCGGTGACGTTGAGGCCGATGACGGCGGCGAGCAGGATTCGAAGGATCGGGCGCATGGCAGGCTCTCGGAAGGTGGCACGCGAGGGGTCGCGGCAAAGGCACCGTCGGCATCGACGACGCGCCATTGTTGGCGCGCTCACCCGGTCGTCGCTTGGCAAGTGATTGACACATCCTCAACATTTGGTTGAGGATCGGCGACCGTGCAGATCAACCTCAACCGCTTCGACCTGACCACGCTGCGGCTGTACGTCGCCGCGGTGCGCGCGGGCAGCCTGACGGCCGGTGCACAACGGGTCGACCTGTCGCTGGCCGCGGCCAGCAAGCGGATCGGCGAGCTCGAGGCACACGTCGGCACGACGCTGCTGGAACGCAGCAAACGCGGCGTCGTACCGACGGCCGCCGGCGAGGTGCTGCTGCCGCATGCCATCGACATGGTCGCGCGGCTGGAGCAGCTCGCGCAGGCGATCGGCGACGTCCGTGCCGGCACCTCCGGCTACCTGCGGCTGTGGGCCAACACGTCGGCGTTCGGCGGCTTCCTGCCGGGACTGCTGGCCGCGTTCGCGCGCGCGCACCCGGGGGTCGTGCTCGACCTCGAGGACGCGATCAGCAGCGATGCGGTCCGCGGCGTCGTGCGGGGACTGGCCGAACTCGCGGTGATCGGTGAGAACACACCCGAGGAAGGACTGCAGACGGTGGTGTGCCACGTCGACGAACTGATCCTGCTGCTGCCGTCCGGGCATCCGCTGACACGCGACCGGCGCAAGGTCGAGTTCGCCGATGTGCTCGGCTACGACCAGGTCGCGTTCGCACGATCGACCTCGCTGACCCGCCAGCTCGCCGCCGATGCCGATTCACTCGGCAGCCCGCTGCGCATCCGGGCCCAGGTCCGCAGTTTCGATGCGATGGCGCGGATGGTCGCCGCCGGCCTCGGCCTGGCGATCATGCCACGCGAGGGTGCGCTGCCCTACGCGAAGGCACTCGGGCTGGTCATCGCGCGGCTGGAGGGCATCCGCACCGAGCGGCACCTGTTGTGGGCGATGCGTGATCGCGCCGCCCTTTCACCGGCGGCGCAGGCGCTGATCCGGATGGCGGGGGCGGGGGCCCCGGGTTCGTCGTAGGCCAGCTCCGATCGATGCGTCGTTCGACGTGGTGTTGTCGATCGACGTCACCCGCAAGTCGTTCGTCCCGCGTTATCGCTTGGCCGCCAGGCGTGAGCCTGCCGCCCCCAGGGCCGGTCACATCGGCCGGAACAGGTGTGCGTACAACCGGCTGACCAGCGGACGCTCGCTGCGGCCGCGCAGCTTCAACGTCATCTTGCCGTTCTCGGCGCGATGCGCCGCCTCGACGAAGTCGAGGTTGACGACGGTGCTGCGATGGATCTGCACGAATCGTTCCGGGTCCAGCCGCGGCACCAGTTCGCGCAGCGATTCGCGGATCAGCGCCTCGCCGGTCGCGGTGACGACGTTCACGTACTTGTCGGCCGCTTCCAGCAGCACGACCTCGTCGATCGCGATCATCCGGACGGTGTCGCCGACACCGGCGCGGATCCTGGCCAGGCGCTGCGGCGCGGGGCCGGGCGCGGGCGCGAGTCCGGCCAGGTCGCGTAGCTGTCCGGCGAGTGTGTCGAGCGGCGCGGGGGCACGCGCCGCCAGCGCGGTGCGCAGCCGCTCGACGGTGCGGGCGAGCCGATCGGACCGCACCGGCTTCAGCACGTAGTCGACCGCCGCCCGTTCGAACGCCTCGACCGCGAACTCGTCGAAGGCGGTCACGAACACGATCAGCGGCGCGGGCCGGGCGTCGTCACCTTCCGGCCAGTCCTCGGCGATGGCTTCGGCGACCTCGAGCCCGGTCGACCCGGGCATCCGGATGTCGAGGAACGCGATGTCGGGCTGCCGGTTGTTGATCTCCGCGAGAGCGGCGCGACCGTCGGCGACCACCGCCTCGATCGACAGCTGCGGCCACAGCGCCCGCAGTTCGCGCGCCAGTGCCTGCGCGAGCAGCGGTTCGTCATCGGCGATGATCGCGGTCGTCGGAACGTTGCCCATCGTCCGCTCCTCAGTCCTCGATCCGGATGCGGACGAGAGTGCCGCAGGGTCGACCGCGCGGCGGCGACTCGATGTCGATGCGGGCACGGTCACCGTACGCGTTGGCGAGCCGCTGGCGCAACTGCTCGATGCCGAAACCACCGCTTCCGGGCCGCCGGCGGGGTTGCCCGCCGTCGATGCCGACGCCGGTGTCGCCGACGGTCACCTCGACCGCCGGACCGTCGACGCGCGCGACGACATCGATCGTGCCACCGTCGAGCGACGGCTCGATGCCATGCACGATCGCGTTCTCCACCAGCGGCTGCAGCAGCAGCGATGGGATCGTCCGGTCGGCCAGCGCGGGAGGCAGTTCGAGCCGGTAGCGCAGGCGTGTGGCCAGCCGCATCTGCATCAGCGCGAGATAGTCCTCGAGCATCGCGAACTCCGTGCGCAGCGTCGTCGTCGTTGCTCGCGATCCGTCCAGCGTCGCGCGCAGGAAGTCGATCAGGCGGTCGAGCATCGCCTGCGCCTGCGGCGGATCGACGAGCACCAGTTCGCGCAGGTTGGCCAGCGTGTTGAAGAGCATGTGCGGCTCGACCTGTGCCCGCAGCATCGACAGCTGGGCCTCGCTGACCTCGCGCTGCGCCTGCTGCGCCTGGCGCGCCTCCTCGGCGGCGGCCAGCTCGAGATCGCTGATGCGCTCCCGCGTCATGAAGAAAAAGGTGCCGACGATGGTCGCGATGCCGGTCGTGATGAGCGCCGCCGTCTGCGTGGTGTCGTGATCGATCGGCACCTGGGTCGGCGGTCCGCCGAGGACCCAGTGGGCCAACGCGGTACCCGCGTAGTAGCCGATCAGCGCCAGCACCGGGATCATGCCGTAGAAGATCGCTCCGCGAGTGCGGCCGGTGGCACCCAGCAACGAGCGCATGACGATGAGCATCAGGCAGACGATCAGCCCGATAAGCTCCGAGTGGACGAAGACCGGCCAGAATCCGGAGTAGGAGACCGCCGGAACGAGTGCCCACAGCAGCACCGCGAGCAACGCACAGCCGACCGCGTTGACACCCAGCAGCCGGAGCGCGCGCGGGCCCGCCAGCGCGGCGCGGGCGGACCGCGCGGCACCGATCGTCAGGGTCTCAGGCAACGAATTGGCCATGCAGTCCAAGCGGCAGCGTATACGGCAATCGTGCGACCGCCACCGGCCCGGCGTCAACCGCGCGTGCGTCGAACACCGAACATGTCGTCCGTCGCGCCGCCCAGTCGTAGGCGGTGCCGACGACCCAGCCGTCACCTTCGCGGCCACCGGCGCGGGGCACGAACACGTGTTCCTCGGCGATGACCCGCGCGCCGTAGTCGAACGACTGGACACGCTGGCGGCCGCGATCGAGCACGGTGACGCAGTTGAAGCCGAACGCCTCGTCGGCCATCGATTCGCCTCGCGCCAGCATCACCAGGCGGTCGGTGCGCAGGCCGACGTGACGCGGATCGAAGCGCGGGAACTCGGCATGCGCCAGCGGCAACGGCTCGAGATCGACACGCGAGGTGTCGAGGTCGAACACCAGGTCGACCGGTCGCACCAGCGCAGGCACCTCGAAGGACTCGCCGATCGTGGCCTGCGTGATCGACCGCATCAGCTGGTCGAACGGCGCCGTGCGGGCGACCTCGATGCGGACCTTGCGGCCATCCTGCCAGGCGTTGCCGTAGTGGAACGCGAACAGGCTCGGCAACTCGGCGCGATGGCTGATCCGCAGCGTCGCCTTGTCGACCAGCACCAGCCAGGTCGGCAGGTCGGCGCGCCATTGCAGCGTATCCAGGAAACTGCGCGGCACGCCGTCGTCGAACCGGCGCTGCACGACCGGCGAGAGCACGAACACCAGGTGGCGCTCGGTGACCGCGAAATCGTGGACCATGTCGGCGTTGGGCATCTCGACCACCGCGGTCCTCTTCAGCACCCCGCCGCGGTCGAGGTCGTACAACACGACCTTGCCGCTGCCGGACAGATAACCGAAGCTCCAGATGCGGCCGTCGGGATCGACCCGGGGATGCGCGGAGAATGCCACGCCATCGGTCTCCTCGGAGAACACCTTCCTGCCGCGGGTGGCCAGGGTCCGCGGATCGATCCGCCAGGCCGAGCCGGCCTCCCACAACGCGAGCAGTTCACCGTCGAGCGGCAGGATCGCGATGTTGCCGACGTTGACCTCGTCCGGTGAGGTGATCGACCGGCCGTCCGCGAACGCGGTACCGAAGCCGCCCCACAGGAACCGCCCCGCCTTCTCCTCGGCGCGACTGCGATCGGTCGCGATCATCCGGCCGTGGTGATGCAGGCGCCCGTCGCCGATCCGCAACGACTGGACCATGCCGTCGCCGTCGAACCAGTGCCGATAGGCGGTGGCGCCGCGGCGCATCCGGGCCGGACCGTTGCGATACAACGTGCCGGCGAAGCCGTCGGGCAACCGGCCCTCGAAACGGACCGTCGACGGTCCGATCGATTCGCCGACGTCCTCGAAGCTGGCGGCGAACGCGTGCCGGGCATCCACTTCCCGCGCCAGGGTTCGTGCCGGCGCGAGGCCCGGCAGTCCGCTGCCGGCGAGCGCGCCGACGGCAGCGAAGGACTTGAGCAGGTCTCGTCGATTCATCACCCGGCTCCCGTCAATGATTGACACGAATCGTCAGCACCTTGCCCGCGGCCGGCAGCTCGAACCGGGTATCGGCCCATCCGGGTGCGCCCATCACCGATCGCTGCACCGAACCGCCCCACGGTTCCTTCGGAATGCCGAGCATGTTCGAATCGAGTTTGTCGTTGCCGTTGATGTCCTGGAACAGCATGACCGCGTATTCACCCGGCGGCAGGTCGGTGACCTTGATCGCCATCGTGCCCTCGGTCGCGGGCAGCCGCATCTCGCGGACGGCCTGCTTGCGGAACGAGGCCTCGCTCGAATAGACCGCCAACTGCAGCGTGCCGGTGGCCTGCCTGATCGCGTCGACCTGGATCGACAGGTCGGCGGCCAGTGCCGAGACACTGGTCAGCAGCGCGGCAGCCACGGTCGCCAGGGCCGTCGTGCCGGCGAGGAAGGTGCCGGCGACCGGCACCAGGCGGGCGGCTTGCCGGCGGAACGTCGGAAGGTCAGGGGTGGTCATCATCAGCTCCTTGAGGATCGGCACTCGGTCGGTGGCGCCGGACGGACACATCCTGCCCGTGGACGACCGGAAGACCGAGCCCGCTGCGACGAAACGTTGGAAACGTGCCGCGAAATGCCGTCGGCCCGGAGTGAGTGTTCGGCGCCGAACCGCGTCCGGTGAGCCGGCCCGTCCCCCGGGGCGCTCTGCCGCCCGGGGGACGAGACCCGATTGTCGCCGCTTCCCTGTCGGCGCCCCGGACGGGCCCGAATGCATCTGGCGCCGCTCCACGACGCCTGGCCGGCCGAACGGCGCGTTTCGTCTCGACGCGCTGGCTGGCGGCCGGCATCAGCGCCATCGTGTCGTCACTGCATCAACGATTCAAGGAGATCACGACATGGACACGAACATCGACCGGATCGAACGGCTGGCCCGCAAGCGCGCCGCCGCCAAGATGGGCTGGCTGATCCACGCGACGGTCTTCACGATCGTCAATTCGATGCTGCTGGTGTCGCCGGCGCTGCTCGGCAGGCATGCGTCGGCGCTGCCCATGCCACTGCTCGGCTGGGCCACCGGCCTGATGATCCACGGCCTCGTGGTCTGGCTCTGCCCGTCGGGTGCCGGACTGAGCGACACGCTGGTCGAGCGCGAGCGGCGCCTGCTGATGCGCGAGCCCGGCCGGTGACGCTCCGCTCGGCGGCGATCAGGGGGGTCAGGCGTTCAGGCCCTTGATGGGGTGGTCCCGCTCGTGGCGGTTGCGGACGACCTGCGGCGCCGTCGAACCGGCCAACATGCCGCCAAGCGCTGCCAGCAGGCCGGCCAGTTGGCCGGGAAAGTGCTCACCCAACGAACTGACCTGCGGGAAGAACAGGATCCAGACCGCGACACCGGCGGTGACCGAGGCGATCGCACCCTGCGTCGTGGCCCGTGACCAGTACAGGCCCATCACCAGCGGAACGAATGCCGCAACCAGGGGCACCTGGTATGCGGCCGAGACCAGGTCGTAGATCGGCGTGCCTTTCATCGCGATCGCATAGGCGAGCACCAGGCCGGCGAAGACGACGATCGTGCAACGCATCGCCAGCAGCTGCTGGCGATCACTCATCCGCGGCCGCAGGTTCTTGAGGATGTTCTCGACGAAGCTGGTCGACGGGGCCAGCAGCGTCGCCGACGAGGTGCTCTTGATCGCCGACAGCAGCGCACCGAAGAACAGGATCTGCATCACCAGGGGCATCCGAGTCATCACGAACGTCGGCAGCAGCCGCTGGTAGTCCCCGCGCGCGATCTCCATCGCCTGTTCACCCATCACGACGACGGCGCTGCAGACGATGAACATCGGCACGAAGGCGAACAGGATGTAGCTGATCCCGCCGATGATCGCCCCGTTGCGGGCGGTCGTCGCGTCCCGGGCCGACATCACGCGCTGGAACACGTCCTGCTGCGGCACGCTGCCCAGCATCATCGTGACTGCCGCACCGATGAAGAACGCGACCTCGCTGAAGGTCGGTGGCGGCAGGAAGTCGAACAGGTCCTTGTGCTGGGCGAACTCGATCACCCGGGCCGCGCCGCCGGCGAGATCGGCTGCGAACCAGGCGATCGCGGACAGGCCGAAGACCAGCACGATCATCTGGATGAAGTCGGTCCAGGCGACGGCGAGGAAGCCGCCGACGACGACGTAGATCAGGACCGCCAGCGTGCCGACGATCATCCCCGCGGTCTCCGACATCGCTCCCTGCGTCAGCACCCCGAAGACCAGCCCCAGCGCGGTGATCTGCGCCGCGACCCAGCCCAGGTACGACAGGATGATCGCCGAGGAACAGAAGACCTCGATCCCCTTGCCGTAGCGCCGACGGTAGAAGTCACCGATCGTCAGCAGGTTCAGCCGATACAACCGGGTCGCGAAGAACACGCCGACCAGCACCAGGCACGATCCGGCGCCGAACGGATCCTCGACGATCGCATGCAGGCCGCCCTGAACGAACTTGGCGGGGATACCCATCACCGTCTCGGCACCGAACCAGGTGGCGAACGTCGTCGTCACCACCATCACCAGCGGCAGGCTGCGGCCGGCGAGCGCGAAGTCGCTGGTGCCGCCGATCCGCGTTCCGGCCCAGAGGCCGAGAGCGAGCGTGCCCAGCAGGTAGAGGACGACGAACGCGACCAGCGTCACGTCCATCACGCGTCGCTCCGCCGCCTGCCCGCCTTCCTGGGGTCAGCTCCAGTCGTCCATGTCGTGCCTGATCTTGTGCCGGTTGGCGATCAGTTCGTCGATAGACGGCTCGTGGGCGAGTGCGCGCCGGATCGCGATCTTGGTCGCCTCGTAGTTGGTCCGGTACATGTCCTTCTTGTCCAGCTTCGGATCCTTGGCGGCCTGCGGATCGATCCAGACCAGGCTGATGATGCACAACTCGTCGACCATCGACTTCGGGATCACACCCTCGATCACACAATCGAGCACCGCGTCGGCGGTGGCCGACTGGACCACGCCGCCGTACAGGTCGATGTTCGCGCCGTCGCGCAGCGTGACCTTCGGCACGATCAGCGTCGCCGGCCGGACCATCTGGTTGCAGGCGCGGATCGCGAACATCGCGGTGTGCCCCTTGCTCTGGGACATCATCGACGCGAACGCGTGGCCGACCGGCCCGTCGGTACGGCCGATCAGGATCTCGGGCATCGCATCGGTGAACTGGCCTTCGGCGGCGAGCACCGTCGCCTCGCCGGCGTGGAAAACGTACTTGGCGGTCATGGCTTCCTTTCGGGTGATCCGGTCATGCGTCGAATTCGGGCCACGGCCAGCGGCCGGCGCGCATCTGCTCCAGCCAGAGGACCGCGATCTGCGTCTTCACGTCGGTCAGCCGGTGGGCGCGCAGCTCGTCGACCAGCCAGTCGACGGTGACGATCTCGAGGTCGAGGAACTCACCGGCATCGAGCTGGCGGCCGACCTGGGTCAGCTCCCGGCACAGGTAGATGTCGATGACCTCGTCGGCGAAACCGATGGCCGGATGGATCCGTGTCAGATGCGCCCATTGCTCGGCGCGATATCCCGTCTCTTCGATCAGCTCGCGGCGCGCGGTCTCGATCGGCGTCTCGCCGGGATCGAGTTTGCCGGCGGGGATCTCGACGAACGTGCGCCTGAGCGGATAGCGGAACTGTCGCTCGACCAGGACCCGCCCGTCGGGAAAGATCGGCACCATCGCAGCCGCCCCCGGATGGACGACGTATTCCCGGGGTCGCAGGCTGCCGTCCGGCATCCTCGCCTCGGCCCGGCGGATGTCGATGAAGACACCCTGGAACACGGTCCGGGACGAGACCTCGGTTTCCTCCAGGTGCTTGGCCATCGGGATGCGCGCGAGTCGCCGGTCCGCGGAACGGGCCGGCGGGTCAGAAACTCAGCGCGTGCCGGATCGCGGTCGAGCACGCGGTCAGCAACGGGCCGGGCATCACGCCCAGCAGCAGCACCAGCGCGCCGTTGAGCGCGAGGGTGGCCTGCGCATCCTGGCCGACCACGATCGCGCTGCGATCGACCGCCTCGTCGAAGAACATGGTCTTGACGATCCGGATGTAATAGAACGCGCCGACCAGCGACATCATCACCGCGAAGATCACCAGCCACAGGTGCCCGGCGGCCAGCGCCGACTGGAGCACCGCGAGCTTCGCGTAGAAGCCCACCGTCGGCGGGATGCCGGCCAGCGAGAACATCAGGATCAGCATCACCAGCGCCATCCACGGCGAGCGCTGGCCGAGCCCGCGCAGGTCGTCGATCTCCTCGCACTCGAAACCCTTGCGCGCGAGCACCTGCACCAGGCCGAAGGTGCCGAGCGTGGTCAGCACGTAGGTGATGACGTAGAACAGCGACGCGCCGTACGCATCGGCCGCGGAGCGTGCATTGCCGTCGATCACACCCGACATCATCCCGAGCAGCACGAAGCCGACCTGCGAGATCGTCGAATAGGCGAGCATCCGCTTGAAGTTGGTCTGCGCGATCGCCACCAGGTTGCCGACCAGCAACGACAGCACCGCGAGCATCATCAGCATCGGCTGCCAGTCCCCGGCCACGCCGAGCAGCGCTTCGGCCAGCAACCGGAACGCGATCGCGAAGGCGGCGAGCTTGGGCGCCCCGGCGATCAGCAGCGTCGCCGCGGTCGGCGTGCCGTGGTAGACGTCGGGCAGCCACATGTGGAACGGCACCGCGCCGAACTTGAATGCCAGCCCGGCGACCAGGAACACGACGCCGAACACCATCACGCCGCGGTCGGTGCCGGCCGCGGCCAGCGCCTTGGCGATCTCGGGTATGTCGAGGCTGCCGGTGCCGCCGTAGATCATCGACATGCCGTAGAGCAGGAATCCGGAGGACAACGCGCCGAGCACGAAATACTTGATCGCCGCCTCGCTGGACAGCGGATGGTCGCGGCGAAGCGCCGCCAGCGCGTACAGCGACAGCGACATCAGCTCCAGGCCGAGGTAGACGACCAGCAGGTTGTTGGCGCTGATCATGATCATCTGGCCCAGCAGCGAGAACAGCGCCAGGCAGTAGAACTCGCCGCGGAACATGTCGCGGTCGCGGGTGTACGAGCGCGCGTAGACGATCGAGGCCGCCACCGCCGCGTACGAGCAGAACTTGAGCAGGTGCGACAACGAATCGGCGACGTACATGCCGCCGAACGCGGTTTCGTATTCGGTCCCGACCTGCCAGACGCTGGCGATCAGCGGGAACAGCAGCGCACCGAGCGCCAGGCGGTCGACGTCGATCCGGCGCTGGGAGCCGACCAGCACGTCGGCCAGCAGCACGATCGAAGCGGCGACCAGGAGCGCGATCTCGGGGAGCGCGGCGGCGACATTGAGGCTTTGCATGGTCCGGATCCGCCGGTCAGTGGAGCTTGGACTTGGAAACGTGCTCGAGCAGATGGGTGACCGAGGCCTCGGTGACATCGGTCACCGGCTTGGGCTGGATCCCCATCCACAACACGGCGATCGCGAGCACCGCCAGCATCCAGAACTCGCGCGAATCGACATCCTTCAGGCCGGCGACGTTGTCGTTGGCGACGGCGCCGAAGACCACGCGTTTGTACATCCACAGCGAGTAGGCGGCGCCGAGGATCAGCGTCGAGGTGGCGGCCATCGCGACCCAGAAGTTGTACTTGACCGCGCCCAGGATGACGAAGAACTCGCCGACGAACCCGGAGGTGGCCGGCAGGCCGCAGTTGGCCATCGTGAACAGCATGAACAGCGCCGCGAACCGGGGCATCGTGTTGACGACGCCGCCGTAGTCGGCGATCCGGCGCGAGTGCAGCCGGTCGTACAGCACCCCGATGCACAGGAACATCGCGCCGGAGATGAAGCCGTGCGAGATCATCTGCACGATCGCACCCTGCACGCCGAGCTGGTTGAAGATGAAGAAGCCGAGCGTGACGAACCCCATGTGCGCGACCGACGAGTACGCGACCAGCTTCTTCATGTCGGTCTGCACCAGCGCGACCAGCCCGATGTAGACCACCGCGATCAGCGACAGCCCGATCATCATCCCGGACAGCTCGTGGCTGGCGTCCGGGGCGATCGGCAGCGAGAAGCGCAGGAACCCGTAGGCCCCCAGCTTCAGCATGATCGCCGCCAGCACAACCGAGCCGCCGGTGGGCGCCTCGACGTGGGCGTCCGGCAGCCAGGTGTGCACCGGCCACATCGGGACCTTGACCGCGAACGCGATCAAGAAGGCGAGGAAGATCGTCGTCTGCTCGGTGAGCGACAGCGGCAGCTCGTGCCAGTCGAGGATCGAGAACGACCCGGACTGCAGGTACAGGTAGATCAGCGCGACCAGCGTCAGCAGCGAACCGAGCAGCGTGTACAGGAAGAACTTGAACGCCGCGTAGACCCGGTTCGGCCCGCCCCAGACCCCGATGATCACGTACATCGGGATCAGTGTCGCCTCGAAGAAGACGTAGAAGAGCAGCCCGTCGAGTGCGCAGAACACGCCGATCATCAGGCCCGACAGGATCAGGAACGAGGCCATGTATTGCGCGACCTTGTCCTCGATCACCTTCCAGCCGGCGACGACGACGACCACGGTGATGAACGCGGTCAGCAGCACGAACCAGACCGACAGTCCGTCGATGCCCAGGTGGTAGTTGGCCGAGACGCGGGCGATCCACGGCGACTTCTCGACGAACTGCATCGCCGCGGTGGACCGGTCGAAGCCGGTGAACAGCGGCAGCGTGGCGATCAGGCCGAGGATCGAGCCGGCCAGCGAGACGCTGCGCACGACGTTGGCGTTCCTGTCGTTGCCCAGCGCGAGCACGGCGATGCCGAACAGGATCGGGATCCAGATCGCGGCCGAAAGAAGCGGAAACGTGTTCACACCGATCCTCGAGTCTCATTCGCGCGCGTGGCGCCGAACTGTCCGATGCGTTTCACCTCAACGCCTTCCGATCGCGCGCAACGCGAACACCATCAGCAGCGCGACACCGACGATCATCGTCACCGCGTACGTGTTCAGCCGCCCGGTCTGCGCCCAGCGCACGACACCGGCGACCCAGCCGATCAGTCGCGCGCTGCCGTTGATCGCCACCGAGTCGATCAGCGCCTGGTCGCCGGCCTTCCACAATCCGGTGCCGATCGACCGCGCGCCGCCGGCGAACACGACCTCGTTGAACCGGTCCATGTAGTACTTGTTGTCGAGCAGCCGATACAGCCCGCCGGCCGACCGCTTGATCGCCGCCGGCAACTTCGGATTGACCATGTAGCAGTACCAGGCGCTGACCACACCCGCCAGCGCGAGCCAGAACGGCGCGGTCGTGAACGCGTGCAGGCCCATCGAGAACGCATCGTGGAAGTGTTCACCGATCTTCGCCATCGCCGGATGGCGGGCGGCGTCGACGGCGATCACGCCCTTGAAGAACTCGCCGAACAGCATCGGCTTGACGGTGTACAGGCCGATCAGCAGCGACGGCACCGCCAGCAGCACCAGCGGCGCGGTCACCACCGCCGGGGACTCCTTCGGCTTCTCGCCCGGGGCCAGCCCGTGGTGTTCGTCGTGGTGATCGTCCAGCGTCTCCTCGGCCACCCCGTGTGCCGCCGGCGGAGCGGCATGGGCCGCGCCATGGCCGTGATCGTCGTGGCCATGGCCATGGTGCCCTCCCCAGCGCGCCGTGCCGTGGAACACCAGGAAGTACATCCGGAACGAATAGAACGCGGTCACGAACACACCGGCCAGCACCGCGAAGTACGCGAAGCCGGCGCCGGGCACGTTCGCGAAGTGTGCCGCCTCGATGATCAGGTCCTTCGAATAGAAGCCCGAGAAGAACGGCGTGCCGATCAGCGCCAGCGAACCGACCAGCGAGGTCAGCCAGGTGATCGGCAGGTACTTCCACAGCCCGCCCATGTTGCGGATGTCCTGGTCGTGGTGCATCGCCATGATCACCGAGCCCGCGCCCAGGAACAGCAGCGCCTTGAAGAACGCATGGGTCATCAGGTGGAATATCGCCACGCCGTAGGCCGAGGCGCCGAGCGCGACGGTCATGTAGCCGAGCTGCGACAACGTCGAATACGCGACCACCCGCTTGATGTCGTTCTGGACGATGCCCAGGAAGCCCATGAACAGCGCGGTGATCGCCCCGATCACCATCACGAAGCCGAGCGCCGTGTCCGACATCTCGAACAGCGGCGACATCCGCGAGACCATGAAGATTCCCGCGGTCACCATCGTCGCCGCGTGGATCAGTGCCGAGATCGGCGTCGGGCCCTCCATCGAGTCCGGAAGCCAGACGTGCAGCGGGAACTGCGCCGACTTGCCCATCGCACCGATGAACAGGCAGATGCAGGTCGCGGTGATCAGCGACCAGCCGGTGGCCGGCAGCGTCTGCGCCGCGAGCCCGGGCGCCGCCTTGAACGCCGCCGCGTAGTCCAGGGTGCCGAAGTAGGCGACGACCAGCCCGATGCCGAGCGCGAAGCCGAAGTCGCCGACCCGGTTGACCAGGAACGCCTTCATGTTGGCGTAGATGGCCGTCGGCCTCGTGTACCAGAAGCCGATCAGCAGGTACGACACCAGTCCGACCGCCTCCCAGCCGAAGAACAGCTGCAGGAAGTTGTTGGACATCACCAGCATCATCATCGAGAAGGTGAACAGCGAGATGTACGCGAAGAAGCGCTGGTAGCCCGGGTCGTCGGCCATGTAGCCGATCGTGTAGACGTGCACCATCAGCGAGACGAAGGTGACGACACACATCATCGTCGCGGTCAGGCTGTCGACCAGGAAGCCGACCTCGAAGCGCAGGCCGCCGATCGTCGCCCACTCGTACAACGTGCCGTTGAAGGTGTTGCCGGCGAGCACGTCCGACAGGGTCCACAGCGACGCGCCGCAGGAGATGGCGACCCCGGCGATCGTCGCCAGGTGGGCTCCGGCGCGCCCGACCTGCCGGCCGGCGAGACCGGCGATCAGCGCGCCGACCAGCGGTGCGAACGCAGCCAGCAGATATGCGGTCTTCATGGACCCCGCCCCCTATCCTTTCAGCGCGTCCAGGTCCTCGACGTCGATCGTCTCGAGGTTGCGGAACAGCACGACCAGAATCGCCAGACCGATCGCCGACTCGGCGGCCGCGACGGTCAGGATGAAAAACACGAAGATCTGCCCGGCGTAGTCGCCGAGGAAATGCGAGAACGCGATGAAGTTCAGGTTGACCGCGAGCAGCATCAGCTCGATCGCCATCAGCACGATGATCACGTTGCGGCGGTTCAGGAAGATGCCGACCACGCTGATCGCGAACAGCACGGCCCCCAGGCCCAGGTAGTGCGCGAGTGTCAGGCTCATCGGACGGCCTCCTCGGCGCCGGCGGCCGGCTCCGATGCACCCGGCCGCGCGGACGGCGCGACCTTGACCAGGCGGACCCGGTCCTCGCGACGTGTGCGCACCGCCCGCGACGGGTCGTTGTATCGGGTGTCCTTGCGCCGGCGCAGCGTCAGGGCGATCGCGGCGACGATCGCGACCAGAAGGACGACCGCGGCGATCTCGAACGGATAGACGTAGTCGGTGTAGATCAGCCGGCCCAGCGCCTGGGTGTTGCTGACACCCGGCGGCGGCACCGGCGCGTCGACGCCGCGAACCCCCTTGAACGAGTGCCAGATCACCAGGAACAGTTCGAGGACGACCCCCGCGGCGACGACCAGTGCCACCGGCAGGTTGCCCCAGAACCCCTGGCGCACCTTGTCGATGTTGATGTCGAGCATCATCACGACGAACAGGAACAGGACCATCACCGCGCCGACGTAGACCAGCACCAGGGTGATCGCCAGGAACTCGGCGCGCAGCAGCAGCCAGATGCACGCGGCCGAGAAGAACGACAGCACCAGCCACAGCGCCGAGTGCACCGGGTTGCGCGCGGTGATCACCAGCGTCGCCGAGCCGATCGTCAGCAGCGAGAACAGGTAGAACAGGAGCGTCTGCGGATCCATGGCGGCCTATCGATAGGATGCATCGGCCTCGCGGGCCGCTGCGATCTGCGCCTCGTACCGGTCGCCGACGGCGAGCAGCATCTCCTTGGTGAAATAGAGATCGCCGCGCTTCTCGCCGTGGTACTCGAGGATGTGGGTCTCGACGATCGAGTCGACCGGGCACGACTCCTCGCAGAATCCGCAGAATATGCACTTGGTCAGGTCGATGTCGTAGCGTGTCGTGCGGCGCGAGCCGTCGTCGCGGACCTCGGATTCGATCGTGATCGCCAGCGCCGGGCAGACCGCCTCGCACAGCTTGCAGGCGATGCACCGCTCCTCGCCGTTGGGATAACGACGCAGCGCGTGCAGGCCGCGGAAGCGCGGCGACAGCGGCGTCTTCTCCTCCGGGAACTGCAACGTGATCTTGCGGGCGAAGAAGTAGCG
>CADEEH010000068.1 GCA_902826305.1 uncultured Burkholderiales bacterium
GGACCCGGATCCGCAGGTGATGTTCGCGCGGCCGCGCACCGTCTACAAGAACGGCGCCCCGGTGGTCGAGAGGGGGCGGCTGGTCGCCGCGCCGGTCGGCGATACCCATGTCGTCGAGCCCGAGTACGACCGGGCGATCGAAGGCGAGGTCGGCGAGTACATGGAGAAGTACCTCGGCCTGCCGCTCGCGCAGTTCCGCATCGGCGAGAGTGAGCTGTGTGAATGCGGCCGCGGCAACCGGATGATCCGCCACGCCTGCCGCCGGCCGGCCGACCCGCCGCCCGCACCGGTCGGGGAGCGGCCGTGATCATCAACGGCGTGACGATCGACGACACCTTCGCCGAGGCGTTCGGCATGAAGGCGACCCGCCTGATCATCACCGCGGAGAACATCCGCTGGGCACGCGAAGCCGCGGTCTCGATGACCGGTTTCGCGACGTCGGTGATCGCCTGCGGTTGCGAGGCCGGCATCGAACGGGTCCTCGATGCCGGTGCCACGCCGGACGGCCGGCCCGGCATCAGCGTGCTGCTGTTCGCGGTGTCGACCAAGGAACTGACGCGGCAGGTGCAGAACCGGGTCGGGCAATGTGTGCTGACCTGTCCGACCACCGCAGTCTTCGCCGGCCTGGATCCGAAGGGCGAGGGCAACGAACCCCTGCCGCTCGGCAAGACGCTGCGTTATTTCGGCGACGGCTTCCAGCTCTCGAAGGTGATCGGCGGCACGCGCTACTGGCGCGTGCCGGTGATGGACGGGGAATTCGTCGCACAGGACACCACCGGCATGGCCAAGGCGATCGGCGGCGGCAACTTCCTGGTGCTCGCGCGCTCCAAGCGGGCCGGGCTCGCGGCGGTCGAGGCGGCGATCGAGCGGATGCGCCGGATCGATGGTGTCGTGATGCCGTTTCCCGGTGGTGTCGTGCGCTCGGGTTCGAAGGTCGGATCGAAGTACAAGGCGTTGAGTGCATCGACCAACGATGCGTTCTGTCCGACGTTGCGCGGAGCGACGGCCAGCGAGCTCGGCGCCGGCATCGAGTGTGTGCTCGAGATCGTCATCGACGGGCTCACCGAACAGGTGATCGGGGACGCGATGCGCGAGGGCATCGCGGCCGCCTGTGCGATCGGCGCGGATGCGGGGGTCGTTCGCATCAGTGCCGGCAACTACGGCGGCAAACTCGGCAAGTTCCACTTCAAGCTGCGCGAGCTGATGCGGCCGGAGACGCTCGCGCCGCGCGGCCGGGCGAAGGCTGCATCCGCCGGCACCCGGAGCGTGCGATGAAGCGGCCATCGCCCGGTGCGAGGGCAACAGGCGGCATCCGGCTCACGGTCCGTGTGCCGCTCAGGCAGCGCGCCGACTGCGTCGGCCTGCTGCCGTCGACGCTGGCCGGCCTGTCGGCCGCGCAGATCGCGAAGCTGCCGCTGCTCTGGGGTCATGTCCGAGTGCCGGCCGGCGAGGTGTTCGACATCAGCGCCGGTGATCCGTCGACACTCGTCTTCGAGGGTGACACCGCGAAGCTCGACCGCGTCGGCGCCGGACTGGCGGGTGGCCGGATCGTCGTCACCGGAAACTGCGGCGCGTGGGCGGGTGCCGGCATGCGCGGCGGGATGATCGAGATCCACGGTGATGCCGATCACCACGCCGGCAGCGCGATGGCGGGCGGTGAACTGTCGATCGCGGGCAGCGCCGGCGATTTCATCGCGGCGCCCGCCACCGGTGAGCTGCGGGGCATGCGCGGCGGCCGTATCGTCGTCGACGGCGACGCCGGCGACCGTGTCGGCGAACGGATGCGACGTGGCCAGATCATCGTGCACGGCGCAGTCGGATCGTACGCCGGTGTGCAGATGAGCGGCGGCACGTTGCTGGTCGGTACCGGGACCGGGGCGGCGCCGGGATACGGGATGCGACGCGGCACGATGCTGCTCGCGCGGGGGCCGGCCGAGCTGCTGCCGACGTTCGCCGACTGCGGGGAACACACACTGGGATTCCTCGAGCTGCTGCGGCGCGACCTGCCCCCGCGGTCGGCCGAGCGACTCGGCTTCAAGGCGCGGCTGCGGGTGCGTCGCTGGCTCGGCGATGCGGCGGTCGCCGGCGTCGGCGAGCTGCTGCGATGGACGTAGGCGGGGCCGCATCGCCGCCAGGACGCCACGTCCGGGTCGAGGCACCGGCGCGGCTTCACTTCGGGTTCGTCGACATGGACGGCGGGCTCGGCCGGCGCTTCGGCAGCCTGGGCATGGCGATCGACGAGCTTGCGGTGCGGGTGGCGATCGAACCGGCCGCGACGCTGATCGTCGACGGGGGTGGTGAACGCGCCGCGGACTTCGCACACACCTGCTGCGCCGCGTGGAAGGTCGCGCCGGCGTTCCGGCTGACGATCGACGACACGATCCCGGCCCATTGCGGGCTCGGTTCGGGAACACAACTCGCGCTGGCGATCGGCGCGGCGATCGCCGGTTTCGCGCACCGGCCGATCGATGCCCGCGAGATCGCCGGACTGCTCGAGCGTGGCGCGCGTTCCGGCGTGGGCATCGGTGCGTTCGAGCAGGGCGGCTTCATCGTCGACGGCGGCAATCGTGTCGACGCACCGCAGCCACCGCCGACGATCTCGCGCCTGCCGTTTCCGACGGCCTGGCGGATCGTGATGATCCTCGATCCGCTGGCCGGCGGCCTGCACGGGTCGGCCGAGATCGACGCGTTCCGCCGCCTGCCGCCATTTTCGGCGGCGCTCGCCGGTGAACTGTCGCGACTGGTGCTGATGCGGATCCTGCCCTCACTCGCCGAACACGACCTCGACGGGTTCGGCGACGGGCTCGGTGAACTGCAGGCGCGGATCGGTGATCACTTCGCGCCGGTCCAGGGCGGGCGATTCACCAGCCCGCGGGTCGCCCGGGCGCTCGACGGGCTGCAGCGGCTCGGCGCACGTGCACTGGGCCAGTCCTCGTGGGGGCCGACCGGGTTCGCGATCGCCGCCGACACGCAACAGGCCGAGCAGTGGGCACGCCGGATGGCCCCGGAGTGCGACGATCGGCTGCAGTGGCGGATAATCACGGGCAGGAACCGCGGTGCCAGCGTCGTCGTCGACGAGCGCCCCGGCGTCCTCGCGACATCGACTGCACGGGCGGCGGGTACCGGTGCGGCTTCATCCGGCGCGATCCTCGTTCCAGGAAACCTTCCCGGACGATGAGCGATCGCGCTCCGGCATCCCGCAGCCACACTGACGTTTCGGAGAACCAGCGATGGCGGAGCAACGCGTGCGCCCGGCGATACTTCACATGTTCAGCACGGCCAAGAACATGAGCCCGTTCGACATCAACATGGCCGTCGATGCGGGATTCGACCACGTGATCCCGTACGGCAACGTGACCCTCGACGAGATCACCGGCCTGACCCAGGACGCGATCTTCTCGCGCGGACCCAAGGGGGTCCGACGCACTGCGCTGTTCATCGGCGGGCGCGAGATCGGCATGGCCGCCGACATGATCGACGCGGCGCGCGAGGCGATGGTGCCGCCGTTCGAGGTCTCGGTGTTCGCCGATCCGAGCGGCGCGTTCACCACCGCGGCGGCGATGGTCGCCGTCGTCGACAAGGCGCTCAGGCAGACCTTCGCCACCGACTGGAAAGGCAAGACGGTCACCGTGGTCGGCGGCACCGGGCCGGTGGGCGCCTGCGCCGCGGTGCTCGCGGCGCGCAGTGGCGCCACCGTCACCGTGATGAGCCACTCGAGCCTGGCACGCGCACAGCAGACCGCGCGCGAGATCGAGGCCCGTTACCAGGCCTCGGGCATCACCGCGTCGGCGCCGGCCGGCGCCGACGAGCGGATCGCGGTGCTCGCCGCCTCGGAGGTGATCCTCGCCTGCAGCAAGGCCGGTGTGCAGGTGGTGTCGCCGGCGGAACTGAAGGCCTGCACGAAGCTGCGCGTGGCCGCGGACGTCAACGCGGTGCCGCCGGCCGGCATCGCGGGAGTCGGCGTGATGGACAGCGGCAAACCGGTGCCGGGGGCGGCGGGTGATGCGATCGGCTTCGGTGCGCTGGCGATCGGCAACGTCAAGTACATGGTCCAGCAACGGCTGCTCGAATCGATGCTGACCGCCACCCGGCCGATGTACCTGGACTTTCGCGACGCGTTCGAGGCCGCGAAAGGCCTGGCCTGAGCCGACACGGCGGCGTGTGCGTGGGCCCGGGGCGCGGCGTGAGGCCGGCCGTGATCGTGCTCGCACAAAGCGGCCGCGCGTTGGCCCAGATGGCCGCGCGCGCGGGCTTCGTGCCGCTGGTGATCGACCTGTTCGGCGACGTCGACACGCGGGCGGTGGCGCTCGCCTGCGAGGTCGTGCCGATGCTCGATCGGCGCCATATCGAACCGGCGCTGCGCCGGCTGCATGCGGTCCGCCGCGCGCGCCGGATCATCGTCGGCGGCGGACTCGAACACGACCCGGCGACCGCCGACTGGCTGGCATCGCGCTGTCGCGGTCTCCAGGCGTTCGCCGGCGCGGTCCGTCATCTCGCCGATCCGGCACGTCTGCTGCGGCTGGCCCGCCGACTCGACCTGCCGTTGCCGGAGAGTCGCCTGGATCGTCCGGACGATCCGCGCGGCTGGCTGATCAAACGTGCCGGCGGCTGCGGCGGCATCGACGTGCGACGGTGCCGACGCGCCGACGAACCGGTGACAGGCACCGACTATTTCCAGCGCGAGGTCGCCGGGGCGCCGCATTCGCTGACGTTCATCGCCCATGCGGCAACATCGCCACGAAGCCGGCCGGACGTCGAAGTGCTCGGTTTCAACCGCCTGCTGACCGAGTCGCGGGGGACGACACCGTGGACCTACGCGGGTGCGGTCACGCGGGACACGCCGCCGGCATCGGTCGCCTGCGCCGTCGTCGGCGCCGCCCGCCGTATCAGTGCCGCCCTCGGGCTGCGTGGTCTGGCGGGGATCGATTTCATCGTCGACGGTTCGCGCTGGTGGCTGGTCGACATCAATCCGCGACCGACCGCCACCGCGATCCTCTACGACCGCCGCGGATCGGCGCTGTTCACCCGACACTGGTGCGCATTGACCGCCCGGCCCGCGCCACCGGCCTCGCGTGCAGGCGATCCGGGCCGCCGCGGTGATCGGATCGTCTATGCTGATGGTCCGATCGAGGTGTGTGCCCGCGGCGCGGCGCCCCGCTGGCTGCACGACCGCCCGGCCGCCGGCACGACGATCGCCGCCGGCCAGCCGGTGTGCACCGTCAGTGCCACCGACGCCGCGGGGGTGCTTCGGGTCGGCACACGGCTCGCCGAACGTGCGGCGATGGCCGTGTCGTGGCTGCGGATCGACGACAAGAACCATCGAGCAGGAGGCACGTCCCCATGACCGCACAACAGGCGTCCACCGGCGCCCCGAGCGTCAACCGCCGCGTGCAGCCGCTGGTCGAGCGGCTGATCGAACGCCGGCACGAACTGCGTGTCGGTGTCGAACGCGACCCCTCCGGGGCCACGCTGGTCGATGCCGGCATCGACGCGCCGGGCGGCCTGCAGGCCGGACGTCTGATCGCCAGGATCTGCCTGGGCGGCCTGGGCACCGTGAACTTCGAGGCCGGTGATCCGACCAGCCCGCTGCGGGTCCAGGTCGCCGCCGAACATCCGGTGATCGCCTGCCTCGGCAGCCAGTACGCCGGCTGGAGCCTGTCTGCCGGCGAAGGCAAGGACAAGTTCTCCGCGCTCGGATCGGGCCCGGTGCGCGCGCTCGCCCGCAAGGAACCGCTGTTCGACGAACTCGGTTATCACGACCAGGCCGACCGCACGGTGATCGTCCTCGAGGTCGACAAACGTCCGCCGGCCGAGGTGATCGACAAGATCTGCCGCGACAGCGGCGTCGCCGCGACCGGCCTGACGGTTGTGCTGACGCCGACCCGATCACTCGCCGGCGGTGTCCAGATCGCCTCGCGGGTCGTCGAGGTCGCACTTCACAAGGTGCATAGTCTCGGTTTCCCGCTCGAGCGGATCGTCGATGCCGCGGGCAGTGCACCGGTGCCGCCACCCGCGACCGACTTCATGACCGCGATGGGTCGCACCAACGACGCCATCCTGTTCGGCGGCTTCGTGCAGTTGTACGTCGCCGGTGACGACGACGAGGCGCGTTCACTCGCCGAGCGGCTGCCGTGCACCGCGTCCAAGGACTACGGCAGGCCGTTCGCGCAGATCTTCAAGGACGTCGGCTACGACTTCTACAAGATCGATCCGCAGTTGTTCGCGCCGGCCGAGGTCGTCGTCAGCTGCCTGGGCAGCGGTCGCTCCCATCACTCCGGCCGGCGCGACGCCGCGCTGCTCGCCGCCTCGATGGGCTGGAGTCGATGACCCGGATCGCGATCCTGACCGACGAGGCGGGCTGGCACGGCCGGCGACTGCGGCGCGCCTTCGCCAGTCGCGGCGCGGAGGTCCGCTACGTGCGCTTCGACGATTGCCGCGTCGACCTGCTCGCCAATCGGCACGGCCTGGTGATCGGCGGCTTCGGCACGACGCTGCCCGACGCGGTGTTCGTGCGCAGCATCCCGGCCGGCAGCTTCGAACAGGTCACGCTGCGCCTGACGATCCTGCACGCACTCGCCGAATCGGGTGTTGTCGTCTACAACAGCGCGTCCTCGATCGAGCGCAGCGTCGACAAGGCGCGCACGTCGCTGCGGCTGCATCAGGCGGGACTGCCGACCCCGCCGACCTGGGTCGGTGAATCGGCGGCGGGCGCGCGCCGGATCGCCACCCGAGAATTCGCCCGCGGCCACGAGCTGGTCACCAAGCCATTGTTCGGTTCGCAGGGCAAGGGCTTGCGACGGATCGCGGGCGCCGACCCGGGGCCCGCCGGTGATCCGGCCGGTGTCTGGTACCTGCAGCGTTTCGTGCCGCCCGAGGGGTCCGGTTACCGTGACTGGCGCGTGCTGGTGATCGGTGGCCGGGCGACCGCGGCGATGGAACGCCGTGCCGGCCACTGGATCACCAACGTCGCCCAGGGCGCGACCGTGACACCGGTCGAATTGCCCGATGATGCACTGCAACTCGCGATCGCCGCGACCGCAGCGGTCGACATGCACTATGCCGGCGTGGACCTGATCCGCGACGACGGCCATTGGTCGGTGCTCGAGGTCAACGGCATTCCCTCCTGGGAGGGGCTGCAACGCGTGGCCGCGATCGACCTCGCGGCGGTCCTCGCCGACGACCTGGTCGACCGGTGTCTCGGCCGGCCGGGCGGGCGGACACGGGTCGCGTGATGACACCGGCGGATGGCACTGCCCCGGATCTCGGTCCCGGCGACGTGGTCGAAGGGCTCGTGCCGATCGTGCTCTGGGCTTGCGAGATGGACGTCGCGGCGCTCAAGCCGGGCAACGTGGGGCGGCACGGGGACGGGCACCGGATGACGGTCGACCAGTTCCTGGCCAGCGCGTTCGCCAGTGCCCCCGTCCTGTGCCGGGCCCGTTCCAGCGTCGGCGAGCGGATCGAAGGGGCGGTCATGGCGACCCTGGCGGAGGTCGGCTGCAACACGAACCTGGGAATCGTGCTGTTGCTCGCGCCGATGATCCAGGGCGTGATCGATGGCCCGGGCCAGCCCTCCGACTCGGTCTACAATGCGCTTCGGATCGCCACCGCCGAGGTGCTCGGCCGGTCGACGGTCGCCGACGCACAGGCCGCGTTCCGGGCGATCGCTGCCGCTCAGCCCGCGGGCCTGGGCCAGCGCGAGGACCACGATGTCCGCTCGCCCGCCCGAGTGACCCTGCTCGAGGCGATGCAATCGGTGGCCGAGTTCGACCGGATCGCCCGCCAGTACGCCAACGGGTATGCCGACGTGTTCGACCTCGGTGTTCCGGCGATCCTGCGTTCACTTCGCGCCGGAGAAAGCTGGGAAGATGCGACCACCGCGGCCTACATGACATTCCTGGCCGCGTTTCCGGACACTCATGTCGTGCGCAAACACGGCGCCGATGCCGCCCGCAGGCTGCTGGTCGAAAGGACGGAGATTGCACGGCTGTGCCTGGAGTGCCAGAATCAGGCCTCTTTGCGCGAGGTGCTGCTCGGTTGGGATCGTTCGCTGAAGGACCAGGGCATCAACCCCGGAACCTCGGCAGACCTCACGGTGGCCAGCGTCTTCGCAGCGAGGCTTGGGGAGACACTATCCACAACCTGAAGTGACTCGGCCCTGTTGTGGTTGCCGCCCAGCGGCTGTCGAAGGGCTTTGACTCACCGGCGGGCTCCACTCGCCCTGATACAACCATGGAGGAAGTGAGATGGCGAAAGTCAATAAATTGTGCGTGGGTGAATCGCTGATCGGCGACGGCAACGAGATCGCGCACATCGACCTGCTGATCGGGCCGCGCGGTGGCCCGGCCGAGACCGCGTTCGCCAACGCACTGGTGAACAACAAGGACGGCTTCACCGCGCTGCTGGCGGTGATCGCCCCGAACCTGCCGTGCAAACCCAACACCGTGATGTTCAACAAGGTCACGATCAAGGGCGCGAAGCAGGCGGTGCAGATGTTCGGACCCGCGCAGGCCGCCGTGGCGCGCGCGGTCGCCGACTCGGTCGCCGACGGCGTGATCCCGGCCGACGAGGCCGACGATCTGTTCGTCTCGGTGGGTGTGTTCATCCACTGGCAGGCCGAAGACGACGCGAAGATCTTCGACTTCAACTACCGCGCGACCAAGGAAGCCCTCGCGCGCGCGATCAACGGCGAGCCGCGCGCGGCCACCGTCACCGCGCAGCGCAATTCGGTCAAGCACCCGTTCTCGCCGAAGTGAAGCAGCGGGCCGTCGGATCCTTCCGACGGCCGTGCAACCCTTCGAGGACACAATCGACGACGCCTGCCTCGCGGCAGGCGTTGCCGTCTGTGCGACGCGGGTTTCAGCTGTCGGCGGTTCGAGACCGGAAGACGGTCCCGCGATGGATCGCGGTGGCGACCAGCGCACCGGCGGCACCGACGTCGCGAAGTCGATCCAGGTCGACGGCATCGCGCACGCCACCGGCCGCGAAGAACCGGATCTCCGGATGGGCACGCACCAGCGCGGCGAGTTCGTCGAGTGCCGGTCCCTGGTTGCTGCCGACACGCTCGAGGGTCATCACGATCACACGATCCGGCCACAGGTCGGTGCGTGTCCGGGCGTCGAACGCGCCGAGCTGCCGACCCTGCTGCGAATCGAGTGACAGGATCCAGCGCCGTCCATGAAAGCGGCAGGCGCCCTCCAGTTCGACGATTGATGCCAGCGTCTCGGTACCGAACACCGGGACACACGCGGCGGCCGGCAGCAGCGTCTGCGCGACCTCGCGCGCCCCGGCATCGACCCAGATTTCCCGGTCAGGCAGCCGCGCAGCGATCGTCGCGACCAACGGGCCCTGGGCACCATGGCCGGTGATCGCGTCGAGATCGGCGATGTACAGTGTCGTCGACGACACCGCACCGACCAGCGCCGCGGCCAGGGCCGGCGGATCGTCCGCATCACCCAGCGGGCTGCTCAGCGTGCGATAGTTCGCCCGGTCGCCGCGGATGGCGGCCACCACACGCCCGGCCATCAGATCGAGGACCGGAACAACCTGGATGGGGGCAGGACGGTCTTGCGGCTGCTGATTCACGAGTTCATGACCGCGGGCGGGGCGCCCGATGGCGGATTGTCGCCGAAGCTGGTCCACGAAGGCCGCCGGATGGTCGATGCGCTGCTCGACGACGTGTTGCGCCTGCGCGGGCTGCAGGTCATCGTCGCCCGCCACTCGAGCGTGCCGGCGTTTCGTGCCGGTGTCGATGATTTCGTCGTCGACGAACACGACGGCCCGATGGCCGCGTTCGCCGCCGCGCTGCCCGGTGTCGATGCGGTCTGGCCTATTGCACCCGAGACCGATGGCTGGCTCGGGCGCTTCGTCAGCCACGCGCGCGTTGCGCGCCGGCGGGTGATCGCGGCCGGCGACGATGCGATCCGGATCACATCCAGCAAACACGAGACCACACGCCGCTTGCAGGCCGCCGGTGTTCCCGTGGTGCCGGTCTGGACAACGGCGCAGGTCCCGGCAGATCGGGATGCCACGGCCTGGTGGGTCGTCAAACCCGACGACGGTGCCGGCGCCGATCGCACGTTCCGTCTGCGTCCGGCCGAAGCGATCGCCCGGGCGCGATCGGTGGGGGAACACGCGGTGCTCGGGCCGTGGCTCGACGGCGAGGCGCTGAGCGTCTCGGTGCTCGGCGAAGGCGATGACACACAGCTGTTGTCGGTGAACCGGCAACGGATCGAGATCTGTCCGCAGGGTGGTGTGGTCCTCAAGGGCGTCGAGACCGCGATCGCCGTCTCGGCGCGATCACACGCGGCGTTCGCGGCGCTGGTGGCCGACGTCGCACATGCCATACCGGGGCTGGTCGGCTACTTCGGGATCGACCTGATCGCCTCGTCGGACGGCCGATTGCACGTGGTCGAGATCAATCCGCGCCTGACGCTGGCCTACGAGGGACTGAGCCGCGCGATCGGGCGCAACGTCGCCGAGGCGGTGCTGGCCGCCTGCGGCCTCGATACGGTTCGATGAACGGCGCCGACGCCCGCCCGCTCATCGGCTGGGACATCGGTGGTGCCCACCTGAAGGCGGCACTGCTCGACCGGGACGGTCGCGTATGCGCGGTCGAGGTCGAGTGTTGCCCGCTGTGGCAGGGGATCGGGCATCTGGATGTCGCGCTGGACGCGATCGAGGCACGGCTCGCGCCGCCGGGTGGTGCGCTTCATCGGCTGACGATGACCGGGGAACTGGTCGACTGCTTCGAGTCCCGCCGGGCGGGCTGCCGCGCGATCGTCGACTGTGTCGTCGCCGGCCGGCGCTGGGGCCGTGACGCACGATGGTTCGCCGATGACGGCCGGCTGCTCGACGCCGTCGAGGCGATCGACCGTTGGCACGCCGTCGTTTCGGCGAACTGGCGCGCGAGTGCCGGCTGGATCGCCCGTGGTGGCGAGGCCGCACTGATGGTCGACCTCGGCAGCACAACCGCCGACCTGGTCGCCGTCGGCGACGGTCGGCTGCGGACCACCGGCCGCGACGACGGCTCGAGGCTGGCCAGCGACGAGCTGGTCTACACCGGCCTGACCCGCACCCCGTTGATGGCACTGGCCGACCGTGCACCGTTCGGCGGGGCATCGGTCGGCCTGATGGCCGAACATTTCGCGACGACCGCCGACATCCACCGGGTGCTCGGTGAACTCGACGAACGCTGCGACCTGCATCCGGCGGCCGATGGTGGTGTGAAGACAGCGACAGCCAGCGCACGGCGCCTGGCACGGATGGTCGGCCGCGATCTCGAGGATGCGGCCTGGGAGGACTGGGTCGCACTCGCCGCGTGGTTCGCGCAGCGCCAGCGCGACCGGCTGGCGGCGGCGATCACACGGGTCGCGGGTGACCAGGGGTTGCCGTCGACAGCGCCGCTGGTGGTCGCCGGCATCGGCCGCGGCTTGGTGACGAAGGTCGCCCGGGAACTCGGCAGGCCATGGCGGCCGTTCCATCACACGATGTTGCATCCGCCGCGCGACGCGGCGCTCGCGGCGGCGATCGACGAACAGGCGCCGGCGATCGCGGTCGCGCTGGCCGGATCGGATGCCGCGACGATCAGCACTGCGCACCGGCGCAATGTCGATTGATCCCGGCACGATGCGCGTCGTCAAACTCGGCGGCAGCCTTTACGGCGGCCCGCAGCTCGGCCGCTGGCTCGATGCCTGTGCATCGGCCGGCGCCGGGCGCGGCCTGGTGGTCGTGCCCGGTGGTGGCCGTTTCGCCGACACGGTCCGCGACGAGCAGCGACGATGCGGATTCGACGATGTCGCCGCGCACCGGATGGCGCTGCTCGCGATGGACCAGGCCGGCGAGATGTTGTGTGCGATGGATCGACGCTTGTACCCGGCACGCGACCGGGATCAGTTGCTCGCGATCAGCCGGGGCGGTCGCTGCGCGGTCTGGTTGCCATCATCGATGCTGCGCGACGACGCCGGGATCGAGGCGAGCTGGTCGGTCACCTCGGACAGCCTCGCGGCCTGGGTGGCCCGGGCGATCGATGCGCAGGAATTGTGGCTGGTCAAGGCCGGGCAACCCCCGGTCGGGGCCGACTGGCGCCAGCCCCGGGTGCGCAGCCGGGACGTGCTCGAGGCGATCAGCGCGCAGGCGCTCGTCGATCGATCGTTCGCGATCCACGCCTCCGGCATCGCGCTGGCGATCCGGCATCAGCACGATCTCGCCGACTGGTGACGGCCGGTGGGTCGAGCGCGCAGGGGCACCGCGGGCCCGAGGGACACGTCGTTCGAAGCGTCCCTCGGGGTGTCGCCGGCAACGGCTGTCAGGCAGTCGCTCCGGCCTGCCGCGTCACTGGGGCTGGATCGTCAGCCGGTAGAGCGCGAACATCGCCGACACGTCGGTCTGGCGCGCGTCGCGGGCGTAGAGCTCGATCAGGTTGAACATCGATCCGGTCGCATACTGGTCACGCAATGGATCCGGCGCACAGTGCTGGTCACCGACGCTCTGGGCCGAACAGCGGATCGTCGCCCGGCGCGCGGAGGCCGGGAAGCTGACCGAGTCGTTGTAGCGGGCGCCGATCGTGTTGTTCACACTCGGCGCGCGCCCGTACAGCGTCGCCCCGGTCGGCGCGAGGGCACCGGAGGGCACGGTCCACAGGCCGGTGCCGCCATCACCTTCGAGATACGCGTACTGCGGCTGCTGGCTGTCCGGCGGATCGGAGAACATCAGGTTCCCGGTGGCTGAACTCTCCTGCTGGATCGCGGCGCGGCTGTCCGCGGTCAGTGTGACCCACTTGACCTGCGACGCCTCGGCCAGTGTCATCGCCCGGGTCGTCGTGCGGTAGGTCTGGACGACGTCCGGTGTCGCGCCCGTGTTGCCGGCATGGAAGAACGCGAGCTTCCAGACCGACTGGTCCGGTATCGCGCGGATCGCTTCCTCGGTGAAGACGTTGCGATCGGCATAGAACAGGCTGGTGTCGACATCGGCCGGATGCATCGACAGCCCCGGGTTGACCAGCTTGCCCGCCAGTCGCACCAACGGTGTCCCGCTCAGCGTCGGCGGGCCACTGACGCCGCCGCGATCGATGACCAGGTAACTCAGCCCCGAGGTCGGCCGATAGACCAGGGTGTTGCCTCGCGGCGTGGTGACCAGCACCCGGTCGAACACCGGATTGCCCTGGCCATCGACCCGGTTCGCGATCGAGATGTTGTAGCCGGTCGACAGGCTGCTGGCCTCGGGCTGGTTCAGGTGGTCGCGCAGCTGCACGATCGGGCGCACGGCCGCGTTGTACTGGTATTGGTTGCCAATCGCCCGCAGCGTGCCGTTCTCGTTGCGCAGCACGATCTGCTCGGGGGTGACGTTGCCTTGGGTATCAGTGATCTTGTAGCTCACCACCCAGTCGCCGTTGACCCGGAAGAAGGCGAACACGCCGTTGTCGAACCGGATGCCCGTTCCGCCGTCGCGGAACAGTCCGGCAAACGACTGGTTCGGAGCGATCCGCTGGCCGTTCGACAGGAAGGTCGACGGGTCGTTGTCCGAGAACATCGACCGGCAGGCCTCGGCGATCACTTCCGAGTCCTGGGCCTGCCCGTTGCTGACACGTTCGGCGGTCGGCAGTGCGAAACATTCGGTGGCGCGGGCGAGGAAGTCGGCGATCGATGTCTGCACGTTCGTCGCACCGACGTCGCCGAGATCGATCGACTGCGGCAGCGGCGGGATCGTGGACGCATTGCTCTGGAACGAGATCGACACCGGCGCGGCGTCTTCGGATGTCGGCATCGTCTTGACCGTCACCTCGATGTTCGAGCTCTCGCCGTTCGGACGCACCGACACCTGCAGGGCGTCGAGCACCTTGTCGTAGCCGGTGCCGTCGGCCTGGAAGCTGCCGGAGATCGGATCGATGGTCGCGCCGAGCGCATCGGTCAGCGGCTTGAGCGCCTCGGTGACCTTCGCCAGCGCGGTCTGCAGCGTCTCCGGCGTGAACGCGGAGCCGCCGGACAGGTTGGCGATCAGCGTGTCCGGATTGCCGTCGGCGGCCAGGGTCGCCGCGATCAGGTGCGTGATCGGCGTGATGTTGACGGTGCCGCTCTTCGCTTCACCGAACGCACTCATCAGCTTGATGTCGCCGATCTCGGCCTGCATCACGAACGGGGCTTTCGGCGATGCGCCCAGCTCGCAGCGGTAGCTGCCGTCGGTGCCGGCGGTCGTGTCGCACACGGTCGCGCCGGTGGCGTCGAACACCTTGATCGTCGCACCGGCCATCGGCGCCCCACTGGCGGCAACGCCGCTCAGCGTGACCGCGCGCGGCAGGCTGTTCAAGCCGGCGTCCGGCGTCGCGGCCGACGGGGTCTCGGTGGAACCGCCGCCGCATGCGGCCAGCGCGAGGGCAATCGCCGTCAGGGCGACCGGCGTGGCGATTCGACGGGTCTTGCGGAGGTTCTCTTTTTTCTGTGGCATCGAGGATCCTGGAGGAAGGTGAGCACGGTTACCGACGTCGAGGGTCATCGATCGGAAACGAGGAAGCGCGCCCCGGTGGACCGGCGGTCGTCGGCGGCAGACGGGCGCAGTCGTCCGATGCGGCAAGAAGGGTGTTCAGGACCGACCGAACGGTCAGGGTTGTCAGCAACCTCGAGTCGCCGGGAACGTCCGGCGAGGCCACCCGCGCCGCCGTCGTCAACCCGGCGCGGTGATGGCCTGTGCGAACCTCAGCAGATCTGCGCCGTCCACATCGGAGACGGCCGCACAACGCAGGCCGTCCCGGATCCAATGCACGACATGGAAGCCGAGCGAGACTTCGCGCGCGGGACCGTACGGTCGTGCACCCGGCGCGGCCCGGACGAACAACGTCACGTCATGGTTGCGAATGCGATAGACGACGACGGCCGCCTGGTGGCCCTCCAGTGTGTCCAGGTCGCCGCCGATCAACGCGAAGCCGAGTGCCTTCAGGTCGCGTACCGGCGGAGCGAACCCCACTTTTCCCGCGAACCACGGCTTGACCACGTGCCGATCTCCCGATGTGACCTGTACCATCGCCTGCGGCCGCGACAGCCGGGCCGCGTGCCGCGCGACCGCCGCGTCGGGCCAGCCGCCGTCGCCGGGCCAGCGGGACACCAGGTATCCCACGCCGAAGCCGATCACGGAAAACGCCGCGGCCAGCGCGACCGCATGGCGACGGCGCATGACCGGGAAAGTGTCGTCGACTGCGCTCGTGTCCTCCCGGTCCAGGCGCTGGGTGATGCCGGCGCGCAGTGTGACGGGTGCAGGCGGCTGCGCCCATCGACCCAGCTCGATGCGCAACGAGTTTCGCGCGTGCTGCCTCGCCGCGCAGACAGGGCAGTCTGCCAGGTGTGCCGAAATCTCCGTGGCCGTGGCCTCGTCGAGCTCGGCGTCCAGATAGGCGTCGAGCAGCTGGCCGGATCGTTCACAATTCATCGTGCCTGCCTGCGCTCGCGTTCGACGATCTTCCGGGCGAGAAGATCACGGCCTCGGGCGAGGCGCGACATCACCGTGCCGATCGGAATGCCTGCCACGGCGCCGATCTCCTTGTAACTCATGCCGGCGAACTCGCGCAGCACCAGGACCTCCCGGTACTCGATCGGCAGTTCGCGCATCGCCGCGTGCAGCACGCGCGCGTCCTCGGTTCGAATCAACCGGGTCTCCGGCGTCTCGGCGATTTCAAGGGAACCCGACAGCAGCGATTCGTGACGCGGCGGATCGTAACTGTCCTCGCGGAAGTTGCGCCGCGTTTCGATCGCGTCCAGGCAGGCATTGCGGACGATGGCCATGAACCAGGCACGTGGGGATGGTCCGAGCAGGCCGTCGAAGTGGCGGAAGGCGCGCAACGCCGCCTCCTGGACGACATCCTGCGCCAGGTGGTCGTCTCGCACGATCCAGCGCGCCAGCGTGTACGCCGCATCCAGATGGACGAGGACCGATGCCTCGAAGCGACGTCGCTTCTCGGACTCAGGCATGGCGGTCGGTTCGGGACGCGGGGATCACGTTCTGCATGACCGGGGCCGCGCCCGATCTATTCCTGGAAAGGCGCACCGGCCGGGAATAAATCCGCGCCGGACCCGGTCCAGCAACGCAGCTGACGCCCCTCGAGCGTGCGGCCGATCCCCTTCCCAATCCACTTGCGAAAGGCAGCGCCATGTCATCCCCGGATCCGATCGACCGACGTGACTTCCTGCGTCTCACCGGCCTCGCCGGCGTCGCATTTGCATCGGCGCTTCCCGGCTGCGCCCACCATGGCGCACCGGGTTCGCCGCGACGCGACTTCTCGTTCGTTCAACTGTCCGACATCCACTGGGGTTACTCGAATCCCAAGGTCAATCCGGAACCACGGCAGTCGCTGATGAAGGCGATCGCTGCCGTCAACGCACTCGAGCAGGCACCCGATTTCATCGTCTTCACCGGCGACCTGACGCAGTCGACCGACGATCCCGCCGTGCGCCGGGCACGTCTGCGCGAGTTCAAGGAACTGGCCGGTGGCCTGCGTCACCCCAAGGTCCGCTTCCTGCATGGCGAACACGATGCGGCGCTTGACCGTGGTGAAGCGTTCCAGGAGGTCTTCGGCACGCCGCTGTACTCGTCGTTCGATCACGAAGGCGTCCACTTCATCGCGCTGGACAACACGTCGCAACCTGCACCCGTCCTGGGCGAAGTGCAACTGGACTGGCTGAAGGCCGACCTGTCGCGCCAGACGGCCGACACGCCCATCGTCGTGCTGACTCACCGACCGTTGTTCCCGTTGCACCCGCAGTGGGATTGGGCGACGCGGGACGGCGAGGCGGCGATCACACTGCTGTCGGCGTACCGCAACGTCAGTGTGTTCTACGGACACATACATCATGAACACCGGCACGTGACGGGGCACATCGTGCATCGCGCCGCGTTGTCGACCATGTTCCCACTGTCGCCGGTGGGGACGGCAACACAAAAGACCCAGCTGCCCTGGGACGCCGCCGCGCCGTTCAAGGGCTTGGGCACGCGCCGTGTGGCGGTGGGCGCCGCGGGCATCACCGTTCGCGACATGCCGCTCGCGTCGAGCTGATCGATGGACCGGCGGCGAAGGCGCCTGGTCGTGGCGTTCACGGCCGCGGGGGTCGCCGCCGGCGCGTGGCCCGAGAAATCCCCCGGCGGCGGACGGCGGATCGAAGTTGTCGTCCGTCGCTTCGAGTTCACGCCGGAGACCATCGACATATCCACCGGTGAAACGGTGATCCTGGCATTGCGCTGTGACGACGTCATCCACGGCTTCGCGATACCGGAGCTGTCGCTGCGTGTCGATGTCGTCCCGGGGCGCACCGTCGAGCTTGCCGTCAGTGGTTCACGTGCCGGCCGCTTCGCGGTGCTGTGCGACAACTTCTGCGGTGACGGACACGATCGGATGGTCGGGACACTTCGTGTGACCGACCGCTGAATGTCATTGCCCTGTCATGGCTGCCCGCCAGCATGCGGCCATCGGATGCGCGACGAGAGAATACGATGCGGGCGGCAATCGGGGCGGCGGGGATGGCGGCGGTGATGCTCGGGGTGCTGGTCGGGTGCGGGGACGACACCACGCCGACCACGCCCGGCCAGCAGACCGCGATCAGCAACGAACAGGCCTTCACCGTCAAGGTCATCGGGTTCAACGACTACCACGGCAACCTCGAGTCGCCGGGATCGTTCGGCGAGAACACCGGCGTGCCGGCGGCCCAGCGTCCCGCGGTGGGCGGTGCGGACTACCTTGCCGCGCACGTGGCGGCGATGAAGGCGCGCAATCCGCTCAACGTCGTCGTCGGCGCCGGGGACTTCATCGGCGCGACGCCGCTGATCTCCTCGCTGTTTCTCGATGAGCCCGCGGTGGAGACCCTGAATCGGATCGGCGTCGAGTTCAATGCCGTCGGAAATCATGAATTCGACAAGGGCGCCGCCGAACTGCTGCGACTTCAGAATGGCGGCTGCAAGGTCAGCAACGGTCAGACCGATCCGAACAGCTGCCGCGGCGCCGCGGCGGGCACCCCGGTCCCGTTCGAGGGTGCGAAGTTCCAATGGCTGTCGGCCAACGTGGTCTCGACCGGCACCGGCAGGACCCTGTTGCCGGCCTACGGCGTGAAGACCTTCAACAACGTGAAGGTCGCGTTCATCGGCATGACACTGAAGGCGACGCCGACGATCGTCACGCCGACCGGTGTCGCCGGGCTCGAGTTCCGCGGCGAGGCGCAGACGGTCAACGCGCTGATTCCCGAGCTGCGGGCGCAGGGCATCGAATCGATCGTCGTGCTCGTGCACGAAGGGGGTTTCCAGACCGGCAGCCTTGCCGACATCAACCGCTGCGACGGCAACCTGGCCGGGACGGCAATCGCCAACATCGTCGGGCAACTCGATGACGCGGTCGATCTCGTCATCTCCGGGCACACCCATTCGGCGTACAACTGCCGGCTGGCGAACGCGGCGGGACGCAGCATCCCGGTGACCAGCGCCAGCGCGTTCGGCCGGGTGCTGACCGACATCGACGTGACGATCAACCCGTCGAGCCGCGACATCAGCGCGGTCAGCGCCACCAATCGTCTGGTGGTCCGCAACGATCCGGCGATCACACCCGTTGCCGCGGTCACCCGGGTCGTCGAAGGCTACAAGGCCCTGGTCTCGCCGATCGCCAACACGGTGATCGGATCGATCGCGGTCGAGCTGTCCGCCGGTCGTGTCGACGGCGCGTGCAACATGCCGGCAGGCAGCCTGATCGCCGACGCGCAGCTCGCGGCGACCGAACCGGCGGGCTTCGGTGGCGCGGTGATCGCGTTCATGAACGGTGGCGGTGTCCGCAACCCGGGTTTCACGTTCGTCTCCAGCCCGGCCGGCGAGGGCGACGGCAATGTCACCTACGGCGAAGCGTTCACCACACAACCGTTCGGCAACAGCCTGGTGACGATGACCCTGACCGCGCAGAACCTGAAGGACCTGCTCGAGGAACAATTCGCGGGATGCCTCGGGCAGTCGGCGACCGCGACCCGGGTGATGCTGCCCTCCGCCGGTTTCAAGTACACCTGGGACGGGGCGAAGGCGTGCGGCGCCCGGGTGTCCGCGGTGACATTGCGGCGCGGTTCGTCCGTCGAGACCCTGGTCGATGCGAGTGGCCGGGTCGTCGATCCGACGAAGACCTATCGCGTGACCGTCAACAGCTTCATGGCCGACGGCGGCGACGGCTTCTCGACGCTGCTCGAGGGGACCAATCGCCTGGGCGGCGCGCAGGACATCGACGCGCTGACCGCGTTCATGGCCGGCTTCAAGGCGCCGCGTGCCCCGTACGCACCGGGCGGTGATCCGGCGGATGCCGGCACGCCGCGCATCAATCGGGTCGGCGGCAGCACGGTCTGTCCGTCGGGTGCGAACGTCAACGCGTGAGCGACGAGAGCGGGCGTTTGTGTGCGCGCGGCGCCGGCCGTCGTCGCGCCCTGACCGGCTCTTTGCGCGCCTTCGCCCTGGCGACACCATTTGCGGCGGTCGCGGGCGCTGCGACAGGGGACGAGCGCCAGCGACAGCACCGGCAATGGCTCGAGTCGGGCGAGCAGGCGTTGTCGCGGCTGCGCATCGACGACGCGCTGGATGCCTTCGAGAAGGCGGCCGCGTCGCGCCATTCGGTGGACGCCGAGGTTTCGCTGGTGCGCGCCTACATGCAGCGGGGTGACTATCGGCGGGCGCTGACGTTCGCTTCTCACACCGCCGGCGCGCATCGCGAACAACCCGAGGGCGCGGCTGCCTATGCGTGGCTGCTGCATGTCGGTGGCCAGCGCGCGGTGGCGCAGCGTGTGCTCGCCGAAGCGATGGTGCGTTCACCAGGGCAACCCGTGCTCGATGCCATGCGAGGCGCACTGTCCCGCGACCGCATCGAGACGCCCCTGCTGCGCGAGCCGCCGATGCGCCTGGCGCCGTACGTCGGTCCGGGTGAACCGGTGCCCGACGCGGCGCAGGTCGTCGCCAGCGGTCTCCTGCTGGCCGGCGGCCAACGGGCGATCGTGCCGAGCGCAGCGATGCGACATGGCTCGCGGCTGCGCGTGTGCAACGGACTGGGCCGGCAGTCGGTGGCCCACGTCGAACGGGAACTCGCCGCGGAAGGCTTGCTGGTGCTTCGACTCGAGGCGCCGATGGCTGTCGCGACGATCGATGTCGCCCCGGCCGATCCGTTTCCGGGAAGTCCGGCGCACACCGTCGAATACACGTCGGGCGGGCGGCCGATCGCGAACTGGCCGTTGCTGCGTTCCGGCTTCGTCGGTCGCGCAGCGGGCGAGGACGTTGCCACCGGGCGCGAGCTGGGTATCGAGCTGCCGCCCGGGCCACGGGGCGGGCCGGTCTTCGACGGCTCGGCGCGACTGGTCGGCGTGGCGCTGGCCGGCCGGCCCGGATCGCCCGACCGCCTGCTGGTGATGTCCCGTCTGCGGCCGGTGATCGAACCGCCACGGGGTGATGCCGGGCAATCCGTTGCGGCGCGTCGCGCCGGTCTGGACGAGGTCTACGAACTCGCGCTCGGCGTGACCCTCCAGGTGATCGACGAATCCGACCGCGACCGTTGAATCAGGGGCGCGGCACGGCCCTGCGCAGCGCCGCTTTCACCGCCGACACCCGCATCGGATCGATCCGACCCGTCCGATCACCCGCCGGGCACAACGCACCCCGGAAGCCGAGCAGGTCCGCGCCGGCCTGGGCCAGCGGCGCGATGTCGTCGGCTCGCAGGCTGCCGGCCAGGCCACAGGCCATGCCGGCCCGATGCACGCTGCCGACGAAGCGGGTGATCCACTCGTCGCACCAATGGGCGCGCAGTCCGTCACCACGTTTGTCGGCGGTGTCGATCATCGCGATGCCGAAGCCGGCCGCCGCGGTGGCATCGACCAGCGGCAGCAGCGCGTCGTGGTCGTCGCTCCACTCGTCGGCGAAGAACACGGCCACCGGCATCGAAGGGCGGGCAATCTCGTCGAACCGGCGCTCGAACGCCGTGAAGCGACGCCGGTTGCCGGCGACCGGCTGCAGCGACGGATCGTTGCGGTGAAAGCCGATCTTCACGTACGTCGCCGCCAGCGGCCGGCAGCGGCGCACGGCCTCGAGCAGTCGACCGCTGTCCCACGGACCTTCACCGACGACGACACTGGTCCCGCAGCGGCCGTCCAGGTCGGCGAGGATCGCCTGGTTCGCTTCGAAGGCCAGCGCACCGAGCGCACCCCGGCGCGGATCCTTGGTATCGACGATGTCGGCGCCGCCGGCCAGCGCCGCGTGGGCCTCGTCCACGTCGGCGACGCTGACCAGCAGCCGAGGGCCCGCTTCGGTGACGGGCGCGGCCGCGCCGGCCGGATCGAGGGCGTTGCTCATCGTGACTTGCGGTGGGTGTCGATCCGCTCGAGCAGCCATCGCCAGGCTTCGTGCTCCCGCGGCCCGGCGGTCTTGTCGATTGCGATCGTCAGGTAGGCGAGTTCGGCGTCGATCTTCTCGGCGGCCAGCCGATCGAGCCGGCTGGCGAGGATCGAGGCTTCGATCACCGCGGCCTGGGCCCGGTTGAAGCCGCGGAAAACGCCGTGCTGCACTTCGCGCACGACCCGGCAGACCAGGCGCGGTCGTTCGGCATCGTCCTCGATCCGTTCGAGTTCGATCTCGGTGTGGGCGATCGCGTCGCGCAGCCGCACGCCGTCGATCAGGTCGGCGCCGACCAGCGGCCAGTCACGGTGTCCGGTCAGGCAACCGGCGAACACCCGCACGTCGGTGGTCCGGTTGACCACCGCGCAGCGGCTCGCGGTGACAAATTCCAGCGTCGTCGACGGACGGAACGGCGCCAGGATCACGCGATCGTTGTCCTCGCGGATGCCCATCGGCGCGATGTGTGTGCGGCCGTCGGGATGCCGACTGGTGACGATGGTCTCGAGGATCAACCCGGATCTCCGGCCTTGCGACGCGCCTGGCGCGCCCGCATCGTTGCACCCGGGGCGCGATGCCGGGTCGGATCGACCGGACGCCGGTCGACGGCCACGCCCCAGTCGAGTTCCTCGTCCTGCTCGTAGCGCTTGCCGAGCTGCCAGGCGATCTGGGCACGTGCCAGCTCGGCGCCGAGGTAGAACGCATGGGCCCCGTCGTCCTGCACCGACAGGTGCTCGTACAGGTCGAACGGATCGGTGGCGATCCAGTGACCGTCCCGATTGTAGACATGGATGCCGTCCTCGGCGACCTGGATCCGGAAGTTGGGATCACGGACCTGGCGTGCGAGTTCGTCGATCTCCGCGGGACTGTCCGGAAACGGCCGGCTCGCGTGCACCGTCGACAGGCCGTCGCCGTACCGTCGCGGCAGGTCGTTGTCGGCACGTGCGGCGAACATGATCCGACGTGCGAGATCCGCCTCGCGCACCGCCCGTCGTGCGTGTTTCGACACCTGTGTCGTGAGCACCGCATTCAGGTGCAGTTCCGAGATGATCCCGAACAGCACCGCGTTGATGCCGGTGGTGTCGGCCTCGGTCAGTTCGGTGACGTTGCCCACGCCCATCAGGATCGGGATCGACGGGAACTCGGCGCGCAGCAGCCGATAACGCAGCAACGATTCGACGAAGCCGTGATGGATCGGATCCAGGATCGGATCGGCCAGGAATCGCCGACCGCGTGCCGTGCATTCTCGGATCACCCGCCGCAACGAGTCCATGTCGCCCGCGTTGGCCGGGATCAGCACCGGTGTCGGATGCTCGAATTCGTCGAGCAGCGACAGCGTCTGCTCGGTCAGGCTGAGCAGATAGTCGGCACCGGCGCGTGCCCCTCGGCGCAACTCGGCCGGGTCGAGCGAATCGACCGAGACCGCGAAGCCTGCGCTCTTCAACGCGGCCACCGCGTCCTCGAGCGCTGGAAAGGCCACACCCGGCAGGCAACCGAGGTCGATGACGTCGGCGCCGTCGGCGCCCAGTCGTCGCGCCCGCTCGACCAGAACATCGAGCGACAGGTCCGGTGCGTCGACGATCTCGGCGAAGATCGTCACGTCGTGCTGCGACAGGTCCGGGCGTTTCGCCTTGCGGCCGAAGTGTATCGGCAGGTCCTTCAGTTCGTCCGGACCGCGTTCGAACGGGACGCCGAAGTGCCGCTCGAGATCGGCGAGATCGCCGCGACAGCGTCCGGGCAGCACCACCTTGTCGGGCCTCTCGGCCAGCGTGAGCTTGCGTTTGATCAGATCCGGCGTCAGCAGCGCGGCGACGCTGATCGACAGCACCTGGACCTCGTAGTCGAAAGGCAACGGCTGCATCTGCGCCAGCACGCGTCGCAGCGCCGGCTCGGCCAGCTTGCCGGTCACGAACACGAGGCGGGACATCGAGGGGGCGGCGGGGATCGGAGTGCCGGCGTCGTGCGAGGCTGCGGCGGTGGGGTCCGGCTAGGCCGGACGTCCGGTGATGACCCGGGTCCGCTGCTCGAGTGCCCGGGTCAGGCCGTCCAGCGATTCGACGACCGTCGTGTACTCGAACGTCTTCAGTTTCTCCGTGTTCTCCAGGTCGATACGACGTGGATACAGCGTCACCAGGCCACCGGGCGCCTCGGTGATCACGGTCGGTTCGGTGTCGCACGCGAACACGATCGATTCGATCCGGCACTTGCCGGCCTGCGCGAACATGTTGGTGGCCAGTGAATCCGAGATTCCGGCGACACACTTGGCGACCGTGTTCGAGGTCGCCGGCCCGACCACCACCGTGTGGTACGTCCCTTCGTACAGCAGGGCCACCGGCGGGCTCGAGGCCG
>CADEEH010000069.1 GCA_902826305.1 uncultured Burkholderiales bacterium
ACCCGGATCGTCTACGACCCGGCGACCGGCAACCTGTTCTTCGATGCCGATGGCACCGGCGGGCAGGCGGCCGTGCAGTTCGCGACCCTCGGCCCGAACCTGAACCTGCAGGCGGGCGATGTGAACGTGGCTTGACCGAGACCCGGCAGAAGCGTCAGGAGCCGTCGTCGGTCACTCAGGCCGGCGACGTCCTCACGACCGGCGGCAGCGGCATCACATAACTCGTGTCGCTGCCGCGTCGGGACTGTCCGGTCACCGCGTCTTCCTCGAACAGATCGATCTCCATGCCGGTCAGCGCGACGCTGCCGAAGGTGGTCGCGAAGGCGACGCCCTTGGCATCGCTGCCGACGCCGACCCGGATGAAATGATCGGTCGGTGCCATGCCGGTCGGATCGAGCATGATCCAGCGACCGAGCCAGACCTCGAAGATCGCGTGGAAGTCCTGCGGCGGATCGTCGAAGATCACGTAACCGACGACGAAGCGGGAGGGAATGTTCAACGCGCGGCACAGCGCGATCGCCAGATGGGCAAAATCCCTGCACACCCCAGCCCGCTGTTCGAAGACCTCGAATGCGGACGTGGTCGCGGTGCTCGATCCCAGCCGGTATTCGATGTTGCCGCGGATCCAGGCGACCACCGCCCCGACCTTGGCCAGTCCCGGTGGCTGGTTGCCGAAGGTCTGCACCGCAAACGGCGCCAGCCGGTCCGACTCGCAGAAGCGCGTCGGCGTCAGCCAGTCGAGCATCTCGTCGGGCAGATCGGAAATCGCGTATTCGACGGCGTCCGGGAGCTGCGACGGCAAGGTCCGCTCGACCACCGCGCGATAGTTCACGCGCAGGTCGCCTGGTGGTGCATCGAACCGGTGCAGCCGGTTGCCGGCGTCATCGGTGAACTCGCGCACGCTGATCGGTGCCCCGTCGATCAGACGTGCCTCGAGTGATTCGCTGGCCACGTGCTGCTCCGGTCCGCGCATCGCGGCGACGTGGAGCCGGAAATGACACGGGCCCTGGATGCCATACGCCAGGCGGGTCTCGATGGTCGTCTTGATCATTCGAACATCTTGACACAGCCTCGATGAAGCGCGCCGAACCCGGGCCGTCTTGCAGGGGTTCCGCTTTCAGCGCACCACCCGTTCCATGCGCCGCCACTCTCCGGTCGAGCCGACGTTCGGATCGGCACGCGGATCATCGGTGCCGACCATCCGGCCTTGCCGGTCCACCCAGTAGTGCGTGTGTTGTGTCGACAGTTCGACCGGCGGGGCACCGCCGAACGGATTGTTGTAGGTCTGCACCGCACCGAGGTTCTCGCGAAACTCGGCATTGCGCCGATCGACACTTGCATTGCGCTGGTCGGTGACCCCTTGCCAGTTCTGCTGCGACCACGCGCGGTACCGATTGAGTGCCTCGCCGTAGGCCATCGAGTTCTGCAGGTTCTGCGCCATGATCCCGCGGCGGCCGAAGGCATTGCCGTCGGTGGCGGATACCTGTTCGGCGACCAGTGGCAACCAGCTCGCGTATTGTGGCCATCGATCGGCGGTGGCAACGGCCGCGGTGACGACCATCACCGTCGAGTCGTATCCGGGTGCCATCGACACCTTGACGACGCCGCGCGCGGGCTGGCCGGCGTTGCTCACGTAGCTGACGTCGTATTCGACCGCCTGGGTGAATCCCTGCGCCGGGGAGGCCTGTCGGCCCGATCCGAGCGCCAGGTTGCGCGGGCCGGTGACCGAGAGCTTGCGAAACGCGAACTGGTCGGGTGCGGTGTTCAACGGCAGCCCCGAATTGCCGACCATCAGCGTCATCGCATGGTTGTCCGGCGCGATCAGTGTCACCGCGTATTGCCCCTCCTCGCCGACCCGCCATCCCGGGGGCACCGCGAACGTGAAGAATCGGCCCCTGCCGATCGTCAGCGATGCCGGTGGCGCGGCAGTGTGGGCACGCGGCATCGGCTGCACCGGCACGAAGCTCGAGGGCAGGCCGGTCGGGTTGCCGGCGCCACCGCGTTGGCCGGTGGCGTTCGACCCGCGATCCGGGGCCGGGGCGTTCATCGCCTGCGGCCCCGGCGCCGGCGCGCCGGTCGCACCCTGCGTCGGCAGGCCGGCCGCCTTCCAGGCTTCGAGCCCGCCGCGATACCAGAGCACGTTCGTGTAGCCGGCGCGGATCGCCCGCAGCGCCGCGTTGTACGACATCCAGCATTCACGCGACAGGCAGTAGAACACCAGGGGTGTGTCCTTGCGACCTTGCGAGAGCTGCGCCAGCCACTGCGTGGCCTGGGCCTGCACCGGATCGTCGAACGACCCCGCTTGTGACAACCATCCGCCGGCGATCGCGTTCGGCAGCTGCTCCGGCTGACCGAGCACGTCGATCACGGCGACGGCAACGTCGCGTCGCTGCGCGAGGGCGACCAGTCCCTGGGTGGTGATCACCTGTCCGCCCGGGATCGACGCCGGTGTCGGTCCGTGCATCGCGCCGCGATGCAGGTCGCGTGACGGCGCAACGCCGAAATCCTCGCGTTCGATCCGGGTCATCCGATCGAAGTCGACGCCGGGCCGGGCCTCCGCACCGCGCCCGCCGGGATTCCCCTGCGCGGCAGACGAGGTGGCGACGGCAACGAGGCAGCAGAAGAGCAGGGGACGGATGAGCGTTGGCATCGGGGTGATCGACAAGGGCGGAAGCCCTTAGTGTCGCCGGGCGGGACCGTTCAGGCAATGACCCTAGTCATTCCAATGACACGGTCATCGGCGCAGCATGAATCGAACGACCTGAAACAGGAGGACCGTGATATGGCTCGGATGATGAAGGCCGCCGTGTTCGTCGAACCCGGACGGATCGTGCTCGAGGAGAAACCCGTTCCGGCGATCGGTCCCACCGAAGCGCTGGTGCGCATCACGACGACGACGATCTGCGGCACCGACGTCCACATCCTCAAGGGCGAGTATCCGGTCGAGCCGGGCCGGATCATCGGCCACGAACCGGTCGGGGTCATCGAACAGCTCGGGTCGGCAGTCAACGGTTACCACGAGGGGCAGCGGGTGATCGTCGGTGCGATCACGCCATGCGGGCAGTGTTCGTCGTGCCTGGACGGTCATCAATCACAATGTGGCGGCCGGGCACTGGGCGGCTGGCGCTTCGGCAACACGATCGACGGCAGCCAGGCCGAATTCCTGCGCGTGCCGGATGCAACGGCCAACCTGACACCGGTGCCCGACGGGCTGACCGACGAGCAGGTGCTGATGTGCCCGGACATCATGAGCACCGGATTCAGTGGTGCCGAAAGCGGCCGGATCAAGATCGGGGACCTGGTGGCGGTGTTTGCGCAGGGCCCGATCGGCTTGTGTGCGACCGCCGGGGCCAAGCTTCGGGGTGCGACCACGATCTTCGCGGTCGACAGCGTTCCCGAGCGGCTGGCGGTCTCGCGTCGACTCGGTGCCGACGTGACGATCGACTACACAAAAACCGATCCGGTCGCCGAGATCCTGCGCCTGACCGGCGGCCGGGGGGTCGATGTCGCGATCGAGGCGCTGGGCACGCAGCAGACGTTCGAAAGCTGCCTGCGGGTGCTCAAGCCCGGTGGCGTGTTGTCCAGCCTCGGCGTGTACTCCGGCAAGCTGACGCTGCCGCTGGATGCGTTCGCCGCGGGCCTGGGAGATCACACGATCGTGACCACGCTGTGCCCGGGCGGCAAGGAGCGGATGCGTCGACTGATGAACGTGATCGCCTCGGGCCGCGTCGATCTCGGCTCGCTGGTCACCCACCACTTCAAGCTCGATCAGGTCGAGCAGGCCTACGACCTGTTCTCACATCAGCGCGACGGCGTGCTGAAGGTGGCCATCACGCCGTGAGCGCGGGCGGACCGTCTGGGGCGAGTCCCGCCGGTACGTAGGGCGGAAGGATTCGGACCAGCGGTCGCATCGGACGGACGGATGCCGGTGGACGCGGGGCGCGGGCGCGGTCGCGGCCACACCTGCGAGAGCATGGACGGGCGGCGATATCGAGCTTCGTGCTCCCGCAAGCGACCAATGTCACGATTGCGGCCGATCACATCTCAAGTGCCGGCACGGGCCGTCGATAACCCGTCCAGCCCCGTCCCTCGCCGATGCCCCAGACCGCCACCTCCGCCGCCGACGATCCGCCGAGCGATCCGCTGCTCGCCGCGGCGGGTGAGGCCCTGCGGGCGCCGCGCTGGCACCTGACGTTTCCGCCGGTCCTGGAGGCGCGCATGGAGGCCGACCAGGGCGACCAGCGGCGCCGGCAGTTCGTCACCTCCGGCATCGTCGCGCTGCTGGTCTACGACCTCTTCCTGTTCAACGACCTGCTGATCCGGCCGGAGGCGTTCGTCACCGCGCTGTGGTGCCGGCTGGGCCTGATGAGCGGCTTCGGCCTCGTCGTGCTCGCGCTGATCCATCGCGGCCTGCCGGCGCGCTGGCGCGAAGGACTGATGGCCAGCACGCTGGTGGTGGCGACGGTGGCATCCGGCGAGATCCTGCGTGCGACACACTCCGCGGCGGGTGTGTACGACCCGTTTGCGTTCAGCCTGATCTTCCTGGCGGGCAACATCCTGTTCTCCCTGCGGTTCCTGCACGCGATCGTCGCCTCGGTTGCCGCGTTCGCCGTCTGCGCGGCCTATTTCCTGTCGAGTGTGTTGCTGCCGCTGGAGGCGAAGTCGTTCGCGATGAGCCTGATGACCGGCACCGCGGTCTTCACCATGCTGGCCTGCTACCGGATCGAGAAGGCCTCGCGCGACGCGTATCTGCGCGCGCTGATCGAATCGCTGCGCGCCGAAGCGGTCGGTCGCACCGCGGAGCGGATGACCCGGCTCTCGTTCACCGACCCGTTGACCGCGTTGCCGAACCGTCGCGCGTTCGATCGGGCGCTCGGCGAGGCCCGGCGACCGGGCCCGAACCCCGGGCGGCGCATCGGACTGCTGCTGATCGACGTCGATCACTTCAAGCGCTACAACGACCACTACGGGCATCCCGCCGGCGACGACTGCCTGCGCTGGCTGGCGAGTGCGATGGCGCACGCGACCGCCCGCAAGGGCCTGCTCGCGCGGATCGGCGGCGAGGAGTTCGCGCTGCTGCTGCCCGATGCACAGGAGGCGATGCTCGTCCGCCAGGCCAGGAAGATCCGCCGGACCGTGGAGGCGCTGGCGCTGCCGCATGACGGCATCGCCGGACAGACGAGGGTGACGGTCAGCGTCGGCGCCGCGCTGGCGGAACCGACGCAGGAGCCCGGGGCGCTGCTCGCGGCGGCGGATCGTGCGCTCTACCTGGCCAAGCAGCGAGGGCGCAACACCTGGGTGATGGCGCCGCACGCCGACGTGCTCGAGGACACGGCGCGGATCGCCTGAAGCGGCGGGTCGCCGACCGCGATGCACCGTCGGCCCGGCGACGGGCCTCTCGCGTCGCTCAGAACGCGTGCGCCGCGTGCAGCGCGAGCCTTGCCTTGCCGACGGTGCGCAGATGGTCGCCATGTTCGCGATCCCGCGGCCGGGGGATCGCCACCGGGATCTCTGTCGCGATCCGTCCGGGCCCGGCCTCCAGCACCAGCACCCGGTCGCTCAGGTGCACCGCCTCGTCGATGTCGTGGTTCACCATCAGCACCGTGATCCGGTGCGCATGGGCGATGCCCAGCAGCAGGTCCTGGAGCTTGAGGCGGGTGAACGCATCGACCGCCGAGAACGGCTCGTCGAGCAGCAGCAGTCGCGGTTGCACGAACAGGCCGCGGGCGATCGCGACGCGCTGCGCCTGGCCGCCGGAGAGCTGCTTGGGCAGCCGGTCGCCGAGGCCCGGCAGGCCGACTTCCGCGAGCAGCCGGTCGACGCGGTCGCGGTCGGGTTGCCTGTCGCCGAGGTCGAACGCGACATTGCGTGCCACCGTCAGCCACGGGAACAGGCGCGGCTCCTGGAAGACGAACCGGATCGCCGGCACTGGCGCGACGACGTCGACGCCGTCGAGCCGGACGGTCGCCTGTGCATCGCGATCCAGGCCGGCGACGATGCGCAGCAGCGTGCTCTTGCCGCAGCCGCTGGCACCGACCAGTGACACGATCTCGCCTTGTTCGACCGTCAGGCGCAGGTCGCGCAGCACCTCGCGTGCGCCGAAGCGCTTCGACCGGACGTGCACATCGAGCAGCGGCGACGTCATTCGCGGGTGTCCAGCGTGTCGCGCCAGGCGAGCAGCCGCCGCTCGAGCGCGGCCATCGCGGTGTCGGTCACCTTGCCAAGCACGGCCAGCAGCGCGATCGTCGCCAGCACGATGTCTGCCCGGCCGGTCTCGCGGCCGTCGGTCAGAAGGTAGCCCAGGCCTTTCGTCGCCGCGATCAGTTCCGCGGCGACCATGAACATCCAGGCGAGGCTCAAGCCGTTGCGCAAGCCGGTCAGCACCGCGGGCAGGGCGGCCGGCAGCAGCACGCGGCGCACGAGCGCGGCATCGGACAGTCCCGCCATCTCGCCGACCTCGATCAGCTTGCGGTCGACGTCGCGAAAGCCCGAGGCGACCCCCATGTAGACCGGAAAGAACGCACCGATCGCGATCAGCGTGACCTTGGAGGCCTCGTCGATGCCCAGCCACAGCAGCAGCAGCGGCACCCAGGCGAGCGAGGGGATCGCGCGCAATCCCTGGAACGTCGGATCGAGCGCGGCGCGCGCCCAGCGATTGAGGCCGACCGCAGCGCCGAGCAGGATCGCCAGCGAGACGCCGGCGGCAAAGCCGGTGGCCACGCGCAGCGTACTCGCACCGATGTGGCGGAGCAGGTCCCGTGCGGCCAGTTCGCCGAGTGTATGCACCACCTCGCTGGGCGGCGGCAACAGGTTCGCCGGCACCCAGCCGGCGCGCACCGACAGTTCGGCCGCGAGCAGCAGAACGACCGGCAACACGAGGCCAACCCCGACGACAGGCACCCGCCGTCGACGCGAATCGGCGCGCGGCCCCGTGCTCGCTGCTCGGGCCGCCTCCGGGTCGGTGGTCCCGGCCGGTGTCACGCCGAGGTGTCCGTCAGTCCGCGGGCGAATCGCGTGTCGACCAGCTCGGTGATCACCTTGTCGAGATCGGTGCCGGGCTTGACCAGCTGTTCGTCGAGCAGGATCGGCGCGGCGCCCTGCAACGCCTTGACATGTTCGGCCGACGGTTGCGGGTTCGACAGATCCGTGCGCAGCTTCAACTGCAGCAGCGCCACCTGCAGGCTCACCTTGGCTTCCTCGGACAGGATCTTCGCCGCCTCGGTCGTGTTGCCGAGGATCCAGCGTCGGGCACGCTCGTAGCCGGCGATCACGCGGCGCACCTGTGCTGGATGCGTCTGCAGGAATTCATCGCGCACGTTCAGGAAACCGTAGGTGTTGAACGCGACATTGCGATAGATCAGCCGCGAACCCGCATCGAGTTCGCTGGCGGCCATCAGCGGGTCCAGCCCTGCCCAGGCATCGACCCGACCTTGTTCGAGCGCGGTCCGTCCGTCGGCGTGCTGCAGGGCGACGTGTTCGATGTCCCCGCGCCTGAGCTTGGCGGTCTGCAGCGCACGCAGCAGGAACAGGTATGGATCGGTCCCCTTGGTCGCGGCGACCTTCCTGCCCTTCAGGTCCGACAGCGTCTGGATCGGCGAATCCTTTCGTACCACCAGCGCGGTCCATTCCGGCCGCGAATAGATGTAGGGCGTGCGGATCGGATTGCCGTTGGCCTTGGACAGCAGCGCGGCCAGGCCGGCGCTGGAGCCGATGTCGATGCTGTTGCCGTTCAGGTACTCGAGCGCCCGGTTGCTGCCGGCGCTGAACACCCACTTGACGGCGATGCCGTCGCGGCCGAAGTCCTCTTCGAGCCAGCCGAAGCGCCTGAGCACCAGGCTCGACGGCGAGTAGTACGCGTAGTCGAGCCGGACTTCCTTCGGTGCACCGGCGGCGCGGCTGATTCCCGCCAGCGGCAGGGCGGAGGCGCCGGCAGCCCAGCGCAACACGGTACGTCGTTTCGTCATTTCGGACTCCAGATCGGTATGTCGGTGGCCTTGAGGTCCCGGTTGATCAGCCCAGCGTCGCGGAACGTGTCGGCGATGCGCTGCAGTTCGGCGAGCTGATCACGTTCGACCGGAACGATCGCGTAGCTGCGGCGGGTGTTGACCTGCTCGACCACGTCGGCGGGCAGGTTGCCCCAGATCGGCGCGAGCCGCTCGGCCGCCTCCTTCGGGTTCGCCTTCACCCAGCGCCCGGTCGCCTGCAGTTCGTCGAAGACGACGTCCAGCACCTGGGGGTGGGCCTTGGCGAATGCGGTCGTGGTCGTGTAGTAGCGCGCGTACTCGACCCCGGTGCCGCGACCGTCGGCGAGCACCCGGCTGCGGGCGTCCTTCAGCTGGATGCCCAGCAACGGATCCCAGATCGACAGCGCCTCGACCGAGCCGCCGTTGTACGCGGTCACGCCGTCCTGCGCGTCCAGGAAGCGCAGGTCGATGTCGGTCGGCTTGAGACCGGCCTGGCGCAGCGCGGTCAGCAGCAGGTAGTGCGCGCCGGCACCCTTGAGCACGGTCACCCGCTTGCCCTTGAGCTCGGCGATCGAGCGGATCGGCGAGTCGGCCGGCACGATCACCGCCTGGGCGCTCGGCGCCGAGGTCTCCTTCGCGAAGTACGTCAGCGGCGCGTTGGCGGCCTGCGTGAACAGCGCATACGCATCGGCCACGTCGGCGTGGATGTCGACGCTGCCGGTGTTCAACGCCTGCAGCAGCGCATTACCGTTCAACTCGTGCCAGCTGACGTCGTAGCCGAGCGGGACGAGCTTCTTCTCCAGCGCGCCGTTCTGCCTGATCAGCGTCAGCAGCGTCGACGAGCGCTGGAAGCTGATGCGGACGGTCTCACGGGCCTGCGCGGGAAATGCCGCGACGGCGAGTGCGGCGCCCGCGAGCCGCGCCAGGGCCTTGCGTCGGGGGATGGGATCGGTCATCAGGAGGTCACCGGTGTCGAGGGGATGGAGTTGGCGGTCGGCCGCGCCGGACTAGGCTGCGCTGCGTCCGGGCCGATGCGCCGGGCGATCTCGGCGACGGACAGGCGGGGACCGGCACCGAACAACTGCTCGCGCAACGTGCCCGGCGTATGGGCGGTGGGGTAGCGTCCGCGACGCTGCAGTTCAGGGACTATCAGATCGACGACGTCGCGCATCGATTCGGGGGCGAGGGCGTAGGTCAGGTTGAAACCGTCGATGCCGGTGCCGTCGACCCAGGCCTCCAGCGCGTCGGCGACCCGGCCCGGATCGCCGGTGATCACCGGGCCGCGGCCGCCGAGCCCGACGAAACGCGCCGCCTCGCCGACGGTCCAGCGGCGGTCGGGATCGGCGGCACTGAACGAGGCGAGCGCCGTGCGGCCGGCGTCGGTGTCGATGTAGTCGATCGTCGCATCCGCCGGATAGCGGCTGAAGTCGACGTCGGTCCAGCCGGACAGCAACGCGAGTGATGCGTCGATGTCGATGAACGCTTCATAGTCCGCCTGTTTCGCCCGGGCCTGCGCCTCGGTCGGCGCGGTGATCACCAGCGCCTGGGCGTAGATCAGCAGGCTTCCCGGATCGCGTCCGGCCGCCGCGACGGCCGCGCGCAGCGAACGGACATGGCGCGCAATGACCGCCGGCGTCGGACCGCTGATGAAGACGACCTCGGCATGTCGCGCGGCGAAGGCGACGCCGCGGGCCGAAGTCCCGGCCTGGAACAGCACCGGCGTGCGCTGAGGCGACGGTTCGCACAGGTGGATGCCCGACACCTGGTAGTGCGCACCGTGATAGCCGATCGGATGCACCCGCGCCGGATCGACGTAGACGCCGGTGCGCCGGTCGCGTCGGACCGCGTCGTCGTCCCAGCTGCGTTCCCACAGCCGGTAGACCACGTCCAGGTATTCGTCGGCCTGGTCGTAGCGATCGTCGTGCGCGCGGCGGGTCAGGCCGAGGTTTCGTGCGGCGCTGTCGAGGTAACCAGTGACGATGTTCCAGCCCACGCGGCCACGGGTCAGGTGATCGAGTGTGGTCATCCGGCGTGCGAACGCGTACGGATGTTCGTAGCTGATCGCGGCGGTGACGCCGAATCCGAGATGGCGGGTGGCCTGGGCCATCAGCGGCACCAGCAGCAGCGGATCGCCGAGCGGAACCTGCACCCCGTGGCGCAGTGCTGCCTCGTGTGACCCGTGGAAGACGTCGTAGACCCCGAGCACGTCCGCGAGGAACACACCATCGAACAGGCCGCGTTCGAGCAGTCGTGCCAGCTCGATCCAGTAGTCCGGATCGGTGTAGCGATGCGACGTGTCGGCGGGATGTCGCCACAGCCCCGGCGACTGGTGGGACGCCGCGTTCATCTGGAACGCGTTGAAGCGGATCGCTTTCGGGGCGGCGGATGTTGTCATGGGACCGTGGTTGGATCGCAGGCCTATCGACGGCAACGGGCCGACGGCCACCTGCCGTGACGACGTCGACCCGATGCGGCAACCGCCGCGAAGCCGGCCCGCCGGGTCGGCGCATGGGGAGTGTCGCCGCGGGCCGGGTCGGGTCGAACGAAGGTTTTTGCATGAGCTTCATCGCTCCGCGTCGCCTTCGGCAACGGCGGCGGCTCGGCGTCCGGCGCTGCACCAGGGGGCCGGCGACGCCGGTTCCGTCGCGGACATCGGCGGCATGCCGTTCGCGGGGAGAACGCCGCGGCGGCTCTTACACGAGCGACAGTGCCTTCAGGCGATCGGCGAGTGCACGTCCCTCGGCGTCCTTCAACGCCGCCTCGCGCAGCGAGGCCAGCGCGGCCCCCGCATCGGCCCGGCCGCGCAGGCCACGCGCCGCCCGCATCAGGTGATCGAAGCGCCCGCTGCCGCGCGCGTGGGTGTCGCTGTAGCCCTTGATCAGCCGCCGGCTGCGCAGGATCTCGACCGCGAGCGCCGCCTCACCGTCGTGCAGCACCTCCTGCGCGAACCGGAGCCAGGCTTCCAGGTGGGCCTGTTCCTCGGCGTGTCGCCGGTTGCCGCGACGCCAGCGCCGCAGGCCGGCCACCAGTCGCAGCTGCAGGTGGCCACGCACCGTCTGCGACGCGATCCGACGGCCGCGGGCCAGGCGCGCCGACAGCCAGGACTCGAGCAGCGCGGATCGCCCGATCCGGTCCGCCCAGTGCCGCGGCAGCACACCCATCACCTCCGCGAGCCGCGGATGGAAATACTCCTCGGCACCGATCACGTCGTCGGCGCGTGCGCCGATCTCGCCGAGGATCCGCGCGCGCCGGCTCGCCCGGGTCTTCAGGTCGGCGACGCGGATCACGTCGTCGTAGCTCATCGCGACCGCGATCCAGCGCGCGGCCTCGATCGTCAGCCCATGCCCGTCGGCGCCCAGGTCGGGGCGATGGAACGGCGCCACGCGGTCGAGGTACTCGGTGCCGTAGGCCGTGTCCTGCCAGTCGACGACCCGGGCGAGGCCTTCACCGAGCCAGTCCCAGGCCGGCGCCGGGAACTCGGCGCGGATCCGATCGACCAGCGCTTGCAGCGCGGGGCTCGACGCCTGCGCCGGCAACGGGCGTGGCTCGGCCTGCAGCGCGGGCTCGGCCGGTTCGAATCGTTGTCGTGACGCGGCGAGGTCGGCCGCCTCGCGCATCGCCGCCAGGCTCGCGGTCACGCCGACACCGCTGCGTTCGATCACCGCCTCGAACGCCGGGCGTTCGAACGGCAGCGCGCCGCTGCCGGCCAGCGCACCGAACAGGCTCGCCGAGATCACGCTGCCGTGGGTGACCGCCAGCGACTGCATGTCGGCGATCACCAGCCGTCGGGCGGCGCTGCGCAGCACGTCGACCACCGCCGCGCCGTCGGCCAACCCGTTGCCGGGGACGATCTTCTCCTGCACCGCATAGGTCCGGTGGCCGCTGGCGATCAGCACCGTGCGATCCGGTGTCACCAGGCCGCGCTCGACCGCACGTCCGGCCTCCATCAGTTCGGCGGCGATCAGCACGTCGACATCGCCCGGCACCGGCATCAGTGCCATCACCGGCACGCGGCCCGGCGTCGGCTCGACCAGTTCGAGGTAGTAGATCGTCGCGCCGGTGCGTTGTGCGACACCGGCCACCGAGGTTGCCTGCGCGGTCCAGCCCGCGTGTTCGGCGAGGTCGACGATCCAGTCGACCAGCACACCGCCGCCCTGGCCGCCGAGGGCCATCACGGCGATGCACAGGTGCTTCGGCTCGCCGGTCATTCAGTTCGCCTCGGGCCCGTACAGCGCACGTCGGTCTCGGGCCTGATCCTCGCGTGCATGCAACCAGCCGAGCAGCCGCGCCCGCAGCCCGGCGCGCCAGCGTTCGAACGGCGTCGGGTTGTGCACCTTGTGCACCTTGTAGAACGACGGGCACAGCACCGCCTCGTCGGCGATCTCGCCGCAGTGGCCGCAGGCCACGCAGTGTTCGTCGACCCGGGCCACCGGATCGGGTTTCAGCGGATCACCGGACGGTGCCAGCGTCAGGCTCGGGCAGCCGGACAGGCGCATGCACGCGTGGTCACCGGAGCAGACCGCCGCATCGACACCGAAGCGTTCCTTGACGACCCGTTCGCCGCTGCCGATCGCCTTCGCGGTGGCCGGTTTCTCGCGGCGCTGGCGGTTCAGCATGCATTCACTCTGCGCGATCACCACCTTCGGGCCGGGTGACTTCGTCGTCAGCGCCTCGTGCAGTGCGCTGCGCATCGCGGTGACGTCGTAGGTGCGGGTGATCGTCCTCACCCAGTCGACACCGACCCCACGCACCGCCGCCTCGATCGGATGTTTCGTGCTGCGGTTCGCGTTGTCCGCGCGGGACGACGGGATGTCCTGGCCGCCGGTGGCCGCCGAGTAGTTGTTGTCGACGATCACGAACAGGTTGTCGTGCCGGTTGAACACCGCGTTGGCGATGCCGGAGGTCAGGCCGTTGTGCCAGAACCCGCCGTCACCCATGATCGCGATCGCCTTCTTCGACGCGCCGAGCTGCGCGCCGGCGGCGAACGCGGACGCACTCGAGGCGCCGAGGCCGTAGCCCATCGTCGTCGCACCGATGCCGAACGGCGGCATGATCGAGAACAGGTGGCAGCCGATGTCGGCGGACACGTGATGGGCGCCCAACTCGCGCTCGAGCAGCGTCATCGCCGAGAAGATCGGCCGCTCTGGGCAGCCGACACACAGCCCCGGGGGCCGCGGCGGCAGCAGCCGGGCGACCTCGGCGGCCCGCGGTGCCGGCATCGACACCGGCACCGGGGTCGCGAACGCGGCCGGGTGATGGGTCTCCAGGAATCGTCGCAGCGCCTGGGTGATCGTCGCCACCGTGTAGTCCCCGCCCATCGGCAGCAGGTCCTTGCCGTGCAGCCGGGTGTCGAGCCCGTGGCGGCGCAGGATCGAATGCAGGTGCTGCTCGTGGTAGTCGGGCTGGCCTTCCTCGATCACCAGCACCGCGCGCTTGCCGGTGCAGAAGCGGACCACCTCGGCGTCGACCAGCGGATAGGCGACGTTCAGGATGTACAGCGGCACCCGGCTCGTGCCGAACAGATCGGCCTGGCCGAGCCGGCGCAGCGCGCGCAGCGTGTTGTTGGTCATGCCGCCCAGCATCACGATGCCGAGATGATCGAGCTCGCCTTCGCGGATCTCGTTCAGTCCGTGCTCGACGATGAACCGCTGCGCGGCCGGCCAGCGCTTCTCGGCCTTTTCCTTCTCGTGCAGGAACGACGCCGGCGGCAGCACGATGCGGCTCAGGTCGCGCCGCGGGTGCTCGAGGGCATCTTTCAACGTGAACTGCGGCCGCCGGTTCTCACGGGTGACGAAACTGCCGTGCAGGTGGCACGAGCGGATGCGCAGCTCCAGCATCACCGGCGTGTTCGTCGCCTCGGACAGTGCGAAGCCGTCGTGCACGGCCTTGACGATCGACGGCAGGTGCGGCTTCGGGTCGAGCAGCCACATCTGCGACTTCATCGCGAACGCGTGGGTGCGCTCCTGCATGATGCTGGAGCCCTCGCCGTAGTCTTCGCCGACGATGATCAGCGCCCCGCCGGTGACGCCGCCGGAGGCGAGGTTGGCCAGCGCATCGGAGGCGACATTGGTGCCGACGGTCGACTTCCACGTGACCGCGCCGCGCACCGGATAGTTGACCGAGGCCGACAGCGCCGCCGCGGCGGCAGCTTCACTCGCCGCCGGCTCGAAGTAGACGCCGAGTTCGTTCAGGATCGGCTGCGCGTCGGCCAGCACGTCCATCAGGTGCGAGATCGGCGAGCCCTGGTAGCCGGTCACGTAGCCGACGCCGGCCTCCAGCAGCGCCTTGGTCACCGCGAGGATGCCCTCGCCGCGGAACGTGGTGCCGGCCGGCACCTTCAGCTGCTGGACTTCGCGGGCGAACGAACGCTCGGCCATCAGCGGATCACGAGGTGACCAGGGCCAGCACCCGCAGCAGCGAGCCGGAGCCGCCCTTGATCTTCAGCGGTGCCGACACGATCAGCGCGCCGGTCGGGGGCAACTGGTCGAGATTGGTCAGGCACTGCAGGCCGTATTTGTTCGCACCGTGCATCAGCGTGTGGCACGGGTAGGCGGTCGACCACGCGTACGACTGGCCGGCATCGGTGTTGATCGTCTCCACCCCGAAACCGCGGACGTCGCGGGTGATCAGCAGTTCGACCGCGGCCTGCGTCGGCCCCGGCGTGTGCGCGCCATCCTCCTTCATGTTGACGAACGCGGCCGGATCACCGATGCGCTTGCTCCAGTCCGTACGGAACAGCACCCAGGCCCCGGCCGGTATCCGGCCGTGGGTCTTCTCCCAGGCCTCGATGTGCGCGGGGGTCAGGTTGAAGTCGGCGTTGCGCGCGACCTCGGCGCTGCAGTCGATCACACACGCCGGCCCGATGAACTGTGTCGGGTCGATCGTCTCGACCGTGTTGTTCGGGTGGTCCTTGCCGGTGATCCAGTGCACCGGTGCGTCGAAGTGGGTGCCGGTGTGTTCGCCGCAGGAGAAGTTGTTCCAGTACCAGCCGGGTCCGGCATCGTCGTATCGCGAGATCCGTTCCTGCTTGAACGCCCAGGTCTGGCCGAACTGTGGTGGCAGCACCAGTGGCGGGAACTCCGCCGACAGAGTCTGCGTCAGGTCGACGACGCGAATCGAACCGTCGCTGATTCTTCGGGCGACGTCGGTCAGTGTGGCGGTCATGGCTTCGATCTCCTCGGCAGGCAGGCGGCGACGGATCCGGGCGGCGTCCAGTGCCGCGCCTGCCGACATCGTCGCCGTCCGACGCGACGATGGCTATCCGTTTGTCGCATCGGCGGGTCCGTTTTTCGATGGATTGTCGGGACCTGCCACCCGCCCGGGTATCGCACCGCAGCATCCCGGTCGGCGGCAAACGTGGTCGAATGAGGTTGAATGAGGCAGCGACTTGGTCCGGAAACTGCTCCGGACCCGCCTCCACCGCCCGCCTTGACACGTCATGAGTGAATCCGCCTTCACCGGCCTGCTGGACACGTTTCCGCTGACCCGCGCCCACACGGCCGCCGATGCGGCCGAGCGGATCGGCCGCATCTTCTCGCCGCATCGCCTCGAAGTGCGCGGCAGGACCCGTTCACTCGACGTGCACCACAACCAGGTCCGGATGCGCCACGTGACCCTGAATACGCTCACCTACGGTGCGGAGGTGATGATCGATCCGGGTGAACGTGGCGACTTCTACATGGTGCAGTTGCCGCTGGCCGGCCACGCGCTGCTGGTCGACCGTGATCGCGAAACCCGTGCCGACACGCGGATGCTGACCGTGCTGCAGCCGAGGGCGCGCGGCCGGATGATCTGGAGCGCCGACTGCCGGATGATCCTGGTGCAGGTTCCGCGCGACGTCGTCGAGCAACGCGCGAGCGAATGGGGGCTGCCCCGACCGCGATTCGCCACCGCCCGCTCGCGCCGCGATCCACAGGTCGCGGCATGGTGGCAGGCGGTGGTCGATCTGACCTGCAACCTGGACCGCTTCGGCGAGCACTGGCTTCGGCATCCGGCCGCCTGCGCCGCGATGGAGGAGTTCCTGTTGTCGGCGTTCACCTCGATGCTGGGTGAGCCGGATGCCGTGGCGGCCACGGCCGTTCGCAGCGACGAGCGGTGCCTGCGGCGCGCGAAGGACTACGTGCAGGAGCACCTGGGCCGCGCGTTGACGTTGCCAGAGATCGCCCGTCATGTGTGTGTCAGTCCGCGCACGCTGGAAGCCGCGTTCAAGCGCGGCGGCGAGTTGTCGCCGCTGGCCTATGCGCGGCGCGAGCGGCTGCTGGCGGTCGACCGCGCGCTGCGCGGGGCGGCCCGCGAGCGGCGCGAGGTCAGCGTCACCGAGGTTGCGCTGGAATACGGCTTCGTGCACATGGGCCGATTCGCCGCGCAGTATCGGCGGATGTTCGGCTGCGCGCCCTCGGAGACGCTGCATCCGCATTGACCAGGAGCCATCGCGGCACAGACGGCGGGCGCAGCCGGTCCACCATGTGGACCATAGAAGAAAAGACGACTGCGGGGCAGCCCCGATTGCCAGCATGGCCGGCGCGGTGCGACGATGCGGTGACTTTCGACAGGAGACAGGACCTTATGACCACCGGGGCACACGCCACCCGGGTCGCGCTCGTCACCGGCGCGGCCAGCGGCATCGGACGGCAGATCGCCGAACATTTCGCGTGTGGCCAGGGCGCCAGCGTCGTCATCGCCGACCGTGACGCCGACGGCGCCGCCGCCGCGGCTCGCGAGATCGTCGCGCTGGGCGGGCGGGCGCAGGCGGTGGCGATCGACCTCGCCGCGACCGACACGCTGCCGCAGGCGCTGCCGGCGCTGGCCGCGCCGTTCGGCGCACCCGACATCCTGGTCAACAACGCCGGGATCGCCGCAACGATACCGGCCGCCGCCTATCCGCTCGAGCACTGGCAGGCCACACTCGCGGTCAACCTGACCGCGCCGATGCTGCTCACGCAGTGGCTGCTGCCGACGATGCGCGACAGGGGCTGGGGTCGGGTGGTCAACATCGCGTCGATCAGCGGCGTGCGGGCCGGCACCGGGCGCCTGGCCTACGGCACCTCGAAGGCGGCGCTGATCGCACTGACGAAGCAGTTCGCGATCGAGGTCGCCGAGTGGGGCATCACCGTCAACGCGATCGCCCCGGGGCCGGTGGATACGCCGCTGGTGCGGCGCCTGCACGGCAGCGCGACACGTTCGGCGTATTCGGACATGGTGCCGATGCGCCGCTACGGCACGCCGTCGGACATCGCCGACGCGGTCGTCTTTCTCGCCTCCGAGCAGGCGGCCTACATCACCGGGCACACGCTGGCGGTCGACGGCGGGTTCCTTGCCAGCGGCGTGATGGTGCGCGACCTTTTCGACCAGAAGCCGGCGCAGGACTGAGGTGCCGCGACCCGATCGGCTACAGTGCCGGTATCGACAGGACAGATCCAGGGAGACTCATCGATGCGTTTCAACCGCCGCCAGTTCGTCACGGCATCGGCCGCGGCGACGGCCCTCGGCACCGCGCTGCCCACCCGTTTCGCGTCCGGCCAGGGCGCCGAGTTCACATACAAGTACGCCAACAACCTGCCGCCGTCGCATCCGCTGAACACCCGCACCAAGGAGATGGCCGACAAGGTGCGCGCCGAGACCGGCGGACGGGTCGACATCCAGATCTTCCCGGCCAGCCAGCTCGGCTCGGACACCGACATGCTGAGCCAGCTGCGCTCGGGTGGCATCGAGTTCTTCACGCTGTCGGGCCTGATCCTGTCGACGCTGGTGCCGCAGACCGCGATCAACGGCATCGGCTTCGCGTTCTCCGACTACGACACGGTCTGGAAGGCGATGGATGGCGAGCTCGGCGCGTTCATCCGGGCGCAGATCGGCAAGGCGGGCCTGGTCGCGATGGACAGGATCTTCGACAACGGCTTTCGCCAGATGACCACCTCGACCCGACCGATCACGTCGCCCGATGACCTGCGCGGATTCAAGATGCGGGTCCCGGTGTCGCCGCTGTGGACGTCGATGTTCAAGGCGTTCGATTCGGCGCCGGCGTCGATCAACGCGTCCGAGCTGTACACCGCGCTGCAGACCAAGATCGTCGATGGCCAGGAGAACGCACTCACCGGGATCTGGGCGCTGAAGCTGTACGAGGTGCAGAAGTACTGCTCGATGACCAACCACATGTGGGACGGCTTCTGGTTCCTGGCCAACCGACGGGCCTGGGAACGCCTGCCCGAGGATCTGCGCACGATCGTCGCCCGGAACGTCAATGCGGCCGCCGTCGCCCAGCGCGAGGATCTGGCGAAGATGAGCGGCACGGTCCAGCAGGATCTGGCCGCCAAGGGCATCGTCTTCAACACGCCGAAGACCGACGCGTTCCGCGACAAGCTGCGCAGCGGCGGCTTCTACGCCGAATGGAAAGGCAAGCTCGGCGACGAGGCCTGGTCGCTGCTCGAGCGCTACTCCGGCAAGCTGGGCTGACCGGGCGTGGGCCCGGTGCAGGATCCGGCGAGCGCCGGCGACGGCTGGCCGGCGCCGGCCGGGCTGGCCGCTGCCGTCGCGGCGGGCGAGGGCGGACCGGTGGACGCAGCGCCCGCGGCGGCGCGCTGGATGCGGCCCCTCGAGGCGATCGCCGCCGCGCTGGTGCTGACGATCGCGGTGCTGCTGCTGGCCGGTGTCGCCTCGCGGTATGTGTTCGCGCGCCCGGTGGTCTGGATCGACGAGGTGGTCTCGACCGCGTTCATCTGGCTGACGATGCTGGGTGCGGTACTCGCCGTGCATCGCAACGAACACCTGCGCCTGATGATCTTCGTCGAGCGGCTGCCGCCGCGGTGGCGCGAGTACACGCAGGCGTTCGCGCTGGTGGCGATGGCGGCGGTGCTCGCCGCGCTGATCGAGCCGGCGCTCACCTATGCCCGCGAGGAGTGGCTGATCCGCACGCCGGCGCTCGATCTGCCGAACACGTATCGTGTGTCGGCGATCGCGTTCGGCCTGATCGGCATGCTGCTGCTGGTGCTGTTCTACGCCGGGCGCAGCGTGCCGATCCGTTCGCTGGTCGCGGCCGCGCTGCTGGTGGCGGCGGTGGCGCTCGGCTGCTGGCTGCTCGGTCCCCAGCTCACGAAGCTGGGTGCCTGGAACCTGTCGATCTTCCTGATCGGATTCGTCGGTGTGTGCCTGTTCGCCGGTGTGCCGATCGCGTTCTGCTTCGGCATCGGCGCGGTCTGTTATCTCGCCTTCACCACCCACGTCCCGCTGATGGTGGTGATCGGCCGGATGGACGAGGGGATGTCGTCGCTGGTGCTGGTCTCGGTGCCGATCTTCGTGCTGCTGGGCTGCATCCTCGATTCCAGCGGGATGGGCAAGGCGATCGTCGATTTTCTCGCCTCGCTGATCGGCCACGTGAAGGCCGGGATGTCGTACGTGCTGCTCGGATCGCTGTTCATCGTCTCCGGCATCTCCGGCTCGAAGGTGTCCGACATGGCCACGGTCGCCCCGGCGCTGTTCCCGGAGATGAAACGGCGCGGCTACAAACCGGGCGAGATGGTCGCGCTGCTGGCCACCGGGGCCGCGATGGCCGACACCGTGCCGCCGAGCATCGTGCTGATCGTGCTCGGCGCGGTGGCCGGTGTGTCGATCGCGGGCCTGTTCCAGAGCGGCTTCGTCGTCGCCGGTGTGCTGCTGTTGTCGCTGGTCGGCCTGGCGCGCTGGAAGGCCCGGCACGAGAATCTCGCCGACACGCGACGCGCCGGTGCGGGGCAGGTCGCCCGCCTGCTGGTCGTGGCCGCGCCGGCACTGGTGCTGCCGTTCCTGATCCGCAGCGCGGTCGGTGAAGGGGTCGCGACCGCCACCGAGGTGTCCACGGTGGCGGTTGCGTACGCGCTGCTGATCGGGCAGCTGATGTATGGCGGGATCGGGATGCGGCGGTTCTACCAGATGCTGGTGGAGACCGCGGCGCTGTCCGGTGCGGTGCTGCTGGTGCTCGGCGCCGCCTCGGCGATGGCCTGGGCGATCACGCAGAGCGGCGTGGTGATCAAGCTGTCGGCCTTCCTCGGTTCGCTGCCGGGCAGCGGGGCCGCGTTCCTGGCCGCGTCGATCATCGTGTTCCTGGTGCTCGGCTGCCTGCTCGAGGGACTGCCGGCGGTGCTGCTGCTGGCGCCGATCATGTTCCCGATCGCCCGCAAGCTCGGCATCCACGACATCCACTACTCGATGGTCATCGTCTGTGCGATGAACATCGGGCTGATGCTGCCGCCGATCGGTGTCGGTTTCTACATCGCCTGCCGGATCGGCGATGTCAGTCCCGACGAGGTGATCCGAGCGATCTGGCCCTACCTGGCGGCGCTGCTCGTCGGCGTGGTCGTGATCGCCGCCGTGCCGTGGTTGTCCACGGTCGCACTCTAGGGCCTGTCGACAGGCCCTGGTCAAACATCCGGGAGACGTTCCGCCGATGGATCCACTCGTGTTGTACCGCTCGATGGCCCGCATCCGGGCGTTCGAACTCGCCGCCGAGGCCGCCAGCATCGGCGGCGTGGCCGCGCTCGGCCAGCAGATCGACGAGCGGACGAAGGTCCGCGGACCGCTCCACGTGTCGATCGGGCAGGAGGCGGTGGCCGCCGGCGTCTGTGCGCACCTGGTGCGCGAGGACCTGCTGACCAGCAACCATCGCGGCCACGGTCACACGCTGGCCAAGGGCGCGGACATGCGGCGGATGATGGCCGAGCTCTTCGGCCGGCGCGACGGCTGCAACGGCGGCAAGGGCGGCTCGATGCACATCGCCGACTTCTCGGTCGGCATGCTCGGCGCCAACGGCGTCGTCGGTGCCGGCCTGCCGATCGCCTGCGGCGCCGCGCACGCATTGAAGCTGCTCGGACGCCCGAACGTCGTCGCCTGTTTTTTCGGCGACGGCGCGGTCAACCGGGGACCGTTTCTCGAGGCCTTGAACTGGGCCGCGGTCTACCGGCTGCCGGTGCTGTTCGTCTGCGAGGACAACCGGTGGTCGGCGACCAGCCCCACCGGCGAGCTGACCGCGGGACCGGGCGTGGCGGCCCGGTCGGACGCGCTGGGTGTGCCGGCGAGTTCGGTCGACGGCAACGACGTCGAGGCCGTCGCCGCCTGCGCGGCGCGGCTGATCGCCGAGGCGCGCGGCGGTCACGGCCCGCGCACGCTGCACGCGCGGACGTGGCGGGTACGCGGGCATCTGTCCGCCGATCGCCAGGGTTATCGCGACCCGGCCGACGTCGAGTCGGCCGCGAGCCAGGATCCGCTGGTGCGTGCACGCGCGACGCTGCGGGCGCGCGGCGTGGCCGACGCGGTGCTCACCGGCATCGACGCGGAGGTCCACGCGGAGGTCGAGGCGGCGCTTCTGTTCGCCGACGCATCACCGCCACCGGCGGGTGAACAGGCCTATGTCGACGTGCAGACGCTGGGAGCCGGTCCATGGCATTGACGACGATGACGTATGCCCAGGCGGCGTCGTCCGCGCTGCGGACCGCGATGACCGCGGATCCGCGGGTGGTCGTGCTGGGCGAGGATGTGGGCCGCGGCGGCATCTTCCAGCAGTACCAGGGGCTGCAGGCGGCGTTCGGCCCGGCGCGGGTGATCGACACCCCGATTTCCGAGAGCACGATCGCCGGCGCGGGTGTGGGGATGGCACTGGCCGGCCTGCGGCCGGTGATCGAGCTGCGGGTGATCGACTTCGCGTTGTGTGCGATGGACGAGATCGTGAACCAGGCGGCGAAGAACCGGTTCATGTTCGGCGGGCAGGGCCGGGTGCCGCTGATCTTGCGGATGCCGGTCGGCCTGTGGAGCAGCTCGGCCGCACAGCACTCGCAGAACCTGGAGGCCTGGTTCGCCCACCTGCCGGGCGTGGTCGTGATGTGTCCGGCGACGCCGCAGGACAACCACGGGATGCTGACGCAGGCACTCGCCGGGGAGGACCCGGTCGTGTACCTGGAGCACAAGGAACTCTGGGGTGTGTCCGGGCCGGTCGACGATGACGACGTCCTGCCGGTCGGCCGTGCGCGCGTGCTGCGCCGGGGAGACGACTTGACGATCGTCGCCTGGTCGGCGAGTGTCCGGCTGGTCGACGCGGTCGCGGCCACGCTGGCCGCGGACGGGATCGGCGCGACGGTGATCGACCTGCGCTCGTTGTGGCCGTGGGATCGGCAGACCGTCCTCGAGGACTGCGCGCGGACCGGCCGGCTGCTGGTCGTGCACGAGGCGGTGCAGGTCGGCGGATTCGGCGCCGAGGTGGCCGCGACCGCCGCGCAGGCCACCGGCTGCCGGATCGCGCGGCTGGGCGCGCCGCGAGTGCCCGTCGGTTACGCGCCGAGGCTCGAGGCCGAGTCGCGCCTGACCGAAGCCCAGGTGGTCCGCGCCGCCCGCGCACTGATCGAAGGACCGTCCGCGCCTGCACGCTGACAAGAGCCGCGCGTGGCGTCGACCGGCGGCTTCGCGCACCCATGAACCACGAGGAGAGAACATGCCCTACGCGATCATCACCCAGGACAAGCCCGGCCAGGCCGACCTTCGCGCCTCGACCCGTGCGGTCCACCTCGACTACCTGCGCGCGAACCAGCATCTGCTGCTGGCCGCCGGCGGCATCCTGGAGGACGACGGTTCACCCGGGCCGGGCGGCATCCTGCTGGTCGATACCGACGAGCGATCCGTGGCCGAACGGTTCATCGCCGACGATCCGTTCACGAAGGTGGGTCTGTTCGAGAAGGTCACCGTCACGCGCTGGCGCAAGGCGTTCTTCGACAAGCAGTGCCTGGTCTAGTTCCATCACGCGGACAACTGAAGGACGAATGAAGATGGAACCGATCCGCACGCTCCGCTCGATCGTCGCCGGCATGCGCCGGTCTCTCGTCGTCGCCGCGGTCGGGCTCGGCGTGTCGGCATCGGTGCCGGCCGCCGAGTTCCCGGCGCCGGTCGAAGGCGACTACGTGATCCGCGATTTCCGCTTCCACGACGGCGCGACGTCGCCCGAACTGCGTGTGCACTACCGGACGATCGGTGATCGGCGCGGTGAACCGGTCCTGATCCTGCACGGCACGACCGGTTCGGGCGCGAGTATGCTGACGCCGGAGTTCGGCGGCGAGCTGTTCGGTCCGGGCCAGCCGCTCGATGCCCAGCGCTACTTCGTGATCCTGCCCGACTCGATCGGCAGCGGTGGCTCGAGCAAACCGTCGGACGGCCTGCGCACGAAGTTCCCGCGCTACAACTACGACGACATGGTCGAGGCGCAGTACCGGCTGGTGACCGAACACCTGGGCATCCGCCGGCTGCGGCTGGTGCTGGGCAACTCGATGGGCGGCATGCAGACCTGGATCTGGGCGCAGCGATATCCGGATGCGCTCGATGCCGCGGTGCCGATGGCCTCGATGCCCACCGGGATGTCCGGGCGCAACTGGATCATGCGCCGACTGATCATCGATTCGATCCGCAACGACCCCGAGTGGATGGGCGGCAACTACACGACACAGCCGAAGAGCCTGCAGTTCGCCTCGGTCTTCTACGCCTACGCGACCAACGGCGGCGACCAGCGACTCCACAAGCTCGCACCCACGCGAAAGAAGGCCGACCAGTTGCTCGACCAGCGCCTCATCGGCAAGTTCGGTGGAGACGCGAACGACCACCTGTACCAGTGGGAGGCGTCGCGCGACTACGATCCGTCCG
>CADEEH010000070.1 GCA_902826305.1 uncultured Burkholderiales bacterium
CGTCCATCTGCGTGATCAGCTTGTGGATGTCCTCGCGGTCGAACGGCGTGATGAAGGTCCGGTGCAGCAGCGCGACCGTGTCGTGGGTGAACTTGTCGGCCGCCTTCTCCGTGTCGTCGATCGTGTCGATGTACTTCTGCCGCGTGGCGACGTTGCCGTAGTCGGCCATCATCTGCGCGAGCTGCGCGCTGCCCTCGGCGATCAGTTGTGCATGGGCGTCGAACAGCGTGAAGAAACTGCCCTCGCGGGGCATCAGGCGGCCGAACATCGATGATTACCTTGCAGGTTGCGGAGCAAGTTCCGGAATCGGCGATCCGACTGGTCGGATCCGCGGCGGCGCGCCGGGCGCCCCGCCGGTCGATCGACACGACGGCCCGAAGGGTAGCAGAAAACCCCGCTGGCTCGTCTCCGCGGCGGTGGTCACGTCTCGGCCCGGCGCCGGATGCAGGCCAGGTACGCTGCGCCGTCGGGCGGCCGGGATTCGCGGGTGGCCCGTTCCATGGTCTCGCGCAGGCAGTCGATCAGCGCATGTGCGGCTTCGTGCGCGGAACCCAGCCGCCCGGCCAGCACGCGGCTCGCGGCCGCGATCCCCGGCGGCTGGTCGATCGACACCTGTTCGGCGACCGCCAGGTGCAACGACAGGTGCAGGAACGGGTTGTTGCGGTCGGAATCGTCCGGATACCGGGTCACCAGCGCCCGCTCGGCCGACGCCAGGTCGTCGCGGTACTGCGGATGGGCGCCGATCCAGTCGGCGGCCATGGTCTCGATCGGGGTCAGCGGCGAGCCGAGTTCACGTTTCGTCGCGACTTCGCAGAAGAAGCGGCGCACGTACTCCGGGGACGGGTTGAACATCGGCGGTTCGCGTCAGCGCCGAGGCCCGGCCGACGGGGCCGCGCTCTTGGGTCGGTACTCGCAGAGATCGGCGATCACACAGTGCCAGCACTCGGGCTTGCGTGCCTTGCAGACATAACGGCCGTGCAGGATCAGCCAGTGATGGCAGTGCAGGCGGAACTCCTCGGGCACATGGCGCATCAGCCCTTTCTCGACCGCCGCCGGATCCTTGCCGGGCGCGATCCGGGTCCGGTTGGCGACACGGAAGATGTGGGTGTCCACCGCGATCGTCGGCTGGCCGAACGCGACGTTGAGCACGACATTGGCGGTCTTGCGGCCGACGCCGGGCAGCTTCTCCAGCGCCTCACGGGTCGCGGGCACCTCGCCGCCGTGTTCACCGACCAGCATCGAGCAGGCCTCGATCAGATGTTTCGCCTTCGACGGATACAGTCCGATCGTCCGGATCAGCGGCACCAGGCCGTCGACGCCGAGCGCGAGCATCGAGGCCGCGTCGGGCGCCTTCGCGAACAGCGCCGGCGTCACCGCGTTGACGCCGCGGTCGGTCGCCTGGGCCGACAGGATCACCGCAACCAGCAGTTCGAACGCATTGTGATGGACAAGTTCCGTCTCGGGTTCCGGATCGTTCGCGCGCAGTCGGCTGAAGATCTCGGCGCGCTTGGCGGGATTCATCGTCGTCCTTCGGCATTCGTGCGCACGCGTTCGCGGGCGCGGATGATCGCGGCCTGGACGATCGCCCGTCGGCGCCGTGTCGATTCGTCCTCGGGCTCGCTGTCGATGGCCTGCAGCTTGGCCTGCGCCAGCGTCTGCAGCCGTTCCTGCTGGCGCGTGCGTTCAATGGCGAGGCGCTGTTCCCGCGCGTGGAACCGGCGCCGGGCAGCGATCGCGTCCGTGTCGGTCCATTGCCGCTCGACCGGCCGGATCTCGATGCAGTCGACCGGGCACGGCGGCAGGCAGAGATCACAACCGGTGCATGCCTCGCCGATCACCACGTGCAGGAACTTCACCGCGCCGGCGATGGCATCGACCGGACAGGCCTGGATGCACTTGGTGCAGCCGATGCAGTGCTGCTCGTCGATCACGACCCGATGCGGCGTCGGCTGCGGGCCGCAGGATGGATCCGGCGGGATCTCGCAGCGCCCGGTCAGCGCGGCGAGTCGGGCGATCACCGCCGGGCCGCCGGGGGGACAGCGGTCGATCGCAGCCCGCCCGCCGGCGATCGCTTGGGCATACGGCAGGCAGCCGTCGAAGCCGCAGCGACGGCACTGCGTCTGCGGCAGGACGGCATCGATGGCGTCGGCCGTCACTCCGGGTTGGATGTCGAAATTCCTTACCAAACCAGCGAAGTCGCCGGACACAGAACCTGATGTGTGCGTCATGTCATTTCGAGATGACGAGTATAAATTATTCATTTAAATGAATATTATGATTGCCAGATCTTGCGTCACAGGCAAGTGGCACGGCAGTTGCATCCTTGTTTCCTCGGATCTCACGCAGACCAACCAAGAATCAGCCAGGGTTTGGAAATTACGGGCGGCGAAAGCCGCCCGTTTCTTTTCTGCCGCCGTTTTCGGCTGCTGTCCGGCCGCCTGGTGCCGCCGACGCCACTGGCCAGGATTCGACCGATTCTAGTGCCCGTGTCGGCGGATGGCACGGATCCGGTCCGCTGCCGTGGACCTGTCCGTGTCGGGACAGTTGCCGGCGCGCCAGATCGTTGTCCGATGGGGTCGAACCGCAAGGGGCTCGTTCCGAACGAGCAAACGGGTCGGGCGATCCGCAAGCCGGTGGTGGCGATCCGGGCACCCTCGGGTACCCGCGTGTGCCGTCAGGCGGCCTTGCGGGACGCCGGGATGCGCTCCGGGTAGGCGCGAATGAACGCCTTGATCTTCGGATAGATCATCTCGCGCCAGCGGCGGCCGGAAAAGATCCCGTAGTGGCCGGCACCCTCCGCGGTCATCTGCTTGCGGTGCGCGGCCGGAATGCCGGTACAGAGCCGGTGGGCGGCATGGGTCTGCCCGGAGCCGGAGATGTCGTCGAGTTCACCTTCGATCGTGAACAGCGCGACGTTGCGGATGTCCTCGGGCGCGACCCGGATCGACTTGCCCTCGAACGGCACGTGCCACAGCCCGAGCGGCAACTGGTGCTCCTGGAAGATCGTCTTGATCGTGTCCAGGTAGTACTCGGCCGGCAGGTCGAGCACCGCGTTGTATTCGTCGTAGAAGCCGCGGTGGGAATCGGCGTCGTCCAGGTCCCCGCGCACCAGGTCGAGGTAGAAGTCCCAATGCGAATTCAGATGGCGGTCCGGGTTCATCGCGACGAATCCGGCGTGCTGCAGGAAGCCCGGATAGACACGCCGGCCGGCCCCCGGATACTTCGCCGGTACGCGGTAGATCAGGTTGCGCTCGAACCAGCCGAAGTTGTGGTTCGTGGCCAGGTTGTTGACTTCGGTCGGGCTGGCGCGCGGGTCGATCGGCCCACCCATCATCGTCATCGTCAGCGGCAGGTGCTTGTCGCCGAGTGTGGCCATCAGCGACACCCCGGCCATCACCGGCACGGTGGGCTGGCACACCGAGATCAGGTGGACATTCGGACCCAGGTGGCGGACGAAGTCGATCACGTAGCCGACGTAGTCGTGCAGATGGAACTCGCCCTTGGAGACGGGCACCATCCGGGCATCGATCCAGTCGGTGATGTAGACGTTGTGATCCGGCAGCATCGCGCGCACCGTGTCGCGCAGCAGTGTCGCGTGATGTCCGGACAGCGGCGCGAACATCAGCACCGAAGGATCGTCCGCGTGGGCGGCCAGCGATTTCGGCAGCACGCGCTCGAACTTCAGCAGACGGCAGAACGGTCGGGTCACGACGACGCGTTCGGTGACCGGCACTTCCTGCTTGTCGATCGTCACCGAGGTCAGTCCGAATTCCGGCTTCTCGTATTCCTTGCCCAGGCGATGCAGCAGCTCGAGGCCGGCGGCAACCCGATTGGCGAACGGCAGGTAGGAGAAGGGACTGTAGGGATTGGCGTAGAGCTGGCTCAACGATTCCGCCCAGTCGCTGACCGGGTTCAGGATCGCTCGCTGGGCTTCGCGGATCTGATAGAGCATCTTGTCGGAACTCCGAGCGCAATGCGCTGGCGGGCATTATCGTTGCGTTTGCCGGCTGTCGCCAAGCATGCACACGACGAAGGCGCGCGATTCGTGAAAAAGGTCGCGTTGTGGTCGATATATCGACTGTCGGCCGCGCTTACAGGACAAACGGCGCACAGGCGCCGTCCGTCGTCACTCCGCGCTCCGGTGAACGCGTTCAGACCACGCGTTGTTGCTCCCGCAGCTGGCGCAGGCATTCGCCGAGCCAGCGCGCGGTCAGCTTCTCCTGGACCGAGTTCTGCCGCAGCCGCTGCTCCAGGTGCGGGAAATCGACCTCGTCGAGCGGCTGGTCCTGGTTGAAGCAGGAGAACACGTAACGCTCCTGCCCGGTGGCCGGGTCGCGATGACGCTGCAGGCACTGCGCGCAGATCTCCTTCATCATGCACTGCATCGGCGAGTTGATCGAACCGATCGCGCGGTGGCCGCGGGCGAGCAGCGGTTCGAGCACGCCGTGTCGGGCCTGGGCGACCGCGGCCATCATCCGGTCGCTGCCGATCGCGACGATGCGGTCAACCTCGTTCAGCGGCACCGCGGGTGTCGAGCCCGATGGTTCGAGCCGCCCCTGGCCGTAGGCGAGGATCGCCTGCACGATGTTGCCGACGAACATGCGGTCCTGCGGCCGCCGCGGCTCGAATCCCGGCGCTTCGTCGCAGCACCAGACGATGATGTCGGCCGCGGCCTCGATCTCGTCGAGCTTGTAGCGGTCGATCGAGCGTTTGTAGCCGGCGAAGTAGAGCACACGCGAACCCCGTGCGCGAAACGCCGCGCCGATCGAGAACAGCACCGCGTTGCCGAGGCCGCCGCCGGCAAGCAGCACGGTTTCGCCATCCTCGATCTCGGTCGCGGTTCCGGTCGGCCCCATCAGGATCACCGGCTCACCGGGACGCAGCGCAGCGCACAGGTCCGACGACCCGCCCATCTCGAGCACGATCGTCGACACCAGGCCGCGTGTCTTGTCGACCCAGGCGCCGGTCAGCGCGAGGCCTTCCATCGCCAGGCGGGTACGGCTGCCGGCGACGGTCGTGACCGGTGCCAGCGTCTCGAAGTTCTGCAGCCGGTAGAACTGGCCGGGCTCGAAGCGGCGTGCGGCCATCGGTGCCTTGAGCACGACCTCGACGATCGTCGGCGTCAGCCGTTCGACATGGTGGACGGTTGCGCGCACATCGGCGTTGAAGCGGGCCGCAAAAGCCGCGAACGTCGCGTCACTTGCCGGCGCACGGTCGCGCAGCACGCGGGCGACCACCGGCCACGCCTGTTTCGCCGAGCCCATCGCCTTGACCACGTTGCCGAAGTAGCTCGGGTGCAGGTCGCCGAAGAACGAGATGCGGCGTCCGTCGGCGATCCGCGCGAGCAGCACCTCGGGCCGCTCGGGCTTGGAGGTCGCGCGGGCCGGCTTGACCGGCTCGCCGTCTTCGCCGATCGCGCGGAAGTACTTGCCGTCGAGCGTGAAATGCGACGGATCCTCGCGCGCGAGCACGGTGTTGGGTTGTGTGCCGGCCGCGATGAAGACCGTGCGCGCCTCGAACTCGACCGTCCCGTCGTCGCTGAGGCGGCCGTCGTCGGCGCGTTGCTGGCGGGCGAACGTGATCGAGTGCACCGCGCCGCCGTCGTCGACGTCGATCCGCGTCGGAGCCAGGCATTCGGCGAACCGGATGCCTTCCTCGAGCGCCTTCTCGACCTCCTCGTGGTTCAGCGTGTACGACGGGCTGTCGATCAGCCGGCGCCGGTAGGCGACGGTGACACCACCCCACGACTGCAGCAGTTCCACCAGCCGCGGCTCACGGCGTTCAAGCGCCGCGGCCTCGCGTTCGGCGCGGATCGCCCGGGCGTGGGTGATGAACTCGTCGGCGACTTCGCGTTCGGACGCGTTCCAGGCGGGAGCCCCCGCGCCGTCGGACGAGGCCAGGCGTTCGTATCGGGTGAGGAACTTCTCGACCTGCACGACGTAATAGGCGAGCGACTCGGTGGCGGTGTCGATCGCGGTCAGGCCGCCGCCGATCACCACCACCGGCAACCGGAGCTGCATGTTGGCGATCGAGTCGGTCTTCGCCGCACCGGTCAGCTGCAGCGCCATCAGGAAGTCGCTGGCGGTGCGCACGCCGCGCGCCAGGCCGTTGGGGATGTCCAGCGTCGTCGGCCGGCCGGCGCCCATCGCCAGCGCGACATGGTCGAAGCCCAGCTCGAACGCATCGTCCGCGCCCAGCGTACCGCCGAAGCGGATGCCGCCGGTCATCGCGAAGCGCTCGCGCCGCTCGAGCAGGAGCCGGATCACCTTCAGGAAGTTCTTGTTCCAGCGCACGGTGATGCCGTACTCGGCAACGCCGCCGAATCCCGCCATCACGCGGTCGTCGAGCGACTCGAACAGGTCGTCGATGTCGAGCACCGGTTCGAAGGCGACACGGGAACCGTCGGCGGCGACGCCCGACAGCGCCGGGGCGAGCGGCTCGATCTTCAGGCCGTCGATGCCGACGACCGCGTGGCCGTCATTGAGCAGGTGATGCGCGAGCGTGAAACCGGCCGGTCCCATGCCGACGACGAGCACCTTGTAGCCGCTGTCGGGCGCCGGCAGCGGGCGGCGCAGGTCGAGGGGATTCCAGCGCGTCAGCAGCGAATAGATCTCGAAGCCCCAGGGCAGCTCGAGCACGTCCTTCAAGGTCCGTGTCTCGGCCTGCGGGATGTCGACCGGCGTCTGCTTCTGGTAGATGCACGCCTTCATGCAGTCGTTGCAGATCCGGTGTCCGGTCGCCGCGACCATCGGATTGTCGATCGTGATCATCGCCAATGCCGCGATCGCGTGACCGGCGGACTTGACGACATGGAACTCCGAGATCCGCTCCTCGAGCGGGCACCCGGCCAGCGGCACGCCGAACACGCTCTTCTTGAACGCGACACGCCCGTCGGCATCGGGTTTGTCCTTCAACCCCTTCGAGCACGAGTCCTTGCCCTGGTTGTGGCACCAGATGCAGTAGTTGGCCTGGTCCAGTGCGCCGCGCAGGTCGGTGCCGGGATCGGTCAACGCGAAACCCTGCCGGCGCCGGATCGATTCCGGCCGGATCGTGTGGATCGTGACCTGCCGCTCCTGATGCGTCCGGGCGCTATGGATCAGGTGGTACGGATCGACCTTGCCCGGCTGGCGGAACAACACACCGTGGGCATGTCGGCGCTGGCCATCCGGCGTGCCCGCCGCCCAGGCCGAATAACGCAGCGCCACCGCAAGGCGTTCGGCCGCCTCGGCCCGCTTGCCGGCCTCGGCATCGGCATCCGCCTCGGTCGCCTGCCAGTCGAGCACCGCGCGCGCGAAGGCGAGTTCCTCGAACGGCGCGCCGAGCCAGGACACGAGCCGCGACTCGGCGTGGGCAGCGTCGAAGCCGACCAGTTCCTCCGGCGCGACCTTGAGCATCGCCTGGCGCTTGACGAATTTCCACTTGACCTTGTACAGCGGGTCGAGGTCCGCGTGGCGGCGTCCGAGCTCGGCGAATTCCTCTTCGATGCCGAACAGCCGCGCGATGAACGCATCGACCTGCGGGGCGAGTGCGATCAGCAGCGTCGCCTCTTCCTTGCCGCCCGGGGGCTGTTCACGCGCGCCGCGCAGTCGCGCAGCCGACGCCGGATCGGCGCCATCGAGCCACTCGAGGAACTTCGCGTCGAGGGCGAGCAGGCCGTCGCGCGAGTACAGGTCGGCGAACGAGCGGCCGAAACCGAGCGGGAGCGCGACCTTGCGGTCCGCGACCGCGGGTCCTGAAGTTGGAGACTGCATCGGTGTGGTGTTTCCGGCCGGGCGGCCCAGTGCGATCTTCAGCGCTGCAGGTGCTGCAGCTTGTCGGGGACGTCCTTCCAGTCCTCGGCATCGGCGAGCGCCGGTTTCGTGCGTGTGATGCTGGGCCAGGTCCGGGCCAGTTCCGCATTGAGCGCGACGAACTTCATCTGGTTCTGCGGCACGTCCTCCTCGGCCTTGATCGCCTCGACCGGGCACTCGGGGATGCAGACCGCGCAGTCGATGCATTCGTCCGGATCGATCACCAGCATGTTCGGACCCTCGCGAAAGCAGTCGACCGGACAGACGTCGACACAGTCGGTGTATTTGCAGCGGATGCAGGACTCGGTAACGATATGCGTCATGACGGGTGCGTTTCCTGTCGGGTCTGGGAGCTTCCGGGGTCCGGCCGGCCGATTGCCTGGGGTCGTCAGCGCGAACAGGTCGCGTTCAGCCCGGGCCCCCGCGCCGCCGGCCCGGCATGCCGGGCATGCCCACCGGCGATTGTCGTCGCGGCGGCATGTTGACGTCGATTTTATCGTGCGGTAATGTCAAATCGCAATTTAATGAAGTAATTACTTCATTGCATGAGGTTCCCCGCGAACGCCCGGTCTGGCTGGCGCGGCGGACGCGGGCGGCGGGATGCAACGCTACGAACGGCCTGGTCAGATGTCGACGGTGCTCGATCGCCTGGCCGGTGGCGGGTGGACCGTCCTTGCCGGGGGCACCGACCTGTACCCGGCCGCGGTCGAGCGGCCGCTCGTCGCGCAGTCGCTGCTCGACATCACCGCACTCGATGAGCTGCGCGGAGTCCAGCGTACGTCGATCGACGACGTGCCGTGGTGGCGCATCGGTGCGCTGACCACCTGGGCCGAGCTGGCGGACGGGAAACTGCCGCAGGCGCTCGATGCGATCGCGCAGGCCTCGCGCGAGATCGGCGGTCGCCAGGTCCAGCACCAGGCGACGATCGGCGGCAACCTGTGCAATGCGTCGCCTGCAGCCGACGGGATCGCGGCGCTGCTCGCACTCGACGCACAGGTCGAGTTGCGCAGCGTTCGCGAGACCCGGCGCCTGCCGTTGTCCGGTTTCGTGCTCGGCAATCGCAGGACGGCCTGCCGTCCCGACGAGTTGCTGGCGGCCGTGTGGCTGCCGGCACGCGGCGACGAGTCGCGGTCGCGGTTCCTGAAGCTCGGTCATCGACGCTACCTCGTGATCTCGATCGCGATGGCGTCGGTCGCCTTCGATGTCGATCGGCAGGGCCGCCTGTGCGGGGTCGGTGTCGCGGTCGGGGCCTGTTCCGCGGTCGCGCAGCGGTTGCCTCGCATCGAACAGGCGCTCACGGGTCGACGGGCCGGCGAGGCGCTCGGCTCGCTGGCGCAGGTGATCGACACGGCGGCATTCGAGCCGCTGTCGCCGATCGATGACGTGCGCGGGACCGCGGACTATCGCCGCCGCGCGGCGTTGCGGCTGGTCGAGCGTGCACTGCGCGAACTGCTCGCCGAGACGGCGGGAGGTCCGGGATGAACACACCGGATCGCGCCGGTCCACGCATCGAGTTCGACGTCAACGGCCAGGTGGTGGCGATGGCGGTGGCGCCGGGCAGGCGCCTGTCGGACGTGCTTCGCGACGAGCTCGGGCTGACCGGGACCAAGGTCGGCTGCAATGCGGGCGACTGCGGCGCCTGCACCGTGCTGCTCGACGACCGCCAGGTCAACGCCTGCCTGGTCGCGGTCGGCCAGTGTGCGGGCCGGCGCGTCAGCACCGTCGAGGATCCGCGCGCGACCGGCGCGTTGACCCGGCTGCAGCGCGCGTTCGTCGAGCACGGCGCCGCGCAGTGCGGGATCTGCACGCCGGGCATGCTGATGGCGTCGGTCGATACGCTGCAGCGTCATCCGCGGCCGACCGAGCAGCAGGTGCTCGACGGCATCGGCGGCGTGTTGTGCCGTTGCACCGGTTATCGCAAGATCGTCGAGGCGGTGATGGATGTCGCCGCGGCGGCGGATGCGCGCGCCGTCGATCCGACGTTTGCGGTCGCCGAGGGTGTCGCGATCGCCGACGCGATGGCCGGCGGCGCGGTCGGCGCGCGCATCGAACGCCTGGACGGACGCGCGAAGGTGAGCGGCAGCGAACGATTCGGCGCCGACGAGGCCCCCGCGGACTGCCTGTGGCTTCGGATCGTCCGATCGCCGCATCCGAGCGCCGCCTTCGAGATCGGTGACGTCGATGCCTTCGTCGCCGTACATCCCGGCCTGGTCGGTGCCGTGTCAGCGGCCGACATCCCGCGCAACGGCTTCGCGATCTTCCCGGAGCTGCGCGACCAGCCCGCATTGGCCGACGGCCAGGTCCGCTTCCGTGGCGAGGCGGTCCTCGCGTTGGCCGGCAGCCGCGAGGCGATCGACGACCTCGACCTCGCCGAGGTCCCGCTGCGTTGGCTGCCGCGGCCGGCGCTCGAATCGATCGACGCCGCACTCGCCGACGGCGCGCCGGCGGTCCAGCAGCGCTGGCCGGACAACGTGTTGTGCCGGGGCCGGGTGGTGCGCGGCGACGTGGCCGCCGCCGCCGCGCAGGCCGCCTTCTCGTTCGGCGGCACGTTCACGACCACCCACGTCGAACACGCCTACATCGAACCCGAGGCGGGCTGGGCGCGCTGGGATCCGGCGGGTCCGCCGACGGTGACGGTGTTCGCCTGCACGCAGACACCGTACATGGATCGCGACGAGATCGCGCACATGTTCGCGCTCGATCCGCCGCAGGTGCGGATCGTGCCCTCGGCGGTCGGCGGGGGATTCGGCGGCAAGCTCGACCTGTCGATCCAGCCGCTGCTGGTCGCCGCGTCCCGCAAGTTCGGCCGGCCGGTGCGGATCGTGTACTCGCGGCCGGAGTCGATGATCTCCACGACCAAGCGACATCCGTCGACGATGCGTGCGACCCTGTGTGTCGGTGCCGACGGAAGCCTGCTCGGCTACGAATTCGGCGGCGACTTCGATACCGGGGCGTATTCGTCGTGGGGGCCGACGGTGGCCAACCGGGTGCCGATCCACGCCTGCGGTCCGTATCGGGTCGCGCACGTGCGTGCGCTGACCCGCGCGGTGATCACCAACGGCCCGGTCGCCGGTGCGTTCCGCGGCTTCGGGGTGCCGCAGTCGACGCTGCTGTCGGAGGCACTGATCGATGAAGCCGCGCACGCGCTCGGGCGCGATCCGTTGCTGTATCGCTGGCAGCAGGCACTGCGTGCGGGCGATCCGACGTCGACCGGCCAGGTGCTGCGCGCCAGTGTCGGCCTGGCCTCCTGCCTGGTCGCGTTGTGGCCGGGCTGGGAACGGGCGCGCGATCGATGCAAGTCGTTCAACCACGCGGCCCGTGGCGCCGGGGAGACGGTGTACGTCGGCGCCGGCGCGGATCCCCATCGGCGCTACGGCGCCGGCAAGCGCCGCGGTGTCGGCATCGCCTGCATGTGGTACGGGATCGGCAACACGGTGATCGCCAATCCGTCGGCGATCACCGTCGGCCTGCGGCCGGACGGCCGCTTCATGTTGTACAACGGTGCGGTCGACATCGGGCAGGGCACCTGCACCGTGATCCCGCAGATCTGCGCCGACGCGCTCGGCGTGCCGCTGTCGTTGTTCGACCAGATCCATGCGGACACCGCGCTGACACTCGATGCCGGCAAGAGCTCGGCGTCGCGCCAGACCTTCGTCTCCGGCAATGCGGCCAAGGCGGCGGGTGAGGATCTGCGCCAGCGGCTCGCCTCGCTGCTCGGCTTGTCGCCGGACAGCCGCATCGGCATCGAGGGTTATTGGCTGTTCGGCGAGGATCACCAGCGCCAGGCCAGGCTCAGGCTCGATCGCCTGCCGCGTGATCGCAACGGTGACGTCGCGGTCGGCCGCGGCGACTTCAATCCGCCGACGGTGCCTCTGGACGCCGACGGGCAGGGTGTGCCGTATGCGACCTACGGCTTCGCCGCGCAGTTCGCCGAAGTCGAAGTCGACGTCGAACTGGGCACGGTGCGTGTGTTGTCGATCGAGGCCGCCCACGACGTCGGCCGCGCTATCAACCCGACGCTGGTCGAGGGCCAGATCCACGGCGGCATCGCGCAGGGACTGGGCATGGCCCTGTTCGAGGAGTACCGCAGCGGTCGCACCGACAACCTGCACGACTACCTGATCCCCACCGCCGGCGACGTGCCGCCGATCGTGGTCCACCTGATCGAGGATCCGGAACCGATCGGTCCGTATGGTGCCAAGGGGGTCGGCGAGCCGGCGCTGATCGCCACCGCGCCGGCGATCATGAATGCGATCCGCGATGCGATCGGCGTGCGGCTCTGGCATGTGCCGGCGACCCCGGACCGTGTGCTGGCGGCGTTGCAGGCGCAGACCGACAGGGGCGGCCGGTGAGCGAGGACGACGGATCGAAGCGGCCGAACGACGCGGTCGACGCGTCGCTGGTCCCGGTCGTGCTCGAGCGGTCGGTGCCGCCCGATCGGATGGCCGCCGACAAGATCGAGTGCAACGCGTGTCCGGTGTTGTGCCAGATCAGCGCCGGCCGGAGCGGTGCCTGCGACCGCTACGCCAACGTCGACGGCCGGCTGACCCGCGTCGATCCGCTGGTCCTGTTCGAGCGGGCCTCGGCCGATGACACGCCGGGCGAGCTGGTCCGCTTCGCCGCCGGCGACGATCGCTGGCGCGAGACGTTGGTCGGCGGCGAGACGTTCGTCTCCGGCCTCGGCGCCGGCACGACCTACCCGGACTACAAGCCGGCGCCGTTCATCGTCTCGAGCCGGATCGGCGACACCGACACGGTCACCGTCGTCACCGAAGGCATCTTCAGCTACTGCAGCTACCGGGTGAAGATCGACACCGATCGCTGGCTCGGCCCGGAGCGTGCGGTCGTGCGCCACCAGCGCGAGATCGTCGGTCACGTGACCACCCACGAGTACGGGTCGCAGTTCCTGTCGCTCGGGGGGGTGCATCACCTGACCGGAGGCAGCAAACGCGAAGGACGCATCGCCTGCGACCTGATGGTCGCGCTGGGCAATCGGCAGCCGGTCGATCTCGAGGTGGAGGGTGGTGCGCGACTGACGGTGCAGGCCGGGCGCGCGCCGCTCGTCAACGGCGTGCCGGAGTCCCGGATGCGCGTCGGCTGCGGGTCGGCGACGATCGGCATCTTCGCCAGGCAATGGTTCGGACATGTCGACGAGGTCGTGGTCGTCGACGATCACATCACCGGCGTGCTGACCGAACACCAGGCCGGCCGTTGCCTGGCGATGGCGCCGTCCGGCATCCGGCTGCGCGGCCGCAAGTCCACGCCCGGTCGCTACTTCCAGGTCGCCGGGCCGGGCATCGGCTGGGGCGGCACCGACATCACCGATCCGCTGACGATCGTCGAAGGGTGGAACGCGAAGATCGCACGGCCCGGCCTGCGTCTGCTGATGGTGTCGACCACCGGTGACGACGCCGCCTACTTCGTGCTCGACGATGCCTTGCGGCCGGTCCCGGCCGTGATGCCCGAACCGGTGCGCCGGGTCGTCGACCGGATCGGGCAGAACTGCGAACCGTCGCTGGCCACCGTCCTGTTCGTCGCCGGTGCCGGCGGCAGCCTGCGTGCGGGTGTCACCGAGAACCCGGTGCTGCTGACGCGCGCGGTCCGTGATCTGCTCGTGCACGTGACCTGCGGCGGTGCCCCGGCCTACGTCTGGCCGGGCGGGGGCATCACGCTGATGGTCGACGTGGCACACATGCCGGCCGGATCGTTCGGCGCGGTGCCCACGCCGGCGGTGGTCGCGCCGCTCGAGTTCACGATGCGCCTGGCCGACTATGCGGCGCTCGGTGGGCACATGGACCGGGTGCTGCCGCTCGAGCAGGCGCTCGCCGCCGGTGAATACGGCAACGGTGTCGCGCTCGGCCGCTGGCCGGCGGCCAATCCGTGGCCAGCCGCGTTCGGTGCGGGTGGGCCGTGAACCGGACCGGCGGCGCGGTACGGCGCGAACTGCCCGGGCACTCGCCGCGGGCGATCCGGCTGCATTTCCAGCACGGGCCGATCGATCTGCTGATCGGTGCCGACGGGTCCGAGGACGTGCTGGCCGCGGCAGCCGCGTGTGCCTGGGAACGCTTCGGCGAGGTCCTCGCCGAACTGGTCGCCGAGTTGCCGCGCTTGCGGCGTCCGATCGATCCGGCGCAAGTGATCGCCGGGGCGTGCCCACTCGCCGGGCCGATCGCGCGCCGGATGTGGTTGGCCTGCGCGCCGTTCGCCGGCGACGAATTCGTCACGCCGATGGCCGCCGTGGCCGGCAGTGTCGCGCAGGAGATCGCCCTTGCGTTCGACCGGCCCGGGATCCGGCGGGCCTGGCTCAACAACGGCGGCGACATCGCAATCGTGCTCGAGTCGGGCGCGGCGGTCGGGATCGCGGTCGCGATCGATCGCGGCGGCCGGGTCGATGCGCCGCATCGGCTGTCGATCGATGCGGGCAGCCGCGTGCGTGGCGTCGCGACCAGCGGCTGGCGCGGGCGCAGCCTGTCGCGCGGGATCGCCGATTCGGTGACCGTGCTGGCGGCGAGCGCCGCGCAGGCCGATGCCGCCGCGACGATCATCGCCAACGCGGTCGACGACGACGACCCGCGGATCGGCCGCGCGCCGGCGGACACGGTCCGCGACGACAGCGACCTCGGCCGGATAGCGGTCACGGTGGCTGTGCCATCATTGCCGCTCGCGGTGGTGCAACGGGCGCTCGGGCGCGGCGTGCGGCGGGCGCAGGCCCTGATCGGGCGCGGGATGATCGTGCAGGCCCTGCTGAGCCTGCAGGGCGAGACCCGGGTCGTCGGCCAGCGGCACGGGGATCCGACGACACGGCCGGTGGAAGGGCGAATCGCATGTCCGGTCTGATCGAGATCCGCCGGCGCTGGACACAGGTGGAGCGCATCCATCACGAGTTCGGCCCGCCGGTTGCCACGCCGCGGCTGCGCGGCGCGATCGCCTGTGTGTTGACCAATCCGTATGCCGGACGTTATGTGGCGGACATCCTGCCGATGATGCAGGCGCTCGAACCGCTCGGCGTCGAGATGGCCACCGGCCTGCTCGGCGCGATGGGCTTGCCGGCCGAGCGGATCGAGGGCTACGGCAAGGGCGCGATCGTCGGCGGCGATGGTGAACTCGAACACGGGGCGCTGTGGCACGTCCCCGGCGGTTATGGCATGCGCGAGGTGCTCGGTTGGAAGGACGGGGTCAAGGGTGGCAACGCGAAGGCGATCGTGTCGTCGACGAAGAAGGTCGGACCGCCGGGAGCGAGACTGGACGTGCCGGTCACCCACCTGAACGCCAGCTACGTGCGCAGCCACTTCGATGCGATCGAGGTGTCGGTGCCCGGCGCGCCGCGGGGTGACGAGATGGTGGTCATCCTGGTGATGACCGCCGGGCCGCGCGTGCACGAGCGGGTCGGTGGCCTGCGCGCGGACCAGGTCAGGGGCGAAGACGGTCTGCGCTGAGCGGCGCACACGGAGACGACGGGATGAAGGCACACATCAGGAAATTGGTCGTGGTCGTCGACGAGGTGCACATCGAGATGGGCCGGTCGGTTGCACCGCCGACCCGGCGCGCGCTGGCGATGGCGGTCATCGACAACCCGTGCGCCGGTGAATACCGCGAGGATCTCGGGGTGCTGACGGACATCGGCGAGGAACTCGGCGGCCTGCTCGGCGAACGCTGCGTGCAGGCACTGGGCATCGAGCCGGGACAGGCCGAGAGCTACGGCAAGGCGGCGATCGTCGGCGAGGCCGGCGAGATCGAACACGCGGCCGCGATCCTGCATCCGAAACTCGGCGCGCCGCTGCGCAAGGCGGTCGCCAAGGGTGCGGCGCTGGTGCCGTCGGCGAAGAAACTCGGCGGCATCGGCGCCGCGATCGACGTGCCGCTCGGCCACAAGGACGCGGCGTTCGTGCGCAGCCACTTCGACGCGATCGAGGCCCGGGTCGCGGACGCGCCGCGGGCGCGCGAAATCGTCGTCGCGGTCGCGGTCACCGATTCGGGCCGTCCGCTGCCGCGGGTCGGCGGCCTGCGCAAGGACGAGATCAAGGGCGAGGACGGGCTGCGCTGACGGCCGGTCCCACCCGAAAAGTCGCAATCACAGGAGAACGAGCAGTGACGATCACCGGCGGTCTGGGCAGATGGGTCTTCGCGGCGGCGCTGGCCGGCGCGTGCGGCGCGGCGTTCGCGCAGCCGATCAGGATCGGCGAACTCAACAGCTACAAGGCACAACCCGCGTTCCTGGAGCCGTACAAGAAGGGCTGGGAACTCGCGGTCGAGGAGATCAACGCCGGCGGCGGCCTGCTCGGCCGTCCGCTCGAGGTCGTCTCGCGCGACGACAATGGCAACCCGGGCGACGCGGTGCGGGTGGCCGAGGAACTCGTCTCGCGCGAGCAGGCCACACTGATCTTCGGCACGTTCCTGTCGAACATCGGCCTGGCGGTGACCGACTTCGCCAAGCAGCGCAAGACGGTGTTCGTCGCCGCCGAGCCGCTCACCGACAAGATCACCTGGCAGAACGGCAATCGCTACACGTTCCGGCTGCGCCCGTCGACCTACATGCAGGCGGCGATGCTGGTGCCCGAGGCGGCGAAGCTGAAGAAGAAGCGTTGGGCGGTGGTCTATCCGAACTACGAGTATGGCCAGTCGGCGGCGGCGACCTTCAAGCAGCTGCTCAAGGCCGCGCAGCCGGACGTCGAGTTCGTCGCCGAACAGGCGCCGGCGCTCGGCCGCATCGATGCCGGTGCGGTCGCGCAGGCGATCGCCGACGCCCGGCCCGACGCGATCTTCAACGTCACCTTCGGCGCCGACCTCGCCCGTTTCGTGCGCGAAGGGCAGACGCGTGGCCTGTTCAAGGACCGCGCCGTGGTGAGCCTGCTGTCGGGCGAGCCCGAGTACCTGGATCCGCTGAAGGACGAGGCGCCCGAGGGCTGGTGGGTCACCGGGTACCCCTGGTACAGCATCCAGACGGCCGACCACGACAAGTTCCTGCGCGCCTACCAGGCCAAGTGGAAGGAGTATCCGCGTCTCGGTTCGGTCGTCGGCTACTCGACGCTGGTCTCGATTGCAGCCGCGATCCGCAAGGCCGGCAGCACCGACACCGAGAAGGTGATCGCCGCGTTCCGCGGGCTGCAGGCCGATTCGCCGTTCGGACGGATCACCTGGCGCGCGGCCGACAACCAGGCGACGATGGGTGCGTTCGTCGGGCAGACCGCGATCAACCAGGGGCGCGGCGTGATGAAGAACTTCCGTTACGTCGACGGTGCCGCCGTGCTGCCGCCGGAGGCGGAAGTGCGCAAGCTGCGTCCGGCCGACTGAACGCCGCCGCGATGCACCGGACCCGGCCCGCCAGGAACGACCGCCGCCGATGATCGCGAGTCTCTCGGCCCAGCTGCTGAACGGGCTGGCCGGCGCGTCGTCGCTGTTCCTGGTCGCGGTCGGGTTGTCGCTGATCTTCGGTGTCACCCGGATCGTCAACTTCGCGCACGGTTCGATGTACATGCTCGGCTTGTACGCCGCGTACTCGCTGGTCCGGCTGCTCGAGGGCGCCGGCGGTGGCGCGCTGGCGGGATGGATGTTCTGGGTCGCCGTCGCCGGTGCCGCGCTCGCGGTCGCGCTGCTCGGCGCGCTGGTCGAGATGCTGGTGCTGCGCCGGGTCTACGGCGCGCCCGAGCTGTTCCAGTTGCTGGCGACCTTCGCCATCGTGCTGATCCTGCGCGATGCGACGCTGTGGTTGTGGGGCGCCGAAGACCTGCTCGGCCCGAAGGCGCCCGGGCTGCGCGGCGCGGTCGACCTCGCCGGGCGGCCGTTCCCTTCCTACGACCTGCTGCTGATCGCCATCGGACCGGTCGTGCTCGGCCTGCTGTGGCTGCTGCTGACACGCACCCGCCTCGGCATCCTGATCCGCGCGGCGACCCAGGACCGCGAGATGGTCGGCGCACTCGGCGTCAACCAGGCATGGCTGTTCACCGGCGTGTTCGCGCTCGGCTCGGGGCTGGCCGCGTTCGGCGGCGCGCTGCAGATGCCGCGCGAGCCGGCAAACCTGGGCATGGATCTGGTCGCGATCGGCGAGGCGTTTGTGGTTGTTGTCGTCGGCGGCATGGGCAGCATCCCGGGGGCGTATCTGGCGGCGCTGCTGATCGCCGAGGTCAAGGCGCTGTGTTACGCGATCGGCACCGTGCAGATCGCGGGGACCTCGTTTGCGTTCTCCAAGCTGACGCTGGTCGTCGAATTCCTGGTCATGGCCGCCGTGCTGATCTGGCGGCCCTGGGGCCTGCTGGGCCGGGCGCAGGGCGCGGTGCGGGCGAACGCGGCGATCGAGGCGCCGATCCGTCCGCTCGGCGCGGCGGGGCGATGGCTGGCCGCGCTGGTGGTCGCCGCGCTGCTGGCGCTGCCGTGGGCGACGGCCGCCACGCCCTACCTGACGGTGCTGATGATCGACCTGCTGATCGCGGTGCTGTTCGCCGCCAGCCTGCACTTCATCATGGGCCCGGGTGGCATGCATTCGTTCGGCCACGCCGCGTATTTCGGCCTCGGCGCCTATGGCGCGGCGGTGATGCTCAAGGGGTTGTCGCTGCCGATGGAGGTCGCGCTCGCCGCCGCGCCGCTGGTCGCGCTCGTCGGCGCCGCGCTGTTCGGCTGGTTCGCGGTGCGTCTGTCCGGGGTCTACCTGGCGATGCTGACGCTCGCCTTCGCGCAGATCGTCTGGTCGGTGGTGTTCCAGTGGGACGAGGTCACCGGCGGCAGCAACGGGCTGGTCGGCATCTGGCCGTCGTCGTGGGCCGCCGGCAAGACCGCGTACTACTACCTGACGCTGGCCATCGTCGTCGCCGGCATCTGGCTGCTGCGGCGGATGTTGTTCTCGCCGTTCGGTTATGCGCTGCGGGCGGGACGCGACTCGCCGCTGCGCGCCGAGAGCACCGGCATCGACGTGATCGCGATCCACTGGCGGGCGTTCATCGTCGCCGGCGTGGCCGCCGGATTCGCCGGCGCGCTGTTCGCGTTCGCCAAAGGCACGATCTCGCCGGAGACGATCTCGGTCGGTCGCTCGGTCGACGGTCTGGTGATGGTGCTGCTGGGTGGTGTGCAGTCGCTGGCCGGGCCACTGGTCGGCGCGGCGGTGTTCACCTGGCTGCAGGACACGGTGATCCGCAGCACCGACTACTGGCGGGCGTTGTTCGGCGCGGTGATCCTGGGGCTCGTGGTGCTGTTCCCCGAAGGACTGGCGGGTGGTGCGACGAGGATCGCGCAGGCGGTGCGGGCCGGCATCGGTCGCGGAGCGACGCGGTGACCGCCGCCGTGCCGTTGCTCGAGGTCTCGCGGCTGGTCAAGGCGTTTGGTGGTGTCCGTGCGGTCGACGATGTGTCCTTCGGCGTGGCCCCCGGCGAACTGGTCGCGCTGATCGGTCCCAACGGCGCCGGCAAGTCGACCTGCTTCAACCTGATCAACGGCCAGCTGTTGCCCGACAGCGGCGCGGTGTCGCTGGACGGTGGTTCGATCGCCGGGCTCGCGCCGCGCGAGATCTGGCGTCGCGGCGTCGGACGGACGTTCCAGGTCGCGGCCACCTGGGCGTCGATGTCGGTGATCGAGAACGTGCAGATGGCGCTGCTGTCGCACCACCGCCAGCTGTATCGCTTCTGGCCCGCAGCGGCGCCGATGTACCGCGACCAGGCCGCCGCGCTGCTCGAGCAGGTCGGACTGGCCGGGGTCGGTGACCGGCCATGCGCGACACTCGCCTACGGCGACGTGAAGACGGTCGAGCTGGCGATCGCGCTGGCCAACGAGCCGCGGTTGCTGCTGATGGACGAGCCGACCGCGGGCATGGCGCCGCGTGAACGCGGTGCGCTGATGCAGCTGACACGACGACTGGTCAAGGAACGCGGGATCGCAGTGCTGTTCACCGAACACAGCATGGATGTCGTCTTCGCCCATGCCGACCGGATCCTGGTGCTCGCCCGCGGCCAGCTGATCGCCAGTGGCGCGCCGGCGGCGATCCGGGACGACCCGGCGGTGCGTGAAGTCTATCTGGGCAGTGGCCGGCTGTCGGCCGATGCGCCGGCCGCGGGAGCCACGCGGTGAGCACGACAGGCGCCGGCGCGATGTCATCGGCCGCGGCCCGTGCCGATCGGCCGCGAACGCTGCTGGCGGTCGCCGGACTCACCGCCCACTACGGCCGCGCGCAGATCCTGTTCGACGTCGACCTCGAGGTGCACGAGGGCGAGGTGCTCGCGCTGATGGGCCGCAACGGCGCCGGCAAGTCGACCACGATGAAGGCGATCATGGGACTGGTGCGCCGCCGCGGCCGCATCACGTTCGACGGTCACGACATCGCGGCGATCGATCCCTACCGGATCAGCCGGCTCGGTGTCGGCTACGTGCCCGAGGATCGACGGATCTTCTCGGAACTGACGGTGCTCGAGAATCTCGAGGTCGGCCGCCAGCCGGCGCGAGCCGGCGTGCCGTCGTGGGATCCGGCGCGGCTGTTCGCGCTGTTCCCCAACCTGGGTCGGATGCCGGACCGGCCGGGCGGCCGGATGAGCGGCGGCGAGCAGCAGATGCTGACGGTCGCGCGGACCCTGATGGGCAACCCGCGGCTGGTGCTGCTCGACGAACCCTCCGAAGGCGTCGCACCGCTGATCGTCGAGGAGATGGCCGCGATGATCCTCGAACTGAAACGCGAGGGGCTGTCGGTGTTGCTGTCGGAGCAGAACATCGCCTTCGCCGCCGCGGTCGGCGACCGGGCGGTCGTGCTCGAGAAGGGACAGGTGCGGTTCAGCGGCTCGATGGACGAGCTGCTCGCCGACGAGCGGGCGCGGGAGCAGTACCTGTCGGTGTGATCGGTCGGACGATCCGGGGTGCTCCCGGGCTGGAGGTCAGTGATGGCGGTGGCAGGCAGCGTGGACAAGTTGGGCAAGGTGGTGATCCGCAACGTCGGGCTGATGCTCTCGGGCGACATCGACCGGCCGATCCTGGACGCCGACACGGTGATCGTCGAGGACGGGAAGATCGTCGCGGTGGGCAGGGCGGCCGACTGCGACACCGGCGATCCGCGGCTGACGATCGATGTCCGCGGCACGACACTCGCCCCGGGCCTGATCGACTCGCACGTGCATCCGGTGTTCGGCGACTGGACGCCGCGCCAGAACCAGCTCGGCTGGATCGAGTCGTGCCTGCACGGCGGCGTGACCACGATGATCTCGGCCGGCGAGGTGCACCTGCCCGGACGCCCGAAGGACGTCGTCGGCGTCAAGGCGCTGGCAATCACCGCGCAGCGGGCGTTCGACGGGATGCGGGCGGCCGGGCTCGCCGGCGGGGTCAAGGTGCTCGCCGGCGCACCGGTGATCGAGAAGGGCATGCGCGAAGAGGACTTCGCCGAACTCGCGGCCGCCGGCGTGAGCCTGCTCGGCGAGATCGGCCTCGGATCGGTGAAGGCCGGCGACGAGGCCGCGCGGATGGTCGGCTGGGCCCGCAGACACGGCATGCGCAGCACGATCCACACCGGCGGGCCGTCGATCCCGGGTTCGGGCCTGATCGACAAGGACGTCGTGCTGGAGGCCGACGCCGACGTGATCGGGCACGTGAACGGCGGTCACACCGCGCTGCCCTACCAGCAGGTGTGTGAACTGTGCGAGCGCAGCCCGCGGGCGCTGGAGATCGTGCACAACGGCAACGAACGGATCGGCATCCTGACCGCGAAACACGCGATGGAGCTGCGCTGCCCGCACCGCGTGATCCTGGGCACCGACGCACCGGCCGGCTCCGGCGTGCAGCCGCTGGGCATCCTGCGGCTGATCGCGCTGATCTCCTCGCTCGCCGACATCCCGGCCGAGATCGTGTTCGGCTTCGCCACCGGCAACACGGCACGGATGCGCGGGCTGGCGCAGGGACTGATCGAGGTCGGCCGGCCGGCCGATTTCGTCTTCATGGACAAGGCGCAGCACTCGGCCGGCAGGGATCTGCTCGACAGCGTGCGGCTCGGCGACCTGCCGGGTGTCGGCATGGTGATGATCGACGGCATCGTCCGCTGCGAACGCAGCCGAAACACGCCGCCGGCGGGCACCGTGCCGGCGATCGGGCACTGAACCTCGCCATCCGCCGCCCATGCACGCCGACGCCAAGCGCCGCCGCGATCGGGAGGCCACGCGCGCGCGGATCCTGAAGGCCGCCACCCAGGAATTCTCGCGCAACGGATTCGCCGGCGCGCGCGGCGACCGGATCGCGCAGCGCGCCCGCTCCAGCGAGCGGATGGTCTACTACTACTTCGGCAGCAAGGAAGGACTGTTCCGCGAGGTGCTCGAGAACGTGTATGCGGCGCTGCGCGACGCACAACGCGGGCTGCGTCTCGACGACCAGGATCCGTGGGCGGCGCTGGCCGGTTTCTGCCGGTTCGTCTGGCGCTACTACGCCGACCATCCGGAGTTCATCGGCCTGCTGAACACCGAGAACATGTACCACGCGCGACATCTGCGCAAGTCGCCGCACCTGCGCGAACTGGTCTCGCCGGTGATCCGGCTGCTCGAGGACCTGCTCGAGCGCGGCCGCGCCGCGGGCGTGTTCCGCGACGGGGTCGATCCGGTGCACCTGTACATCACGATCGCCTCGCTCGGCTATTTCTACCTGTCGAACCAGCACACGTTGTCCGCGGTCCTCGGCCACGACCTGTCGGCGTCGGCGCGTGCCGAGGCGCACTGGGCATCCTGCGTCGAGATGGTCGACCGCTTCGTCGCCCCTGTCGACAGCCCCCGGCAGGTACAATCCCGCCGATGATCATCCCGTCGCTCCTCGACACCGACCTGTACAAGTTCACGATGATGCAGGTCGTGCTGCACCACTTCCCCGGTGCACAGGTCGAATACCGCTTCAAGTGCCGCAATCCCGGCATCGACCTGGTCCCGTTCATCGACGAGATCAACGAGGAGATCCAGGAACTGTGCAGCCTGCGCTTCCGCGAGCGCGAACTCGAGTACCTGCGGGCGATGCGGTTCATCAAGAGCGACTTCGTCGACTTCCTCGGCCTGTTCCAGATGAACCGCAAGTACATCTCGGTGCGGCCGTCGACGAAGACACCGGGGGAGATCGACATCGTCATCAACGGACCGTGGCTGCACACGATCCTGTTCGAGATCCCGGTGCTGTCGATCGTCAACGAGATCTACTTCCGCAACACCGTGAAGGTGCCCGACTACGCCGAGGGCCGGCGCCGTCTCGACGAGAAGGTCGGTCTGATCGCGGGGCGCCCGGAACTGCAGGACATCAAGCTCGCCGACTACGGCACGCGGCGCCGGTTCTCGCGGCTGTGGCACGAGGAGGTGCTGCTGACCGCACGCGACCGGCTCGGGCCGCACCTGGCCGGCACCTCGAACGTGTTCTACGCGATGAAACACGGCATGACGCCGCTGGGCACGATGGCACACGAGTACCTGCAGGCGTGCCAGGCGCTCGGCCCGCGGCTGCGCGACTCGCAGGTCTACGGCTTCGAGGTCTGGGCCAAGGAATATCGCGGCGACCTCGGCATCGCGCTGTCGGACGTCTACGGGATGAACGCGTTCCTGCGCGATTTCGACATGTACTTCTGCAAGCTCTTCGACGGTGCCCGTCACGATTCCGGCGACCCGTTCGACTGGGGCGAGCGGCTGATCCGTCACTACGAGATGAACCGGGTCGATCCGCGGACCAAGACGCTGGTGTTCTCCGATGCGCTGACCTTCCCGATCGCGATCGAGCTCTACCTGCGCTTCAAGGATCGCACCCGGCTCGCCTTCGGCATCGGCACCAACCTCACCAACGACCTCGGGTACACGCCGCTGCAGATCGTGATCAAGC
>CADEEH010000071.1 GCA_902826305.1 uncultured Burkholderiales bacterium
ATGGCATCGAGATCGCGCGCACGACACGTGCGCTGCGCGTGCTGGAGACGGCCAGCCCGCCCACCTTCTACCTGCCGCGCGCCGACGTACGGACCGACGCGTTGGAGCCGGCGCAAGGCACGTCGCATTGCGAGTGGAAAGGGCGCGCGGTCTACTGGTCGGTGCGCACCCCGGGTCGGGTGCTGGCTCGGGTCGCGTGGAGCTACCCGGCACCCGATCCGGCGTTCGAGGATCTGCGCGACCACGTCGCGTTCTATCCGGTGCCGCTCGAGTGTTTCGTCGGTGGCGAGCGCGTGCGGCCACAGCCGGGGCGGTTCTACGCGGGTTGGATCACCGACGAGGTGGTGGGTCCGGTCAAGGGGGAGCCGGGCACGGAGGGCTGGTAGTCGTATCGAGGACAACCTGAAGTCGCGCATCTCTGCGGCGGCTGAGCGCGCCGGCACGACGATGCATGCGTTCGTGCTCGATGCAATCGAACGAACGGTCGAGCAAGCGGAGCAGGAAGAAGAGTTCCACCGACTTGCCGATGCACGCTGAGCACGGCTTCTGAAGACCGGAAAGAGCGTTCCATGGGATGAGGCCAGGAACTAAGTCGCCGCGCGCGCTCGTGGTGAACGTGCCCGCAAGCCGCCCGCTCGCAAGCCGAAGGCTGCGTGACTCGGATCTAGCTGGCGCCCGACATCCTTCAAGACATTGGCCGGGTCTCCCGTGGCTACGTCGCTCCGTATCGATACGTCGGGAATTTCGATGTCGTCTTCGTGCTGGCCGTGCGCGGTCAGCGAGAGTCAGGCTTCAAGCGAAGGCGTCGATAACCCTTGAGTGCACATTCGTGTGCACGCGACTGCACTCCCGAACGCGGGTCAATACAACCAATTGGGTATTGCCTGGCAATGCGCTCGTCCTGCCCGATCAATCGACGATCTTCAATCCGTTGCTGGACCAGGCTGTCGAGCGAAGACGCCACATTTGGGCGCGGCGACTTGACCAGGTCAAGTATCCGACGCTAAGTAGACGGGTCAAGCCTCTTGAGACTTTCCGCTGACGACACAGCGCTGGCAAGCAGAGCGGGATCATCGGCCTCGCTTGCGAGAACTGAGGGACCAAGCAAGACCGTTTCTGTAAGTCGCATCTTGACCCGACGCGTGCCGCCGCTGCCTCCCATGCGCTTCATCAGTACAGCAGCGAAAATGGCGACTTCCGGATGACACCGGGCCACCAAGACGAGCTCGCAACGTTCGAAGTCCCAGTCCTCGGCAGAAAGCGACTCCGACGCCTCGCCGTAAACACCCAATATCTCCGCAATCCTCTCCGTCCGAGCTGGCTCGAACGCAAGTACGAAACCCTCGCAGATGGCAGGCTCGATCGCTTTTTTGACCGTACACCGCGGCTTCTCCGTCCCGTCTAAACCGGCCAGTACAGCTTTCTGAGCGGTATCAACCGCTGCATATCTAGGTCCATGCGCTCGTAGTGTTCGAGTAGCGCCTTGACGAGATCGTCCATGTCCAACAGGGTCACGGGAATCCGCCCTCGCTCGGCCTCGTACCGCGCATCCTTGGTGAATCCGCCAGTGCTGACATACAGGCCTTTGTCGTGGTCGTGACGACCCCCGAGAAAGCTGCGGATGTCTTGCGAGCCCATCGCGGCAGTTCGATGCTTAACCTCGACGACGATTCGCGGATCCTCAAAGCCGAATCCATCCGGTGACGCCACGATGTCTTTGCCTCGATCCGAGCCACTCGGTGATATGCGCGTCTTGTAGCCCATCGCCCGGAGCAGGCCAGCAACGAGTTCCTGCATATCTTCCCAATCGAGTTGGCTGACCTTGTCCTTGATGAACTCGAATGCTTTAGCTTGAATGTCCTTGTAGAGGTCGTCGACTTCTTCATCCGCCACTACCGCACTAGGAGCGGCGACAGCGATTTGGGTCTGACCAGTCAACAGCCTCTCAATCTCTGCCGCCGCCTCTGGCGGAATGACGAAAAGTGTCGAGATTGCGCCCAGACTGTTGCGCGCCGCAACCGAAAGTTGATCGCGAGCGACCCGTCCTCGCCACTTCACACGACGTAGGTTCGGTTGCTCGGCCGAGAGCTTAACGGCGTATTCGTAGGTGCCGGTGACTGTGCCGACCAGATACGCGCGCTCGGCGGGGTTGTATGTCACCACGGCGTCGCCGACCTTGATCTCCCTGACGAAGCGGAACGCTTGCCCTGCGGCCCCGGGTATCCATGCCTTCTTGGCTTCTGGATACGAGCGCTCGACCTGCCGCACAAACTCTTCACGCGTGCGTAGGGCGCTCATATCGCCCATCTCCTGCCAACCGATGCTGACCAGACTCTCGCGCTCGAATTCTTCGATGCGCCAAGCACGCTCGCCGGCTCTGACCATCCACATCGTCGGTGTCGCCATTGCCGCTCCGAGATCGTACGTTTAGGTATTGGACCAGGTGTCCTCAAGCCCCTCGGCCCGCTGCAACGCCATCGGAGCAGTTCGCTGACTGGGCCGGTATTTCACCCCGCGTGCTCCGTAGACAACTCCGCCTGCTTCAGCACGAGCAGTGCTGCGTCCTCCGAGAGGGCGGGTGGGTAGCCGTACATCGCCAGCAGACGACGGACCTTCCGCCGCAAGTCCGCCCGCACACTCTCCCGCTGAGTCCAGTCGAGCCGCGGCATCTTCTTCACCATCTCCGCCAGCTCGCGAGCCATCAGGCGAAGCTGATTGGACTTCATCACCTGCTTGGCAGACCCGTTTTCCGCCAAGGCGTCGTAGAACGCCGCTTCCTCGTCGCTAAGCCCGAGGTCTTATGCTGCTTGGCTGCTGCGAACAACTCGATCACTTCGCCCGCCCCACGTATCACACCGACCCACGTTGACCGACACATGGTGGATATGCCCGGCCTACGGCGCAGGAGGACAACGCACTGGTCTCAGGGACGCAACGCACAACACCTCTGGGCGTGCCTGCTACAGCTCGTATCGAGGTCTGCGCCGCTTACCAAGGGGACGCTACTCAGCCGGCGATAGCCGCCAACGCCGAACCAATCCGTAGCTCAGGCAGTCGCATCAACTACAGCGCGCTCGGTGCCAAACTTCTGCACATTTTGCAGCTAACTGTGCACCCAACGCCTGCGCGAGCGCTACACATCAATATTGCTAGCTCTAAGTGCATTCTGCTCGATGAACGCCCTTCGCGGCTCCACGTCATCCCCCATCAACGTCGTGAAGATCTGGTCGGCCGCGATCATGTCTTCGATCTGCACCTTCAGCATCCGCCGCACCGTAGGGTCCATCGTCGTTTCCCAGAGCTGGATCGCGTTCATCTCGCCCAAGCCTTTGTAGCGCTGGCGCGTGATGCCGCGTTCGGCGTCGGCCAGCAGCCATCGCATCGCGCTGCGGAAGTCGCGAACGACCTGGGTGCGTTGTTTCTCGCCTTCGCCGCGACGGATCTCGGCGCCTTCGCCGATCAGTCCGCTGACGGTCTGGGCGCAGTCGGCCAGCGCGCGGTAGTCGGCCGAGAGCAGGAAGTCGGAGTCGATCGTGGTCACCTTGACGTTGCCGTGATGGCGGCGCTCGATGCGCAGGTACCACTTCTCGGTCTTGTCGTCCTGGCGCGGCAACACGATCGGCAGCACGGTGGATCCGGGCGGTGCAAGCCGTGCCATCCCGTCGGCCATCTGCTGAGCGGTCGCTGCGGCGGCCGCGTCGTCGGTGAAGTCCATCATCACGCCGTCGAGGATCGCGCGCAGCGCGTCGCTGTCGATGATCCGCGCCAGCCGGTCGATCACCGCCTCGGCGAGCAGGTACTTGCGGGCGAGTTCACCGAGTGCGTCACCTTCGATCGGTGTTACGCCCTGCGCGGGCACCAGCGAAGAGCCATCCAGCGCGTGCCGCAGCACGTACTGGTTCAGCTCGTGATCGTCCTTCAGGTAACGCTCGTCGCGCCCGTGTTTCACCTTGTACAGCGGCGGCTGCGCGATGTAGATATGGCCACGCTCGACCAGGTCCGGCATCTGGCGATAGAAGAAGGTCAGCAGCAGCGTGCGGATGTGACTGCCGTCGACGTCCGCGTCGGTGTTGTGGCAGCAAAGGCCACCCATGCCGGCAACGAAGTTTTCGTCGCCTTCCACCGAGAAGTCGTAGACGTGGCCGTTGCTGGCCTCGACCGGTTCGATCCCGGTGATCGGCAGCCCGATCAGGTCGCCGGCGATCGGATGGAAGCGCCGGTTCTTCGGGTTGGTCGACGGGTCGGCCAGGTATTCGGTGACCGTCGGCGCGTTCAGATGATCTCGCCACGCCGGTTCGATCAGGCGCAGGTCGTCTTTCGCGACGACACTGATCGTCCAGTGCGTCTCCCGCGTCACACACGGCTGGCCACGGATCATCCGTTCGACGCCATCGGGCTGGTGCTCGCTGAGTGACGCGACCACGCCGAACGAACCGAGCAGGTACATCAGCCCGCTGGCGATTTCGTACGACGACGTACCGAAGGCCACCTTGCCGTTGGCCACCGTGCCGTCACCAATCAGGTACCCGCGCAGGAACGCCATTCGCAGCCGCTCGGCCACGTTGAAGACCAGGTCGGGGATGCGTTTCGTGCACGAGCCGGTATCGGCGAAGCCGAACAGGTGTTGCCAGGCCAGTGCCACCACGGCAGGCGACGTCGACGAACCGCCGTGCTCCGAACCCTCGGCCATCGATCGACCCAGCCATGCCATCAGGTCTTCATCGACCTGCAGCATCGGGCGGATACCGTCGATGCCGTGACGATCGGTGGACAACATCAAGTCATCGCGGCTCTGGAAGAACCGGAGATCGTCGGCTTGCAGGTCGCCCAGTCGAACCTGGTCTTCGATCGCGTGACGACCGGTCGACACCAGCGTGTCGGCCCAGCCGGCGGCACCATCGGCGAACACCGGGTCGCGCAGGTCTTGTTTCGCTCGACGCCAGGCCACCACCGCCGCCCCCCGAACCCAGATCTGTGCCGACGCCTGCGGCACCGACCACAACTTCTCCAGCAGATCGATCCGTTCGGTGCCCAGTTCGTTAGCGCCGCCATGTACATCCGCCGGCAATGGCAGTCGCCTCGGCGCCGCCACCCGATCACCAACCCGAAGTTCGTCCCCGCGTTTCAGTCGCAGCTCGCCATCCTCGTGCACGAAGACGCTGTGGCTCGAGGTCACCCGCACCGTGCGGCCGTAGGTTGTCTTCAAGCGATACAGCGTCTCGTCCAGCGGATGGCGGATCACCGCCTTGATCGGCTTGAAGCGGACATCCTTGGCATCCAGGCCGAAACACATCACCTCGCCGAGGTCCGCGCCCTTGAGCTTGGCGACACCTTCTTCGTTGGCGACCACACCCCAGGTGGCGAGTGCCTCGTCGATGAACGCACCGATGCGCACCATCCGCACGCCACGTCGGGCGTCGCGGACGAACACATGGTCGTCACCATCGACGCTCATGATGATGATCCGGTGATACCGCAGCTTCGCGACGTTGTATTCCTCCGTCCCGATGCCAGTCCCCAGCGCGGTGATCAAGGTCGCGATTTGTTCGCTGCCGATCAGCTTGTCGAAGCGCGCACGCTCGACGTTGAGCACCTTGCCGCGCAGCGGCAGCACCGCCTGGAACTTCCGGTCCCTGCCCTGCTTGGCCGAGCCGCCGGCCGAGTCGCCCTCGACGATGTAGAGCTCACACTTGGCCGGGTCGCGTTCCTGGCAGTCGGCGAGTTTGCCGGGCAGGCCCATGCCGTCGAGCAGCCCCTTGCGACGTGTCATGTCGCGCGCCTTGCGCGCGGCTTCGCGTGCACGCGCGGAGTCGACGATCTTGCCGCAGATGATCTTGGCGTCGTTGGGCCGCTCGAGCAGAAACTCCTCGAGTCCCTTGGCGACGACGTCCTCGACCGGGGCGCGCACTTCCGAGGAGACGAGTTTGTCCTTGGTCTGCGAGCTGAACTTCGGTTCCGGCACCTTCACCGACAGCACACAGGTCAGGCCCTCGCGCATGTCGTCGCCGGTGGTCTCGACCTTGGCCTTCTTCGCGTGTTCGTGCTGTTCGATGTACTTGTTGATGACCCGGGTCATCGCGGCACGCAGACCGGTCAGGTGGGTGCCGCCGTCGCGTTGCGGGATGTTGTTGGTGAAGCAGAGCACCTGTTCGGTGTAGCTGTCGTTCCACTGCATCGCCACTTCGACGCCGATTGTCATTCCGCCTTCGGTGTTCTTGTTGCCGCTGACGTGGAACGCGTTCGGGTGGATGTTGGTCTTGTTCTTGTTGATGTATTCGACGAAGCCGCGCACACCGCCCGAAAAGGCGAAGTCCTCTTCCTTGCCCTGGCGCTGGTCGATCAGCTTGATCCGCACGCCGTTGTTCAGGAACGAGAGTTCACGCAGCCGCTTGGCCAGCACGTCGTAGTGGAACTCGACGCTGCCGAAGGTTTCCTTGGCGGCCATGAAGTGCACTTCGGTGCCGCGTTTGTCGGTGGTGCCGGTGACCTTCAGCGCCTCGACGCGCAGGCCGTGGCGGAACTCCATGAAGTGGACCTGGCCGTCGCGTTTGATCGTCAGGCGCAGCCACTCCGAGAGTGCGTTGACGACCGAGACGCCGACGCCGTGCAGGCCGCCGGAGACCTTGTAGCTGTTCTGGTCGAACTTGCCGCCGGCGTGCAGCTCGGTCATCACGATCTCGGCGGCCGAGCGGTGTTCCTCGTCGTCCTTGTGCAGGTCGGTGGGAATGCCGCGGCCGTTGTCCGACACCGAGATCGAGTTGTCGGTGTGGATCGTGACGATGATCTCGTCGCAGTGACCGGCCAGGGCCTCGTCGACCGCGTTGTCGACCACCTCGAAGACCATGTGGTGCAGGCCGGTGCCGTCGCCGGTGTCACCGATGTACATGCCTGGACGTTTGCGGACGGCCTCCAGGCCCTTGAGCATCTTGATGGAAGAGGAATCGTATTCGCTCATATTCTCATCGGCATCACGACGTACTTGAAGCGGGTGTCATCGGGGACGGTCAGCAGCGCACTCGTGTTGGCATCACCGAACTCGAGCTGCACCTTCTCGCCCTTCAGGTTGCCGAGCACGTCCTGCAGGTAGCTGACGTTGAAGCCGATCTCGATCGCGTCCTGCGAGTAGTCGACCTCGATCTCCTCGATCGCCTCTTCCTGTTCGGCGTTTGTGGTCTGGATCTTCATCAGGCCCGGGGCCAGCGACAGCCGCACGCCGCGGAACTTGTCGGAGGTCAGGATCGAGGCGCGGGCCAGCGCCGAGGCGAGCACGCCACGGTCGATCTTCACCGTGCGTTTGTAGCCGGTCGGGATCACCCGCTGGTAGTCCGGGAACTTGCCTTCGACGAGTTTCGAGATCATCTCGACGTCGCTGAATCGCAGCCGGAGCTGGTTGGCCGCGACGTCGATCGAGACCGGCTCCTCGGAATCGCCGAGCAGCCGCTGCAGCTCGAGCACGGTCTTGCGCGGGATGATCACCTCGTGTTTGGCCATCGTCGCGCCGGCGACCTCGGCCTCGCAATACGCGAGCCGGTGCCCGTCGGTGGCCACCACGCGCACGATCGAGCCGTCGGTGACCAGCAGCAACCCGTTCAGGTAGTAGCGGATGTCCTGCTGCGCCATCGCGAAGTGGACCATATGCAGCAGGTGCTTCAACTGCTGCTGCGGCAGCGAGAACGACGCGGCGAAGGTCTCGGCGACCGCCACCGTCGGGAACTCCTCGGCGCCCAGTGTCTGCAGCGCGAACCGGCTCTTGCCGGCGGTGATCGTCGCCTTCTTGTTCGTGACCGCGAGGCTGACCTCGGGGCCTTCGGGCAACGAGCGCAGGATGTCCAGCAGCTTGCGTGCGCTGATCGTGACCGCGCCGTTGTCCTTGCCCGAGCCCAGGCTGGCGGCGGTCTGGATCTGGATCTCGACGTCGGTGGCCAGGATCGAGACCCGGTCACCGTCCTTTCGCATCAGCACGTTGGCCAGGATCGGCAACGTGTGCCGTCGTTCGACGATGCCGGCGACCGTCTGCAGGGGCCTGAGGATCGCATCCCGGGAGGCTTTGATGAATTGCATACTTACTTTTCCCTGGTGTTGTTGATACAGCGTCGGGTGATGCTGGGGAAAAGCGGCGAGAGCCGCGCCGATGCTGGTTGTCGGACCGGGCAAACCTTGTGGACAACCGCGTCCGGTCCTGTACGCCGATTGTGGATGGATCCGCCGTCCGTCGGTCGGAAGGCGCCGCCTGTGGATGAACGGCCGTGTTCACGATCGGTTGTCCACAGTGTTGGGCGGGCAGCGGCCGGCCCGAACCCGGCCTGGGCGGCGATGCCGGCACGGTCGACGAGGGCCGCGCGGGCGCTCATCGGATCAACCCCGAAGCGTCTGCTCGAGCACATGCAACGCGTGGTTCAGTTCGGCGTTGTGCTGGCGGACCTCGGTGATCTTGCGCACCGCATGCAGCACCGTGGTGTGGTCGCGGCCACCGAACGCCTCGCCGATCTCGGGCAGGCTCTTCTGCGTCAGTTCCTTGGTCAGGTACATCGCCACCTGCCGCGGCAGCGCGATGTTGGCCGGCCGGCGCTTGGAGTACATGTCGCCGACCTTGATCTTGTAGTAGTCCGAGACGGTCTTCTGGATGAACTCGATCGAGATCTGCCGCCGGTTCAGCGTCAGCAGGTCGGCCAGCGCCTCGCGGGCCAGGTCCAGCGTGATCTCGCGGTTGCGGAAGTTGGCGAACGCGGTCACCCGGGTCAGCGCACCTTCGAGCTCGCGCACGTTGGAGCGCAGGTGCTTGGCGATGAAGAAGGCGACGTCCTCGGGCAGGGGGATCGAATCGCGCTCGGCCTTCTTCAGCAGGATCGCAACCCGCATCTCGAGCTCCGGCGGCTCGATGGCAACGATCAGCCCGGAATCGAAGCGCGAGATCAGCCGCTCCTCGATGCCGCTGATCTCCTTCGGATAGGTGTCGCAGGTGATGATGATCTGCTTCTTGGCCGAGAACAGCGCCTCGAACGTGTAGAAGAACTCTTCCTGCGTGCGCGCCTTGCCGGACAGGAACTGGATGTCGTCGATCAGCAGCAGGTCCAGCGACTGGTAATAGGACTTGAGCTGGTCGCTGGTCTTTCTCTGGATCGCCCGGACCATCTCGTCGAAATACTCCTGGGCGTGGATGTAACGCACCCGGGTGACCGGGTTGCGCTCCAGGATCGCGTTGCCGACCGCGTGGATCAGGTGGGTCTTGCCCAGGCCCACCCCGCCGTACAGGAACAGCGGGTTGTAGGCGTGGCCGGGTTTCTCGACCACCTGCAGCGCCGCGGCCCGGGCCATCTGGTTGGCCTTGCCGGTCACGAAGTTGTCGAACGACAGGTCGCGATGGATGTGCGAGCGGTCGAACAGCACCAGGTCCGGCGCGCCGTTGTGTTCGATGACCGGCGGGGCGACCGAGGCGGTGGCGGCGGTGGTGGCCAGCGCGGCGGCCGCGGCCGCGGTCCGGGCGACGCCGCTGACGGTGCGCGAGGTGCCGTGGCCGGACCCGTAGCCGTACCCGTGACCCGGGCCGTGGCCCTGGCCGTGATCGCGGGCCAGCGGGGCATCCGGGGCCGGTGAACGATGGGCGTGGGCCGGGTCGGCGCCGTTGCCGGCGGCCGGCTGCGCCTTCATCGAATCGGTGGATGTGCGACAGACTTCGAAGGCGACACGGGCGTCGTCACCGACGTGCCGGGCGACCAGTTCGCCGATCCGTTGTCCGAACTGGTTGCGGATCCAGTTGAGCTTGAACTGGTTCGGCACCCCTAAACGGAGCACGCGCTCACTTTCGTCGAAACCCAGGAATACCAAGGGTTTGATCCACGTGCGGAACAACTGCGGTGCCACCTCCGCCTCGAGCTGGGAGGTGCAGACATGCCAACGTTCGAGCATTGGGTCGGCTTCTTTTGAGTAGGTATGCCCAAGGCGGAAAGGGTGTCGCGAAAACTTCCGATTCTACTCGCATCGATTCGCCCGCCATACCCCCGCATTGACACTAGGGTTCGCCTAGGCTGTAATCGAGGGCTTTTCCGAAGAAAATCGAGCAATGAAACGCACCTATCAGCCGTCGGTCGTCCGGCGCAAACGCACTCACGGGTTCCTGGTTCGTATGAAGACCCGCGGCGGTCGTGCCGTGATTCGCGCCCGTCGCGCGAAGGGTCGCAAACGGCTGGGCGTCTGAAGCCACCGGGATCCGGCGCGGCCGCCCCGGCATCGGGTCGGCCGGTCAAGGGTCCGTCGGCCAAGCGCCGGCAGGCGGCGGGACAGGTCGGGCGCGGCACACGTCGTCGTCGCGTCGAGCATGCGACCGAGCATTTTTCGGTGACGTTGACCATGATGCCCACGCCGGTTCGAGATCCGCTCAAGATATCGGTGCCCAAGAAGTTGTTGCCGCGTGCGATCGATCGCAACCTGGTCCGGCGGATCGTCCGCGAGGCCTGGCGTGCGAGTGGGAAGGCATCGGCATCGTCCGCCCCATCATGCCCGAGCCTGCTGTTGCGCCTGCGTTCGAAACCTTCGGTGTTCGTCGACGGCGGCGTCGATGCCCGTCGGCGCCAGGTCCGCGCCGAGGTCGACCGGCTGCTGATGCTGGCCATCGTGTGATGAACCCTGCACGACGTGTGCTGATCACACTGGTCCAGGCCTATCGCCTGATGATCAGTCCGGTGCTGCCGCGCTCGTGCCGGTTCTTTCCTTCCTGTTCCGACTACGCGGTGCAGGCCCTGGAGCGCCACGGCGCCCTGGCCGGCACTTACCTGGCTGCGCGGCGTGTCTGCCGCTGCCATCCGTGGCACGACGGCGGGATCGACGAGGTCCCGCGGCAACGGCCGCGCTTGTTCAATTGGGCGGGGTCCGACGGATCCGGCGGCCCTGACGGTGTATGCAAACCCAACGACTGATCCTGTGGATGGTGTTCTCGATGTCGCTGCTGATGCTGTGGGACGGCTGGCAGCGGCACAACGGTCGAGCCTCGATGTTCGGCGGGGCACCGACCGCGGAGACCGCGACCGGTGGCGCCAGGCCGGCCAATGGCGGCGCCCCGGGCGCCGGGACCGGCGGCAAGGCCGATCCGAGTGTGCCCTCGGCGGTGCCGGGTGCGGTCACCTCGGCTGACGTGCCGGCCGGGGGGGTGGTCCCGGGCGCGGCGCCCGCCTCGGCCGCACCGGCTGCGCAGCCGATCCGGCTGAAGAACGACGTGTTCGCGATCGAGGTCGATCCGCAGGGCGGGCAGGTGGTCAAGACCGAACTGCTGACCCACACCGATGCCGAGCGCCCGGAGCTGCCGGTGACGCTGCTGTCCAATGCGCCGGGCAAGATCTACCTGGCCCAGAGCGGGCTGATCGGTGCGCCGGCCGGGGCCAGCTTCCCGACCCATCGCACCCCGATGCAGGTGGCCGACGGTCCGCGGGAACTGGCCGCGGGTGCCGACACGGTTGCCGTCGTGCTGACCGGCGAGAGCGGCGGGCTGAAGCTCGAGCGCACGATTGCGATCCGGCGCGGCTCGTACCTGGTGACGATGACCGACCGGATCACCAACACCGGCACCGGGCCGCTGGCCCCGACGCTGTACCGGCAACTGGCTCGCGACACCCACAAGCCGGCCGGCGAGTCCCAGTTCTACAGCACCTACACCGGACCGGTCGTCTTCACCGACAAGGACAAGTTCCAGAAGGTGGCCTTCGACGACATCGAGAAGGGCAAGCCGAAGCTGACTCCGAGCGCCAACGACGGCTGGGTCGGTGTGATCCAGCACTACTTCGTCGCCGCCTGGGTGCCGCCGGAGAAGACGCCGCGCGAGTTCTTCGCCAGCAAGATCGACAGCAACTTCTATTCGATCGGCTTCAAGCAGCCACTGGGCGAGATCGCCCCGGGCGCCAGCCAGGTGGTCGAATCGAAGCTGTACGTCGGGCCGCAGGACCAGGACACGCTGGCCCGGATCGCGCCGGGGCTCGACCTGGTGGTCGACTACGGCTGGCTCACCTTCATCGCCAAGCCGATCTTCTGGCTGCTGCAGCAGCTGCACAAGCTGGTCAACAACTGGGGCTGGGCGATCGTGCTGCTGACGATCGTGATCAAGACCGCGTTCTTCCCGCTGCAGGCCGCCAGCTACAAGTCGATGGCGCGGATGAAGGCGGTCACGCCACGGCTGACCGCGCTGCGCGAGCGCTACGGCAACGATCGCGTGAAGATGAACCAGGCGATGATGGAGCTGTACAAGGAGGAGAAGATCAATCCGCTCGGCGGGTGCCTCCCGATCGTCGTGCAGATCCCCGTCTTCATCGCGTTGTACTGGGTGCTGCTGGCCTCGGTCGAGATGCGCAACGCACCCTGGCTCGGCTGGATCAAGGACCTGGCCGCGCCGGATCCGTTCTACATCCTGCCGCTGGTGATGGCGGGCACGATGTTCTTCCAGGTCAAGCTCAATCCGACCCCGCCCGATCCGGTGCAGGCGAAGATGATGACCATCATGCCGCTGGTGTTCTCGGTGATGTTCTTCTTCTTCCCGGCCGGTCTGGTGTTGTACTGGCTGGTCAACAACGTCTATTCGATCGCGCAGCAGTGGTACATCAACACCCACATGGACGCGTCGAAGGCCAAGCCGAAGAAGACCTGAACGAGGAAGGGCCGGACCGGCGGTGGAGGTCGCCGGCCCGGCGTTGACTCGGCTTACGCGGGGCGGCGTGCCGAACAGTCGGAAATCGTCGCGGCGTTGCCGGCGGGGGCATTCCCGGCGCCTGCCGCCTTGTCACAGCGCAGGGTGTTGCCACACTGGGTGTCCAGCGCCCGCTGGTCGCCGGCGGCCGTGTTGCGGGCGACACTCGTGCATGGATCGGCGCTTTGCGCCGGGACCCGGGGTGCCTCGCCTTCGCCGCCATGGAACAGGCCGAAGCCTGCCGCCAGCAGCAAAGCGGCCAACACCCGTTCGACATAACTTTCCGTGTCCACAACATGCTCCTGCGCCGGTACTGGCGCCCGCCCGCGATGGCAACAACCCATAGCAGGATCGAGGCCAGATACGTGATGTTGGATCAGCGACGGCTGCAAACGTATTACCTGAATACGGGATCCCGGGAATTCGTGTTGGCGCCTCGCCACGACAGTTGTTCGTAGCCTTCGGCGCAGTGGATTCACTGGTCACGCGCGGCACCAACGCGGTGATCCGCGCGCGCCGATCGGGGGCGCACGGGACGTGTGTTGTGCACGGATCGGGCGGGGCGTCCGGGTCATCCGGCCGGGCAAACGGCCGGCAAGTGGCTGGCAATTGGCTGGCAATTAGCCGGCCATGGGCCGGCGAAGGGCCGGTCGGCGTCAGGCCAGCATGTTCTGCGGGTCGGACAGTGCCTGAAGCTGCAGCAGTCGTGCCCGGGCGAACACGTCGTGCATCTGGTCGATCGGCGCCGGGCGGCCAAAGCGGTAGCCCTGCAGCAGTTCACAGCCCAGCGCGGCCAGGTGGCGCTGCTGCTCGGCGGTCTCGACGCCTTCGGCAATCACGTCCAGTTCGAGGCTGTGCGCCATTGCGACGATCGCGCCGGTCAGCAATGCCGCGGTCTTGTTGGTGGTGATCTCGCGGACGAACGACCGGTCGACCTTGACGGTCTGCACCGGGAAGTTGGTCAGGTAGCTGAGCGACGAATAGCCGGTGCCGAAGTCGTCGATCGCGATCCGCACGCCCATCGCGCGCAGTTCGGCCAGGATCGCCTGCGTGCGATCGATCGTGCTCATCAGGGCCGACTCGGTGATCTCGAGTTCCAGCGCGCTGCCCTCGAGGCCGGCGGCGGCGAGTGCGTCGCGGACATGGTCGACCAGGCCGTCGGCGCGGAACTGGCGGGCCGACAGGTTGACCGCGACCCGCAGCGGGCCGCGTTGCTGGTGGCGCAGCCGGACCAGGTCCGAGCAGGCCTGGCGCAGGCACCAGGCGCCGATCGGCACGATCAGGCCGGTGTCCTCGGCCAGCGGGATGAAGTCCAGCGGGGGCACCAGCCCGCGGGTCGGGTGTTTCCAGCGCAGCAGCGCCTCGAGCGCGGTCACCGCGCCGGTGGCCGCGTCGACCACCGGCTGGTAGTACAACACGAGCTGGTCGCGGGCCAGCGCCTGGCTCAGGTCGGCCTGCAGTTCGAGCAGGTCGCCGGCCTGCACCAGCATCCGGTCATCGTAGATCGACACGCCGGCACGACCCTGCGCCTTGGTGTCGTACATCGCCGCGTCCGCGTGTTTGAGCAGTTGTGTCAGGTCCTCGCCGTGTGCCGGGAAGGTCGCCACCCCGATGCTGGCGGTGATGTGCAGCCGGTTCTCGTCGATCACCATCACGTCGGCCAGCGAGGCCAGCACCCTCTGCGTGATCGCACCCAGCTCCGGGTCGTCGTGGACGTCGGGCAGCAGCAGCGCGAACTCGTCGCCGCCCATCCGCACCACGGTGTCCAGGTCGCGCACCGCGGCACTCAGCCGCTGTGCGACCACCTTCAGCACCTCGTCGCCGATCGCGTGGCCGAGCGAGTCGTTGATCTGCTTGAAGTGGTCCAGGTCGAGCACCGCCAGCGCGAAGTGGCCGTCCGACTCGCGGGCGCGCTGCATGCACTGGGTCGCCCGCGCCTGCAGCAGCACCCGGTTCGGCAGCCCGGTCAGGCTGTCGTGCATCGCCATGTGCTGGATCCGCGCGGCGGCCCGCTTGCGGTCGGTGATGTCGGTGACCATCCGCAGTTCCCCCAGCAGCTCACCGGAGGAACGGCGCAGCGGCACCGCGATCACGCCGGCCGGGAAGTGGCTGCCGTCCTTGCGCGAGTAGGTCCACTCGGCTTCCATCGGCAGTCCGGCCGCGTCGGCGACGTCGCGTTCGGGAGCGGTCCGCCCGCTCGTGTCGCCGCTCGGGCGCCGCGAGATCGAGAGCACCTGTCCGGCGGCGCGCAGTCCCGCTTCGTCGAAGTCGCCGAGCACGTCCGGATGGCGCCCGACCAGATCACCCGGCGGATGGCCACTCATCGCGTGGATCGCCGGATTGGCCGAGGTGATCCGGTTGTCGGCGCCGATGGTCATCATGCCGATCGGCGCCGCATCCATGATCGCCTGGTTCAGCGCCGCCGACTCCTGCGCCCGCCGTTCCATCTCGCGTTCGCGCGTCACGTCGGCAACGATCCAGACGATGATCTCGTCGTCGCCGGCGCGGGCCAGGTTCAGGCTGGCCCGGGTGATCAGGATCCGTCCGTCGCGATGGCGCAGCTCGATGTCCTCGATCGGGCCGTGACCGTCGGTGTTGGTGCGGGCGATCGACAGGCTCTGCTTCCAGCCGGCGACGTACTCCTGGATCCGATCCGGCGGCAGGATCATCCGGCTCGACCGGCCACGCAGCTCCGCTTCCGGATAACCGAGCATCTCTTCGGCGGCCCGGTTGGCGCCCAGGATCGTGCCGCGCAGATCGAGGGTGAAGATGCCGTCGCGCACGCCATCGAGCACCGAATGCAGCCGTTGCTCACGCTCGCGGGCCTCGCCGCTGTAGCGATCGACCAGCCGGTGGGCCTGCGCCGACTGCGACAGGATGCGTCGTGCCAGCCAGGCGAACAGCATCGACAGCAGCAGGCCCGGGGCGAGCGCGATCCAGCCTGGTGACGGCCGCCGCGGCTCGTCGGCCGACGGCTCGGGCAGTCCGGCACGCACCGTCCACCACAGACCGCCGATGCGCAGGGTGCGCTCGCGCAGGCCGGTGTCGGCAACGGCCGGGGTGGCGGCGGCGCGGGCCTGGGCATCGATCAGGTCGCCGACACTGCCATGGCTGCTGATCTCCAGGCGCGCTCGCGGGGACTGGTGCAGCAGCGCCGCGACGACGTCGTCGACCCGGATCGCCACCGCGACATGCCCGGCCAGCGCGGCGCTGCGCTCGGCGATCGACGCGGCGGCCGAGTCCTGCCGGTAGACCGGCTTGTACCAGGCGTACATCCGCACGGCCGCGGCGACACCCGGCCACGACACGTCGGTGGCGATCCGCGGCAGGCCGTGGGCGCGGGTCGATTCCAGCACCGTGCGATGGGCGGGTTCCTGCCAGGGATCGAAACGTCCGTCCGGTCCGGTCGGTCCGGCCGGGGCGCGGGCGGAGGCGAGCAGGGGGACCCGATCCCGCGCCTCGGGGGCCGGGACGAAGGCCAGTGCGTCGACACACGAGCCGGATTCGCCGGCCCGCACCTGGTGCGCCAGCGACTGCCAGCGTGCCGGGTCCGGTGCCCCGTCGGCGCCGGCGACGAGTGCTGCGGCGACCAGCGCCTCCTCGCAGGCGGACAGGTGCAGCTGGAGCAGCGTGCCGAAGCTGTTGGCCAGGCCGGCGAGCTGCATCTCCCGGCGTTCGTGGTCGGCCAGATGCAGATGCACGGCAGTCAGGATCGAGACTGCCGTGCCCAGGGCGAGGCCCAGCGCGGGTATCCAGCTTCGCGGCGCGAGGGCCACCCGGTACCAGGGCCGACGCCGCGCGAGGATTCGTGCCGGCTCTTGCATCGTGTTCGGGGTTGTCAGCCTCGACAGTGTCGGCAGGCGGGGGTCCGAGATGAAGCACGAGGCGACGAAGCGGCGGGTTCCGCCGGCCCGCCGGCCGCACCCCCCGGCACGGGTATGCCCGAAGGGTCGATCGCCAAGGCCCTGGGGTACACTGCCGGACACAAAACGACCCGGTATCGACGGGTCGACAACGGACACGAAACCCCTCTGGAGGAGACCCATGGACAAGACATTCGCGCGCCGCGGCGCGCTGGCCGCGTCGGTGCTTGCGGCGGCGTTGGCCACGCAGCCGGCGATCGCCCAGGAAACGTTCAAGATCGGCATCGTCAGCTTCCTGTCCGGCCAGGCCGCGGAGAGCTTCGGCATTCCGGCGGTCAACGGTGCGAAGGTGCTGGTCGAGGCGTTCAACGCCGGCCAGGCCCCCGCGCCGTTCAACAAACCCGGCTTCGGCGGCATGAAGATCGAGCCGATCTACGTCGACGAGGCGGGCGGCGCGACCAAGCAGGTGCAGGAGCTGCGCAACCTGTACGACCGCGAGAACGTCGATGCCGTGGTCGGCTACGTGAGCTCCGGGGACTGCCTGGCGGTGGCGCCGGTGGCCGAGGAGATGAAACGTTTCCTGCTGCTGTACGACTGCGGCACGCCGCGCATCTTCGAGGAGCGCCAGTACCAGTACGTGTTCCGCACCGCCTCCCACGGCGCGATGGACAACGTCGCGCTGGCGCGGTACCTGAAGGCCAAGAACGTCAAGGTCGGCACCCTGAACCTGATCAACCAGGACTACGCCTGGGGCCATGATTCGAAGGCCGACTTCCTGGCCGCGAGCGACAGCCTGTTCAAGGGCCGGCAGGTGCAGGTCGACCTGCTGCCGAAATTCGGCGCCGGCCAATACGGCACCGAGATCTCGGCGCTGATGTCCAAGCCGGCCGACGTCACCCATTCGAGCCTGTGGGGCGGTGACCTGCAGGCGCTGGTGCTGCAGGGCGGCGCGCGTGGCCTGTTCAAGTCGACACAGGTCGTGTTGTCGGCCGGTGACCATGTGCTGCCGGGGTTGGGCGACAAGATGCCCGACGGCGTGATCATCAGCGCACGCGGCCAGTACGGCCTGATGGCGCCGAAGAGCCCGCTCAACGACTGGTGGTTCAACCTGTACGAGAAGAAGAACAACGTCTACCCGGTGCAGGCCCCGTATCGGATGGTGCAGGCGCTGCTGGGCCTGAAGACCGCGGTCGAGAAGGCGATGGCGGCCAACGGCGGCAAGAAGCCGACCCACGAGCAGCTCGCCGCGGCACTGACCGGGCTGGAGTGGGAGTCGCCCGCCGGCAAGATCCGGATGGTGCTCGGCAACGGCCACCAGGCGATCCAGGACACGGCGATCGGACGCACGAAGTACGACCCGGCCAAGAAGATGGTGATGCTCGAGGACATCGTGCGTTTCCCGGCCGAATGTGTGAACCCGCCGGCCAACATGAAGGCCGAGGAGTGGCTGAAGGCCGGGATGCCTGACGCGAAGTGCTGACCATCCTGATCGATGGCCTGACCTACGCGTCCTGGCTGTTCATCGTCGCGCTCGGCCTGACGCTGGTGTTCGGGGTCCTGAAGATCCTGAACATCGCCCACGGCAGCTTCTATGCGCTGGGCGCCTACGCGGCGGCCAGCCTGGTCGGCTGGTTCTCCGGCGCGAAGATGGCGGCACCCTGGTCGATGGTCGCGCTGCTGCTGGCGGCGGTGGCGGTGGCGGCGCTGATCGCACCGGCCACCGAACGGGGCCTGCTGCGTTTCTTCTACGGCCGCGATGAAGTGCTGCTGGTGCTGGTCACCTACGCGCTGTTCCTGATCCTCGAGGACGTGACCAAGCTGGTCTGGGGCGCCAACCCGTATTTCGTCACCGAGCCGTACGGGCTGTTCGGCAACGTGCAGATCGGCACGATGTCGTACATCGGCTACGACTTCATGCTGGTCGTGGCCGCGGTGGTGTGTGGCATCGGCGTCTGGTGGTGGCTGAACCGCACCCGCTACGGCAAGGTGGTGATCGCGGTGATCCACAACGCCGAGGTCGCGCGCAGCATGGGTGTCAACGTGTCGCGTGTCTACATGGTGTCGTTCATGGTCGGCATCTTCCTGGCCGCGCTCGGCGGCGCGTTGACCGCGCCGATGATCTCGGTGCAGCCGGGGGTGTCGGTCGGTGTGATCATCGTCTCGTTCGCGGTCGTGATCATCGGCGGGCTCGGCAGCATCGAGGGGGCGGCGATCGGTGCGCTGATCGTCGGACTCGCGCGCGCGCTGGCGGTGCACACCTGGCCGGCGGCCGAGCTGTTCTCGATCTATGTCGCGATGGCGGTGGTGCTGATCTTCCGTCCCGAGGGCCTGTTCGCGCGCCCGCAGGTGCGCAAGATCTGACGCCGCCCGACCGCATGGACCGTCATCCGCTTCGCACCGCGCTGGCCGGAATCGTGCTGATCGCGGTGCTCGCCGCGATCGGCCCGCTGCTGCCCAAGTGGCTGCTGTTCCTGTCGATCATGGCCGCCTCGCATGGTGTCGTCTCGCTCGGCATCGTGATGCTGATGCGCAGCGGCGTCGTCTCGTTCGGCCAGGGGCTGGTGTTCGCCGGCGGCGGGTATGCGGCGGCGCTGGCCGCGCGGCACTTCGGCATCAGCGACGCGTTCGTGCTGATCGCGCTGGGTGGGGTCGGTGGTGTCGTGCTCGCCGCGCCGTTCGCCCCGCTGCTGTCGCGTTATCGCGGCATCTTCTTCGCGATGCTGACCCTCGCGCTGTCGATGGTGCTGTACGGCGTGCTGGTCAAGACCGATGCGCTGGGCGGCTCGGACGGTTTCAACATGTCGCGCCCGACGGTGCTCGGGATGAAGATCGCCACCGAGAACGCGAACCTGGCGTTGTACTGGATCGCGATCGTTGTCGTCGGCCTGATCGCGATCGCCGCGCGGATCATGTTCGACTCGGTCGGCGGGCTGGTGTCGCTTGCGGTGCGCGAGAACGAACTGCGGGTCGAGTACCTGGGTGCGTCGGTCAGCCGGATCATCGCCTCGAACTTCGTCGCCGCATCGGCGATCGGCGGGGTCGGCGGTGCGCTGACCGTGCTGGCACTCGGTCACATCGAACCGAACTTCAGCTACTGGACCACCTCCGGGGAATTCGTCTTCACCGCGATCCTCGCCGGACATCACAGCGTGCTCGCGGTGTTCGTCGCCTCGTTCGTGCTCGAGATCGTGCGTTCGTTCTCCAACCTATATTTCCCGAACACCTGGCAACTCGCGCTCGGCCTGTTCCTGCTGGTGGTGATCCGGTTCGTGCCGGGTGGGCTGGGTTCGTTGTGGCAGCGCAGGAAGGTGGCGGCCGACACGGCGCCGACGAAGGCCGCGACCGCGGCCGTGGCCACCGGCGGCTCCGCTGGCACGCAGGGGCTGCGATGAGTGACCTGCTGGTCGCCGCCGGTCTGGTGAAGTCGTTCGGTGCGGTCAGCGCCGCCGACAACGTGTCGATCTCGATCCCGCGCGGCGAGCGGGTGAGCCTGATCGGCAGCAACGGCGCCGGCAAGACGACCTTCGTCAACATGGTCACCGGCTACATGAAACCGGATCGCGGCACGATCCGATTCGACGATCGCGACATCACCGCGCTCGGTCCGCGCGCGGTGACCAAGCTCGGGGTCGCACGTTCGTTCCAGATCCCCCAGCTGGCCAAGGAACTGACGGTGCTGGAGAACATGCTGGTGGCCGCGGCCGCCGGTGAAGGACGACTGTCGCCGATCGCCCCGGCGCGGTCGGCCGAACGGCGCGACAAGGCCCATGCGCTGCTGGCGCGATTCCGGCTGCAGGACCTGGCCGAGCGCCGGGTCGCCGAGCTGGCCGGCGGCGTGCGCAAGCTGCTGGACATCGCGATGGCGCTGACCGGGCGGCCGAAGCTGCTGCTGCTGGATGAACCGACCAGTGGTGTGGCCGCGCAGGAGAAGTTCCCGATGATGGACACGATCGTCGAGGCGCTCGACCGGGATGCACTGACGGTGCTGTTCGTCGAACACGACATGGAGATCGTCGAACGCTACGCGCAGCGGGTGATCGCGTTCTACAGCGGGCGCGTGATCGCCGACGGACCGCCACGCGAGACGATCGACGACGAGCAGGTGCGCAAGTACGTGACCGGCACGCAGAAGGCGGGGCATCGATGACGGCGACGTCATCATCGGGCGCCGCGGCGTCGTCATCGACCGCGTCGGGGTCATCGACCTCAGCGGCCGCGTCGACCGTGCCGCTGCTGTCGGTGGCGGCGGTCGACGTGAAGATCGAGACCGTGCAGGTGCTGCGCGGCTTCTCGCTCGACGTGCCGGCGGGCACGATGGTGTCGCTGACCGGGCGCAACGGCGCCGGCAAGACGACGCTGCTGCGCACGATCATGGGCCACCTGACACCGGTCGCCGGCCGGCTGTCGTTCGACGGCGCCGACCTCGGCTCGAAGCCGGCCCATATCCGTGCGGCGCTCGGCATCGGCTACATGCCGGAGGATCGCGGGCTGGTGCCGGAGCTCGGCGTCGAGGAGAACATCCTGCTGCCGGTCTGGGTGTCGAAGACGCTGCAGGTCGAGGACCGGCTGCGTTTCGTCTACGAGGTGCTGCCGGAACTGAAGGAGATGCGCGAGCGGCGCGCGCTGCAGTTGTCCGGTGGCCAGCAGAAACTGGTCGCGCTGGCGCGGGCACTGGCCGTCGGCACCCGGATGCTGCTGCTCGACGAGCCGTTCGAAGGTGTCGCCCCGGCGCTGTCGGAGCGGCTGGCGACCGCGATCGGCATCCTGCGCGGCTCGAGCATCTCGGTGCTGATCGCCCAATCGGAGATGAACCACGCCGATGCGCTGATCGACCGCGAGGTGGTCATCGAGCGCGGGGCCAATGCCTGAGGCGGCACGCCGGCGCGTCTGATGGCGCCACGCAACGCCACGGCGATCCGGGCGGCGCACGACGCGGCCCTGTTCCAGTGTGCGTATCCGCAAAGTCGCACGGCCTGGCGCGCCGCCCACGACGAACTGGCGGAGATCGCCGCGGCGATGCCGTCGTCGCCGCACCGGGCGCGACTCGAGAACAGCGGCATCGCCGGCACCGCGATCGTCGGCGCGTACAGCCTCGCGGTGACCGAGTGGCTGATCGAACGGTTCGGCGACTCGGTGCGGCTGGACAGCATCACCGGCGAGCCGACGATCATGATGCCGATCCTCGGCGCGGCGCTCGATCCGGTCGAACAGGAGGCACTCGCCGAGGAGCAGCTCAACTGGACGCAGTGGCGGCGCCGGGTCCTGGGCACCGAACCGGCGGCGATGCTGCGGCGGGTGGTCGCGCTGGTGCAGCGACTGGGCAAGGACGGGCACGAACGCGAGGCGATGTTCGCGGCGCTGCAGGTCAATCTGCACTGGGACATCGCCGCCGATGCGCCGGTGCTGACGCAGGGGCGGTTCTCGCCCGGCGGTCGGTCGATCGTGCCGGCGCTGCACGCGGCGGGCGGTGGCCGTCGCACCCGCGTGACCGCCGAGAGCGCGTGGCGACTCGGCGCGCCCGAGGCGGTGCCGCTCGATGCGTCCGATCGCACCCGGCTGGTCGACTTGGCGCGAGGGGCGATGACCTCGTTGCTGCGCGAGACCGACTTCTTCAGCTGGACCCATGTCGAGGAGACGATGCTGTTCGACCTCGGTCGTGGCATGCAGGCGGCGCTGTTCGCGTCGGTGCCCGAACGCAAGCTCGCGCTGGAGAACTACACCGGCTACCTGCTGCTTCGCAACGGCGTGCCGATCGCGTACGGCGGTGCCTGGATCGTCGGCCATCAGGCACGTTTCGGCATCAACCTGCTGCCGCCGTTCCGCGGCGCGGGCCAGTCGGCGCGACTGACCGCGGAGCTGCTGCGGCTGTACGGCTGGCGTTTCCGGATCTCGGTCTTCGTCGTGCAGCCGTACCAGATCGGCAAACACAATCCGGACGGCATCAAGTCGGCGTCGTTCTGGTTCTACTACCGGCTCGGCTTCAGGCCGCTGCAGCCGGCGCTGGCCGCGCTCGCCGCCGACGAGTTCGCCGCGCTGAAACCCGATGGGCCGCGGACATCGACGAAGGTGCTGCGCACGCTGGCCGATTCGACCCTCGCCTGGCGTTCACCGCTCGAGGTGTCGTGGCACTACGTCTCGCCGCAGCGCCTGGACGAGCTGGTGATGCGTTCACTTGCCGCGCAACCGGCCCACGATCGCACACTCGCGCAGCGACAGGCGGTGGCGCGACTCGGGGCGGTGGCCAGGCAGCCGGCGCTGATGCGGCTCGTGCTGCTGCTCGCGGCGATCGAACCGGCGGGTGGCTGGACCGACGCCGATCGCGAGCAGTTCGACCGCATCGCACGACTGAAGGTGCTCGATGAACACCGGGCGACCGAGGCGATGCAGGCCCACGGTGCGTTCATGCAGGCGCTGCAGGCGTTGGGCTGAGATCGTCGGCGTCACCAGGGGGTCGAGGGCGGTACACCCGGCGCAACGACGCGGCCGCTGCAGTTGCAGCCGCGCGCGCCGGGTCGTTACTGCCCGCCGAGCCGCTTGCCGGCCGAGATCGCGTAGGCCGGTGAACGGAAACGCAGCACCGGATCGTCGGTGGGTGCGACGCCGTCGGACATCACCATCGGATCGAAGTTGATCTTCTCGCAGGCCGCGCCCTTCTGCGCACCGGCCGCGGTCAGCGTCAGTGTGCCCGCCTTTAGCGTCTTGCGATCGGACGGCCAGACCTTGGTCGGATCGGTCTCCGGATCACCGGGCTGGCCGATCGAGACGATCATGT
>CADEEH010000072.1 GCA_902826305.1 uncultured Burkholderiales bacterium
CCGAGGTCTGGCAGTGCGTGCGCAGCATCAGGCTCTTCGGGTTCTTCGGCGCGAAGCTGCTCATGATCCGGTGCCAGAGCAGCCGCGCGGCGCGCATCTTCGCGATCTCGAGATAGAAGTTCATCCCGATCGCCCAGAAGAAGCTGAGCCGGCCCGCGAAGTCGTCGACGTCCAGCCCGCGGCCGATCGCGGTCTTCACGTACTCCTTGCCGTCGGCCAACGTGAAGGCGAGTTCCAGCGCCTGGTTCGCGCCCGCCTCCTGCATGTGGTAGCCGGAGATCGAGATCGAATTGAAGCGCGGCATGTTCGCCGACGTGTAGGCGATGATGTCGCCGATGATCCGCATGCTCGGCGCCGGCGGATAGATGTAGGTGTTGCGGACCATGAACTCCTTGAGGATGTCGTTCTGGATGGTCCCCGACAGCTGCGCCTGCCCGACTCCCTGTTCCTCGGCGGCGACGATGTAGCCGGCGAGCACCGGCAGCACGGCGCCGTTCATCGTCATCGACACCGACACCTTGTCCAGCGGGATGCCGTCGAACAGGATCTTCATGTCCTCGATGCTGTCGATCGCCACGCCGGCCTTGCCGACGTCGCCGACCACCCGCGGGTGGTCGCTGTCGTAGCCGCGGTGGGTGGCGAGGTCGAAAGCGACGCTGACGCCCTGGCCGCCGGCGGCCAGCGCCTTGCGGTAGAAATCGTTGGAGGCCTCGGCGGTCGAGAAACCCGCGTACTGACGGATGGTCCAGGGACGTACGGTGTACATCGTGGCCTGCGGGCCCCGGACGTAAGGGGCGAAGCCCGGCAGCGTGTCGGTGTGCGCCAGGCCCTGCAGGTCGGCGGCGGTGTACAGCGGCTTGACCCGGATGCCCTCGGGCGTGACCCACTCCAGCGCCGACAGGTCGCCGCCGGGGGCGGACTTCGTCGCCGCGCGTCGCCAGTCTTCCAGGGTGGGGGCCTTGTCGGTCATCGTGATCTCCTGGGGCAGGGCGACAGCCGCCGTCCGGCGTCGTCCCGGGCTTGCATTATCCATAATTATGAATTCAAATGGAAGCCTCGTCTGCCAGGTCAGCCCCTTGAACGCCGTCGTCGCTCCGTCGCTCGCCCGCCGCGCCCTGTACGAGGACGTGGCCGACCGCCTGCGCGCGCAGATCTTCTCGCGCCAGCTCGAGCCGGGCGGCTGGATCGACGAACTCAAGCTCGCCGCCGAATACGGCATCAGCCGCACGCCGCTGCGCGAGGCACTGAAGGTGCTGGCAGTGGAAGGGCTGGTGACGATGCGGCCGCGTCGCGGTGCCTACGTGGCCGAGATGAGCCGCGACGACGTCGCCGAGGTCTATCACCTGCTGGCGCTGCTCGAGTCGGACGCGGCGGCCGACGTTGCGCGCAACGCGAGCGACGAGGATCTGGCAACGCTGCAGCGGCTGCATGACCGGCTCGAGAAACACGCGCGCCAGCGCGACGCGTTCTTCGCCACCAACGAACGGTTCCATCTCGCGCTGCTGCAGGTGGCCGGCAATCGCTGGCGCCAGCAGATCGTCACCGATCTGCGCAAGGTGATGAAACTGAACCGTCACCACTCGCTGTTCAAGCAGGGACGGCTTGCCGATTCACTCGCCGAGCATCGCGCGCTGATGGCTGCGCTGCTCGCGCGCGAACCGGCGCGTGCTGCGCGCCTGATGCGCGAACACTTCGCGAGTGGTCTCGAGGCTGCGGCATAAGGCCCACCTCTACCCCAGGGTTGACGACGGATCTGACACTTTTATTCCATCGTGTACAATCCGACCCGGTTTGTCCCCTGACGGCCCGAGCGGATCAACTTCCCCGGCAGGTCGTCGGACCGAACCACCTCGTGACGTCGCTCCTTTGCCCATCCCCGGGCTGGCTTCGTCAACTTCCTTCGGGGCCGTCGGCGGTCGCTTCGTCGACCGTCGTAACCCCGACTCCGTAGCAGGACGCGACCGAGCACCCATTCCGTTCGCGTCGTCGTGCACCGCAACTTTTTTGGTGCCGTCCTGCTGTCATGGACTGTCGAGCACGTCGCTGGCGTGCATCGCCTTTGGCTTCGAGCGCAACCCCGGTTCCGCTCGCGGGGCTTGTCGTGCCTCGAATTCGAAGCCTGGTGATCGCGCCTCGGCCTGATCGCATCTACGCCGCTCTTTGCGGCACAGAGGAGAGGACCTTGCTTCAATTCGACAACAATCCGATCGCCGACCAATTCCGCAGGTTGCGGGTGCTCGCCTGCGGCACGCTGATCGCCTTCGCCTACGGGTGCGGCGGTGGCGGCAGCGGCAGTTCGGGCACGACGGCGGCCTCCGCCGAGACCACGGCATCCGCCGAAACTGCCGCATCCACGGAGGCATCGACACCGGAAGACACGACGAGTGAAGACGCGGCACGCCTGGCGGCGCTGGAAAGTGGTGCGATTCCGGGCACCGCGACCACGGTGCAGGTTCCAGCCGATGAACCACCGGTGATGGTGGAACTGCCGGCGGACGAGTCCGAGATCCGCGAAGCGGCTCCGCTGAACTCCGTGCAGACGATCATCGACGACATGGTGCGTCCGAACGATCTGCGAATCGCCGGGGTCTCCAACTATCTGGGCTGGGCGTCCGGTGCCGTGGTGACGATGGGCGGTTCGCCACGGGGCGACGCGACGCCGTCTTACTGGCAACCGAGGAATCGCGCCTACAAGAGCGGCAATCCGTGGCGTCTGATCCTGCCCTGGTTCGTGATCTTCGACGGCGTCGGCAATTCGGCATCGAACACCTACGTGCAGATCCGCGCGATGAAGCTGTATGTGAAGTCGAGGTCGACAGGACGCTGGTCGATGCTCGCGGCAAGTGCCGGGTTCGGCGGCTACATGTACCCGAAGCACATGCAGGGAACGAGCTTCGTTGCCGCTCGTGTACTGCATGCCGCGGATGGTTCGGCGACGATCCAGCCCGGAGCCGGCGGCATGGCCTTCCACGGCTGGTGCTGCGGGCTGCGCGGCCTGCCGAATCCGACCGACGTGGGCGCCGTGCACGTGACGATGCAGGCCCGGGTGGTGCCGAACCCGTACAACCGCGCCGATGACCGGTCACGCGCCAGGTACCTGCTGCACGTCGGTGCCGACTACTATCCGAGCGCCGCCGAGATCAACGTCAACATGTTCACCCCGTCGCCGTACAACCCGGGGGTGGGCGTGTCGCGTGCGAAGCTGCTGACCGCGAACTGGCAGCCGGTCAGCATGACCACGCTGACGATCCCGCGCAAGGATGCCCCGTCGCTGACACTGTCGGCCGATCAACTGCGCGCCGCGCCGCCGCCGATGGAGTGATCAGGTGAGCCCGCGCCGGGCCCCCGTCGATCGGCGGGCCCGGCGCGAGTTCGCTTGGCACCGGAACACACAAGACGGGACGCGCAGTCGTTCCGTATCGGACCTGGAACCCGTCTCAAGACGTAGCGAGCAGGCCCGAGTTGCGCAGTAGTCTTGAGACGGGTCTAGACAAGGCCGCGTAGTTCGCGCAGGAGCACCGACAGCATCGCCATGTCCGGATGCCCGACCGGCTTCAGGTCGGCGAGCAGTTGCCGGCATCGGGCCAGGCGCGGCTCACGCTGCGCCTCCCAGGCCTCGATCCGTGTCTGCGCGCTGACCGCCGCGTTGCCGTTGCCGCCGAGCGCGGATCGGGCGAGCGCACGCGCCAGCGCCGAGACGTCGTCGCGCATCGCGACCCTCGCCCGGCCCTGCCAGTGTGAGCCCGCCGGCAGTCGGGCGACCTGCTGCGACAACCAGCCGAACTCCAGCCTGCCGCCGACGCCGAAGTAGACGGCGGCCACCGTGTCGACATCGGCGCCGGTCTCGCTGCAGATCTCGACGATGTCCAGGGCGGACAGTTGTGCATCGAGCCGCGCGACCCGGTCGGCCAGTTCCTTCGGCACGCCGAGTCCGGCGAGCCGCGCCGATTCCTCCTGCATCACCGCCAGCTCGCCGGGCGCGAGCCAGGCCTCCATGCCGGTGCCGACCCGTGCGACGCCGGGGGCGAAGCGTTCGTGTGTGGCGGCCAGTGAACGCAGTGCCAGCGGATGGTCCAGCAACCAGACGGCGCCGCGGGCCAGCAGGCGCACCGTGGCCAGCACGATCTCGTTCTGCGTCGACACCGCGACCCGGTTGTCGAGCGCCTCGTTGGCGCTCCACAGGCTGACCAGGTCGAACATGTCGCGCAGCCCGATGTAGGCGCGGACGATGTCCGGCGGTGCCGCGCCGGTCTCCTCCTGCAGCCGATGCACGAAGCTCGGGCCGACCCGGTTGACCATGCTGTTGGCGACATGGGTCGCGATGATCTCGCGGCGCAGCGGATGACGCTGGATCTGGGCCGGGTAGCGTTGCGGCAGCACCTCCGGAAAGTAGCGCTCGAGTGCCGTCGCGATGTACGGATCACCCGGCACGTCGGACTCCAGCAGGTGGTCGAAGAGCTCCATCTTCGCGTACGCGAGCAGCACCGCGAGTTCGGGGGTCGTGAAACCCGTCTTCGCCTGCCGGCGCTCGTTGATCACGTCGTCGGCGGGCAGGAACTCGATGCGCCGGTTCAGGCGACCGGACGACGACAGGTGCCGCATCAGCCTCGCGTGTTCGTCCAGCATGTCGTGTGCGCGCGCGTGGTTGACCGCGAGCACCTGGTTCTGGAAGTAGTTGTCGCGCAGCACCAGCCGGCCGACCTCGTCGGTCATGTCCGCCAGCAGCTTGTCGCGCTGGCGCATCGTCAGTTCGCCGTCGGTGACCACCGCATTGAGCAGGATCTTGATGTTCACCTCGTGGTCCGAGCAGTCGACCCCGGCCGAATTGTCGATCGCGTCGGTGCAGATCAGCCCGCCGCGCAGCGCGAACTCGATGCGGCCGCGCTGGGTGCAACCCAGGTTGCCGCCTTCGGCGACGACCCGGCAGCGCAGCTCCGAGCCGTTGATCCGGATCGCATCGTTGGCCCGGTCGCCGCACTCGGCGTGTGACTCGGCGCTCGCCTTCACGTAGGTGCCGATGCCGCCGTTGTAGAACAGGTCCACCGGCGCCATCAGGATCGCGTGCATCAGTTCGGCCGGCGTCGACTTCTCGGCGTCGATGCCGAGCGCGGCGCGTGCCTCGACCGACAGCGGGATCGATTTCGCGCCGCGCGGCCAGACGCCGCCACCGGGCGAGATCAGCGACTTGTCGTAGTCGGTCCATGACGACCGAGGCAATGCGAACAGGCGCTGACGCTCGGCGAAACTCGCGGCCGGATCGGGCTGCGGATCGATGAAGATGTGCCGGTGGTCGAAAGCGGCGACCAGCCGGATGTGCGGCGACAACAGCATGCCGTTGCCGAACACGTCGCCGCTCATGTCACCGACGCCGATCACCGTGAACGGCTGCGACTGCGTGTCCAGGCCGAGGCTGCGGAAGTGCCGCTTGACACTCTCCCAGGCGCCGCGTGCGGTGATGCCCATCTTCTTGTGGTCGTAGCCGGCCGAGCCGCCGGATGCGAACGCGTCACCGAGCCAGAAGCCGTATTCGGCGGAAATGCCGTTGGCGATGTCGGAAAAGGTCGCCGTGCCCTTGTCGGCGGCGACCACCAGGTACGCGTCGTCGCCGTCGTGGCGCACCAGGTCCGGCGGCGGCACGATCGCACCCTGCACCAGGTTGTCGGTCAGGTCGAGCATGCCGCGCAGGTACGACTGGTAACAGGCGACCCCTTCCTTGAGCAGCGCCTCGCGGTCCGAAGCCGGCGGCGGTCGCTTCAGTACGAATCCGCCCTTGGAGCCCACCGGAACGATGACCGCGTTCTTCACCTGCTGCGCCTTGACCAGGCCGAGTACCTCGGTCCGGTAGTCCTCCATCCGGTCCGACCAGCGCAGCCCGCCGCGCGCGACCCGGCCGAAGCGCAGGTGCACGCCCTCGACCCGCGGCGAATAGACGAAGATCTCGAACAGCGGCTTCGGTTCCGGCAGGCCGGGAATCTGTCCCGGATCGAACTTGAACGACAGCACCGGCTTCGGTCCGCCGGCCGCATCGCGCTGGAAGAAGTTCGTGCGCAGCGTCGCCTGGATCAGCGCCAGGTACTGGCGCAGGATGCGATCCTCGTCCAGGTTCGACACCTGTTCCAGCGCGGCGCCTATCGAGGCCGCGCGTCGGGCCTGCGCCTGCGCGCGATCGCCCCTGGCGGCGGGATCGAACCGCGCCTTGAACAGCAGCACCAGTTCCGCGGCGATCTTCGGATGCGCGGCCAGGGCCTGTTCGATGTAGGTCTGGCTGAAAGCCGACGCCGCCTGTCGCATGTAGCGCGCATAGGCGCGCAGGATCGTCACCTCGCGCCAGTCGAGCCCGGCCCGCATCACGAGCCGGTTGAAGTCGTCGTTCTCGTTGTGGCCCTGCCAGGTGCGCAGGAACGCCTCCTGGAACGGCGCCCGCAGCCGCTCGATGTCGATCTCCTCGGCACCAGGCACCGCGACCCCGAAATCGTCGATCCAGATCGCCGCACCGTCGCTGCGCCTGAGCTCGAACGGGCGCTCCTCGAGCACCACCACGCCCATGTGTTCGAGCATCGGCAGGCTGTGCGACAGCGGCGCGAGTTCGCCGGCACGGAACAGCTTGAAGCGCATGCGGCCCGGCGGCGATTCGAGCGGACGATACAGGCTCATCGCCAGTGCGTCCGGGGTGTCGAGTGTCTCGATGTGCTCGATGTCGCGCACCGCGATCCGCGACGGATGTTCGTCGCGGTAGCCGGGGCCGAAACCCTCGGCGTAACGATCGTAGAGTGCGTTGCCCCGCTCCTCGCCGAAGCTTTCGAGCAAGGCGTCGCGCAGTTCGTCGGCCCAGCGGCGCGAGATCTGCACCAGGCGCTGCTCGAGTGCGCGCACGTCGACCTTGGGCGACATGCCGGTGCGGGTGCGCACGACGACCCACAGCCTGGCCAGCGGCGAATCGGAGAACTGGACCGAGAACTCCGACGAGGTGCCGTCGAAGATCGCGGTCAGGTGGGTCTGTATCCGCGCCCGCAGGTCGGTGTTGTAGTTCTCGCGCGGCACGTAGATCAGGCACGAGACGAATCGGCCGTACGCGTCGTGGCGCACGAACAGCCGTGTGCGCTGCCGCTCGCCCAGGCGCTGGATGCCGATCGCGGTCTCGAGCAGTTCATCGACGGTGATCTGGAACAGTTCGTCGCGCGGATACTGCGCCAGTATCGTCGCCAGCGCCTTGGCCGCGTGGCTGTTCGGCAGGTAGCCGGCACGCTCGGTGACCGCGGCCACCTTGCGGCGCAGGATCGGGATCTGCGTCGGGCTGGCGGAATAGGCGCTCGACGTGTACAGGCCGACGATGCGGCGCTCGCCGATGACCTTGCCGTCGGCGCCGAAGCGACGGATGCCGACGTAGTCCAGGTAGCCCGGCCGATGCACGGTGGCGCGGGTCGTGGACTTGGTCAGCAGCAGCAGCCTCGGCTCGCGAGCGCGGGCCCGGATCTCCGGCGGCAGCGCGGCGAACGAGGCCGACAGGGTCGGTGCCGCGCCGTCGGTGCCGGCGCGCAGGATGCCCAGGCCCGACCCGGGCACGATGCGCAGCGTCTCGCCGTCTTTCGCATCCTCGACCAGGTCGTAGTCGCGCAGCCCGAGCAGGGTGAAGTTGTGTTCCGCGAGCCAGCGCAGGAACGCCAGGTCCTCGGCCACATCGCCCGACTCCGGCGGCGGCGGATGCGCCTCGAAGCCGGCAACCGTGTCGAGCACCGTCTGCCGCATCGGCTTCCAGTCGTCGACTGATGCACGCACGTGGGCGAGGATGCGCGACAGGCCCTCCTCGAGCGCGGCCAGGCGCGCCGGGTCGGTGCGACGGTCCACCTCGACATGGATCAGCGACTCGAAGTGCCCCTGCGGCTCGTCGCGGCGCACCGCCAGTCCGGTGATCCGATGTGCCTCGTCGCGGCGGATCTTCATCACCGGATGCACGATCAGGTGCATCGTCAGGCCCTGGCGATTGACCTCCATCGCGATCGAATCGACGAGGAACGGCATGTCGTCGTTGACGATCTCGATCACCGTGTGGGTCGACTGCCAGCCGTGTTCGTCGGCGCGCGGGTTGTAGACCCGCAGCTTCGGTGCCCCGCCCGCGAACGTCCGCGCGAAGTGCCAATGCGACAGCACCGCACCGTACAGGTCGGCCATCGAACGTTCGGCGAGATCCTCGGGGGCCACCAGCGCGTAGTACTGTCGCGCGAACTCGGCGGCCTGGGTGCCCTGGTCGCCCGGCAGGCGGGCGGCGATCGATTCGGCGATCTGGGCGATCCGGTCGGCGTGGGTGCGCGCGGACTCGGTCACGTCCATCGACGGTCTCCTCGTGTCGGATCGCGAAGCCATTGTTTTTCGGTCGCTTCGCGGGCCTGACCCGGCCGCTTCGACCGGTCAGGCGTGACAGTTTGCTCCGAAAGGACTGGGCCGTCATGACGAGTCGTGTGCCCATCGTTGATATCGGGCACTGATGCAACACCCACGGGGAACTGCGAGAATGAAGGTGTGGTGATCCGAAGGAGGCGGCCGACGCCGGCCGACCCGCCCGGGGACCGCTTCATCCGGAGGACTCGAACGTGGCATCCAAGAAATCGAAGACCCCATCGATCGACATCGGCATCGATGACGCACAGCGCAAGAAGATCGTGCAAGGCCTGTCGGCGCTGCTGGCCGACAGCTACACGTTGTACCTGATGACACACAATTTCCACTGGAACGTGACCGGGCCGCACTTCAACAGCCTGCACCAGATGTTCATGGACCAGTACTCCGAGCAGTGGACCGCGCTCGACCTGATCGCCGAGCGGATCCGCGCACTCGGCCATCCGGCACCCGGCACCTACCGCGAATTCGTCAAGCTGGCATCGATCAAGGAGGTCGAGGGGGTGCCGAAGGCGATGGACATGGTCCGCAACCTGGTCGACGCGCAGGAAGCCACCGCCCGCACCGCGCGCAGGATGTTCCCGGTCGTCGAGGAGGCCGACGACCAGCCGACGGCGGATCTGCTGACGCAGCGGCTCGAGGTGCACGAGAAGACCGCCTGGATGCTGCGCAGTCTGCTGGAGGGATGACCGCATCCGGCGGTCCGACGGGTTCGCCGGTGCACGAATCACCCGAAGTCGGCCCCGGCCCTCGTGTCGGGGCCGATCATTCACTGGAAGCCGCCATGTCCTATGCACTGCTGATCGTCGAAGATCCCGGGCAACGCGCGACACGCACGGAGTCCGAAGGCCGTGAAGTCTATCGCCAGATGACCGAGTTCGCGGAATCGCTGGGTTCGCGCGGGTTGCTGGCCGGCGTGCAGTCGCTGAGTTCACATCGGGAGGCCGCGCGGGTGACGCTGCGCGACGGCAAGGCGGCGGTGTTCGACGGGCCGTTCGCCGAAGCCAAGGAGATGATCGGCGGATTCTTCCTGCTCGACTGCGAGAGCCGGGAACAGGCGCTGGCGATCGCGGCCGAGTGTCCGGCGGCACGGTGGTGCACGATCGAGGTCCGACGGGTCGCCCCCTGTTTCGAGTGATCGGTCCGCGGGCGGCCTGCCCGCGGCGCGCCGCGGTCAACCGTCGAATCGCGTGTCGAGAACGTCGGGTCTGCTTCGTCGCTGCATGATGGCCTTCGAATGCCGGACGGGCAGGCGGCCGTCGGGAGGAGTGACGATGCGGTTCCTTATCCTGGTCAAGACGGGCGAACGGTCGCAGCCTGGTGAACAGCCGTCGCGGGCGCGGATCGACGCGATGGCCGCATTCCATCAGGAACTCGCCCGCGCCGGCGTGTTGCTCGATGCCGCCGGCCTGCTGCCGAGTGCGCAGGGCTGGCGTGTCCGTTACGACGGCAACGAACGGACGGTGACCGCAGGGCCGTTCGACGACACCGGGTTGCTCGCCGGCTACACGCTGATCCAGGTCCGGTCGCGGGACGAGGCGATGGAGTGGGCACGCCGGATCCCGAATCCGGCCGGCGACGGGGTAGCCGAGATCGAAGTCCGTCCGCTGCTCGAATCCGACGAACTCGCGCCGCCCGTCGAGGCGGTCGATCGGTCGCAACGGCCGGGCGCGGCGGGCCGGTGACACGGGCCACCCGTCGATCCGACACGCACGCGGCCGGACAACCTCCGCGGGCGACCGAGCGGCCGGCGAACGGGGATGACCACGACGACGATGCGACCCGACGGACCGTCTCGGCGATCTGGCGTATCGAAGGCGCGCGGATCATCGCGGGCGTGGCCAGGATGGTCCGCGATCTGGCGCTGGCCGAGGAACTGGCCCAGGACGCGCTGGTGTCGGCGCTCGAACACTGGCCGCGCGACACGATTCCCGACAATCCGGGAGCCTGGCTGATGGCGACCGCGAAGAATCGTGCGCTCGATCATCTTCGTCGCGAGAAGACGCTGGCGACCAAACACGCGGAGATCGGTCGCGACCTCGAGGCCCGCGAGGCGCTGGTCGTGCCCGACTTCGTCGATGCGCTCGATGCGGCCCGCGCCGACCGGATCGGTGACGACCTGTTGCGGCTGGTATTCACCGCCTGCCACCCGGTGCTGCCGGTGGCGGCGCGTACCGCGCTGACGCTCAGGCTGGTGGTCGGCCTGACCACCGAGGAGATCGCACGCGCCTACCTGGTGCCGGAGCCGACGATCGCGCAGCGGATCGTCCGCGCGAAACGGACGCTGTCGCAGGCCAACGTCGGCTTCGACCTGCCCAGTGGTGAAGCGCTGGCCGAGCGCCTGGCCGCCGTGCTCGAAGTGGTCTACCTGATCTTCAACGAGGGCTATACCGCGACCCGCGGTGAACACTGGATGCGACCGGAACTCGCCAACGAGGCGACCCGGCTGGGCCGGATCCTGTCGCAACTCGCACCCGATGAGCCCGAAGTGCACGGGTTGTCGGCACTGATGGAACTGCAGGGTTCGCGAGCGGCCGCGCGCGTCGATGCCACCGGCCGGCCGATCCTGCTCGCGGAACAGGATCGCGGCCGCTGGGATCGCCTGCTGATCCGACGCGGCCTGGCGGCACTCGAACGCGCCGAGGCGTTGCGTGGACAGCGCGGACCCTACACGTTGCAGGCGGCGATCGCGGCGTGTCACGCACGCGCCTCGTCGGCCGGTGAAACCGACTGGCCGCGGATCGCCGGCCTGTACGACGACCTGGCGCGGGTGTCGCCGTCGCCGGTGGTCGAACTCAATCGAGCGGTGGCCGTCAGCATGGCCGGCGGCGTCGACGAGGCGCTGGGCATCGTCGAGCGACTGGCCGACAACCCGCAGATGCGCGGGTACCACTGGCTGCCGAGTGTGCGTGGCGACCTGCTGTCCCGGCTGGGCCGGCACGACGAGGCACGGGCCGAGTTCGAGCGCGCGGCCGCGATGGCACGTAATCTGCAGGAGAAGGCGCTGCTCGCCGAGCGGGCGGGCGCCGAAGCCCGGAAGGCGGATGCGGGTCGACGTTGACGGGGACCGACGTTGACGTGATTGCTCCGGACGTTTATAGTTAACTAGCTTGTTAACTATTATCAGGACACGATGATGGCCACCCACACGACCCGGCCACCACCCCCCGACTGGCCGCGGATCTCGTCGGCGGTCTTCTACGAGGATCCCGCCGCCGCGATCGATTGGCTGGCCCGTGCGTTCGGGTTCGTCGTCCGCCTGCGGATCGAAGGCGAGGGGGGCCGGATCGAATACTCGGAACTCGTCTTCGGCGACGGCCTGGTCATGGTCTCGGACAGCCGCAAGCGCCAGGAACAGCGAAACCCGATGCCGTCGGCGAGCCCGCGAGCGGTGGGTGGTGCGATCACCCAGGCCCTGTGCGTCTGCGTCGACGATGCCGACGCACACTGCGCCCAGGCGCGCGAGGCCGGTGCGCGGATCGTCGACGAGCCGACCACGGTCGACTACGGCGAGGAGTACTGGGCGGACCGGAGTTATCGCGCCGAGGACCCGGAAGGACACCACTGGTGGTTCATGCAACGGGTCCGCAATCCCGGCGGTGATGCCCGCTGATCTCGACCGGACGCTGGCGGCGCTCGCCGAACCGAACCGGCGCGCGATCGTCGAGCGGCTCGGGCACGGACCATCGCTGCCCAGTGAACTCGCGGACAGCCTCGGCATCAGCCGGCCGGCGCTCAGCCGCCACCTGCGCCAGCTGAAGGCGGCCGGTGTCATCGAGCAGGGGGTCCTGCACGCCGACGCCCGGGCGCGACCGATCCGCCTGCGTCCCGAGCCGTTCGACGACCTGTCCCGCTGGCTCGATGAGGTCGGTGTCTTCTGGGGCGAGCAACTTGCCTCGTTCAAGGTCCATGCGGAGCAGGCTGCGAAGGCGGCTCGTCGGTGACCATCGGCACACCGCTCCCGGGTGATCGTGTCCGGGTGGTCGTCCGGGTCGAGGCGCCGTGTGAGGTCGCCTTCCGCGTGTTCACCGAGGACATCGACCGCTGGTGGCGCCGGGGCCTGAAGTACCGCGTGGCCGGCACGCGCCGCGGCTTCATCCGGATCGAGCCCGAGATCGGCGGCCGGCTGTTCGAATCGTTCGAGGACGACACCGGCACGACCCGGGTCGTCGATACCGGACGGGTTCTCGCCTGGGAGCCTCCGTCGCGGCTGGTGTTCGAATGGCGGTCGGTGACGTTCGCGCCGGCGGAGCGCACCGAAGTCGAGGTCCGCTTCGCACCGGACCCGGGCGGCGCGACGCTGGTCACGTTGACGCATGAGGGCTGGGCATCGCTGCGCCCGGACCATCCGGTGCGCCATGGCGACGAGGTCGTCGTGTTCATCCGGCGCATGGGCCTGTGGTGGGGGGAACTGCTGACCGAACTGAGAGCGTTGACGGAAGGTCGCGGTCGCTGAGGTGTAATCGACGGCAGCAGCGCTCGGCACGGAAGTTGCACACCGGGGTGGTGGCAATCCGTCATGACCGTGAATCCGCCCCGATGGAAGACGCCGGCGCCTCGCCGCTGCGCGTGCTGCTGATCGACGACGGTGCACATCGCGTCGCACTGATCCGCGACGAACTCGCCCGGCTCGGCCACCAGGTCGTCGGTGTGCTGGAGTCCTCGCCGCTGATGATCCATGACTGCGTCAAGAACCTGGCGCCGGACGTGGTCATCGTCGACAGCGATTCGCCGTCGCGCGACACACTCGAGCACCTGAGCGCCGTCCACGCGACTAGCCCGCGGCCGGTGGTGGTCTTCAGCGAGGACCCGGCACTCGCGCCGATGCAGCAGGCGATCAGGGCCGGCGTCAGTGCCTACGTGATCGCGGGGTTGCAGCCGCAGCGGCTGCTGCCGGTGCTGCAGGTGGCGATCGCCCGTTTCGAACAGGAGCGGGTGCTGCGCGGGCAACTCGAGAGCGCCCAGACCCAGCTCTCGGAGCGCAAGGTCGTCGAACGTGCGAAAGGTGTGCTGGTGAGTGAACTCGGGCTGACCGAGGAACAGGCGTTCCAGCATCTGCGCAAGCTGGCGATGGACCGCGGCGAACGTCTGGCCCAGGTCGCCGCACGGGTGATCGCCGCACGCGATCTGCTGCGCCCGCCGGATTGACCGGCCCTCACGCGGCGCGCCCCATTGTTCGCCGCATCGCACCACCGCGGATCAGCGCACGCACTGCGGTTGGTGCACAACCGCGCCGACGACGGCGATTCGAGGCGCGGAAGCGGCATTTTCGGGCTGGCACGCAACCTGCATCGGGTTTGCCACGCAGCAGGCGCAACGGCGTGTCTGGTGCATCAGGATTCGGGCAAAGGCGTCCGACTCGCGACATCCCCGCACGGGTTGTCGTGGTCGCGACGCCTTTTTCTTTTTGCGTTCAAGGAGTGGTCGATGGTCCAGTCTGGGGGTCTCGTGAGCAAGGAGCGACGCAGTTTCATCAAGGGTTCGGCAGCCGCCTCGCTGGCGGCCGGTGCCGGCGTCAGTCCGGCGGTCTGGGCCGCCGGATCGGACGCACCGGAGAAGAAGGAAGTGCGCATCGGCTTCATTCCGCTGACCGACTGCGCGTCGGTGGTCATGGCCTCGGTGATGAAGTTCGACGAGAAATACGGCATCAAGATCACCGCGACCAAGGAGGCGAGCTGGGCCGCCGTGCGCGACAAGCTGGTCAACGGCGAACTCGACATGGCCCACGTGTTGTACGGGCTCGTGTACGGCGTGCACCTGGGCATCGGCGGTCCCAAGAAGGACATGGCCGTGCTGATGACGCTGAACAACAACGGCCAGGCGATCACGCTGTCGAAGAAACTCGCCGACAAGGGTGCCGTCGACGGCCCGAGCCTGGCGAAGCTGATGGCCAGCGACAGACGTGAATACACGTTCGCGCAGACCTTTCCGACCGGCACCCACGCGATGTGGCTCTACTACTGGCTGGCCGCCTCGGGCATCAATCCGATGAAGGACGCCAAGGTGATCACCGTGCCGCCGCCGCAGATGGTGGCCAACATGCGGGTGGGCAACATGGATGGCTACTGCGTCGGCGAACCCTGGAATCACCGTGCGATCGCCGATGGCATCGGCATCACCGCGGTCACCACCCAGGACGTGTGGACCGACCATCCCGAGAAGGTGCTCGGCAGCACCGGCGAGTTCGTGAAGAAGAACCCCAACACCGCCCGCGCCGCGGTGATGGCGATCCTCGAGGCCGGTCGGTGGATCGATTCCGGCCTGCAGAACAAGACCAGGATGGCCGAGGTGATCGCCGACAAGGCCTACGTCAACACGTCGGTCGACGTCATCAACCAGCGCATCCTCGGCCGCTACCAGAACGGGCTCGGCAAGACCTGGGACGACCCGAACCACATGAAGTTCTTCAACGACGGCGCGGTGACCTATCCGTACCTGTCCGACGGCATGTGGTTCCTGACGCAGCACAAGCGCTGGGACCTGCTCAAGGAGCACCCGGACTACCTGCGCGTGGCCAAGGAGATCAACCAGACCGCGCTCTACCGCGAGGCCGCCGGGCAACTGAAGATCAACGTGCCCAAGGGAGACATGCGCACCAGCAAGCTGATCGACGGCGTGACCTGGGACGGCAAGGATCCGGCGAAGTACGCCGATGCCTTCAAGGTCCGCGCCGCCAACCCCGCCTGACGCAAGGAGGAACACCCCATGACGACGACCGTCATCGATCCGCGCGGTGATGCCCGGCCCGCGGCCGATGCGCGCGACGCGCATCCCGCGGTCCGCGTGGCCCCACGCGTCGACGCCGCGGCCCGGCCGGCGCGCGCGAAAGCACCGGCCGCGCCGACCCGCGACCCGTTCGACTGGCGCGGCCTGGCCGGCCGTGTGGTGCCGCCGATCATCGGCATGGGCCTGCTGGTCGCGATCTGGGCGCTGGCGACGAAGTCCAGCACCCAGTTTCCGACGCCCAAGGCGACTTTCGATGCCGCGTGGAAGCTGTTCGCCGATCCGTTCTACCGCAACGGTCCGAACGACCAGGGCATCGGATGGAACATCCTGAACTCGCTGGAACGGGTCGCGCTCGGCTTCGGCCTGGCGGCGGTCGTCGGCATCCCGTTGGGTTTCCTGATCGGGCGCGTGAAGCTGTTCGACCGGATGGTCTCGCCGCTGATCAGCCTGCTCAAGCCGGTGTCGCCGCTGGCCTGGCTGCCGATCGGGCTGCTGGTGTTCAAGTCGGCCAACCCGGCGGCGATCTGGACGATCTTCATCTGTTCGATCTGGCCGATGCTGATCAACACCGCGGTCGGTGTGCAACGGGTGCCCGAGGACTATCTGAACGTCGCGCGGGTGCTCAACCTGAGCGAATGGAAGATCACGACGAAGATCCTGCTGCCCTCGGTGATGCCGTATCTGCTGACCGGCGTGCGCCTGTCGGTGGGTACCGCGTGGCTGGTGATCGTCGCCGCCGAGATGCTGACCGGTGGCGTCGGCATCGGATTCTGGGTCTGGGACGAGTGGAACAACCTGAACGTGGCCCACATCATCGTCGCCATCTTCGTCATCGGTTTCGTCGGCCTGCTGCTCGAGTGGCTGCTGATGGCGCTGGCACGACGCTTCGAATACCGCTGAGGAGACCCCGATGACGACGCCATCCAAGCCGATGCTGCAGATCCAGGACGTGGGGATGACGTTCCCCACCCGTCGTGGTGAATTCGTCGCGCTGCGCGACATCACACTCGACGTCGGCCGCGGCGAGTTCGTCTCGCTGATCGGGCACTCCGGCTGCGGCAAGAGCACGTTGCTGAACCTGGTCGCCGGCCTGACCACGCCGACCAGCGGCATCCTGCTGATCGACGGTCGCGAGCTCAAGGGGCCGGGACCGGATCGCGGCATGGTGTTCCAGAACCATTCGTTGCTGCCCTGGCTCAGTTGCCTGGACAACGTCGGCCTCGCGGTCGAGCGGGTTTTCGGCGCCAGGGAGGGCAGGGACAAGCTGCGCGAGCGGTCGCTGGCGGCGCTGGAACTGGTCGGGATGAGCCACGCGGTGGCCAAGCGTCCGCACGAGATCTCCGGCGGCATGAAGCAGCGTGTCGGCATCGCCCGCGCGCTGGCGATGGAGCCGAAGATGCTGCTGATGGACGAGCCGTTCGGCGCACTCGACGCGCTGACCCGCGCCAGGCTGCAGGACGAGCTGATGCGTGTCGTCGAGACCACCGGCGCCACGGTGATGATGGTCACCCACGATGTCGACGAGGCGGTGCTGCTGTCGGATCGGATCGTGATGATGACCAACGGGCCCGCGGCGACGATCGGCGAGGTGCTGCGGGTCGATCTGCCGAGGCCGCGCCATCGGGTCGAGATGGTCGAGGATCGGCACTACGTCCAGTATCGCAAGGAGGTGATCGACTTCCTGTACACGCGGCACAGCCATGTCGAAGCGGCGGTCTGACCATGACGACACCGACGATCACCCCGACGCCCCCGGATGCCATCCCCGTGCCGGCCAGGACATTCATCCGCGTCGTCGAGGTCTGGCGACCGGATCCCGCGCAGACCCTGCTCGAGTGTGCGGGCGGCCTGTACGGCAGCGCCGCGGGCTTCGGCGCGGCCACCGGATCGATGTGTTTCGGTCGCGGCGAGGGATTGCCCGGCCAGGCCTGGGAGCAGGGGCGTCCGATCGTGCTCAAGCGGTTCGAGGGCTCGTACTTCCGGCGCACGCGTGCGGCGCAGGCGGAAGGTCTCACCTGCGGCATCGCACTGCCGATCTTCGACGGTGACCGGCTCAATGCGGTGCTGGTCATCTTCTGCGGTGACGACGAGGCACACGCCGGTGCGATCGAGGTGTGGCGCAACGAGCCGCCGTCACCCGAGCTGACGCTCGATGACGGCTACTACGGCACCACCGGTGATGCGTTCGAGTACATGTCGCGGCGGATCGCGTTCCGCAAAGGAACCGGGCTGCCGGGCCTGGCGTGGCAGTCCGGCGCGCCGGTGTTCTTCCCGGATCTCGGCCGCGGCGGGCGTTTCCTGCGTGCCGACGGCGCGGTCAAGGTCGGCATCAACCGCGGCTTCGCGCTGCCGTGTGCGAGCCGCGGGCCCGATCAGTTCGTGCTCGCGTTCCTGTCGGCGCTGGCCACGCCGATCGTGCGCCGTTTCGAGAGCTGGGTGCCCGACGACGACGGAGCCTCGCTGCGCAGGATGGAGGGTTTCTGCGAGATCGCGGGTGCGCTGACCCGTGGCGCCGAGGGGCCGGTGCTCGCCGCCGGCACGGGTGTGATCGCCGCCGCGCTCGCCCAGGCTGTGCCGATCCTGACCGAGCGGCTCGCCGCCGAGCCCGGCGTCTGCGGGCAGGCCGCCGACGAGGCGGGCGCGACGTCGCTGGCGGCGATCCCGGTGCTGACACAGGGCCGCGTCGTCGCGGTCGTCGGCTGGTATTTCTGAGCGTGCGCCGATCGGGCACGCGCGACCGCAAGGCAGAGGACGTTCGATGAACAAGATGAAACTGGTGCTGGTCGGCAATGGCATGGCGGGCGTGCGCACGCTCGAGGAACTGGTGCGGATCGCTCCCGATCTGTACGAGATCACCGTGTTCGGCGCCGAGCCGCATCCGAACTACAACCGGATCCTGCTCAGCCCGGTGCTGGCCGGCGAACAGACCGTCGAGCAGATCGTCCTCAACCCGCTGAGCTGGTACGAGGAGAACGGCATCCGGCTGCGGACCGGCACCAGGGCCGTCGGCATTGATCGCGTCAGGCGGCGGGTGCTCGCCGACGACGGCTCCACGGCCGACTACGACCGGCTGCTGCTCGCGACCGGTTCCAATCCGTTCATCCTGCCGGTGCCGGGCAAGGACCTGGACGGTGTGATTTCGTACCGCGACATCGCCGACACCGAGGCGATGATCGAGGCGGCCGCGAAATACGCGCACGCGGTGGTGATCGGCGGCGGCCTGCTCGGGCTCGAGGCCGCCTTCGGCCTGACCCAGCGCGGCATGACGGTGACCGTCGTCCACATCATGCCGTGGCTGATGGAGCGGCAGCTCGACGAGACCGCGGGCCGGCTGTTGCAGCAATCGCTGGAGTCGCGCGGCATCACCTTCGAGATCGGGGCACAGACCGAAGCCCTGCTCGAGGGGCCCGACGGCCGGGTGCGGGCGGTGCGTTTCAAGGACGGCCGCGAGATCCCGGCCGATCTGGTGGTGATGGCGGCGGGCATCCGTCCGAACACCGCGCTCGCCGAGAGCGCCGGGCTGATGTGCAATCGTGGCATCGTCGTCAGCGACACGCTGCAGACGGTCACCGATCCGCGCATCTATTCGGTCGGGGAATGTGCGGCCCACCGCGGCATCGCGTACGGGCTGGTCGCGCCGCTGTTCGAACAGGCGAAGGTCTGCGCGACCCACCTGGCGCAGTTCGGCATCGGCCGCTACACCGGCAGTCAGGTCAGCACCAAGCTCAAGGTCACCGGCATCGATCTGTTCAGTGCCGGCGATTTTATGGGCGGCGAAGCCTGCGAGTCGATCGTGATGAGTGATCCCTACGGCGGCGTCTACAAGAAACTCGTGATCCGCGACGACAAGCTGGTCGGCGCCTGCCTGTACGGCGACACCGCCGACGGCAGCTGGTACTTCAAGCTGATCCGCGACGGCCGTGTCGTCGGCGACATCCGCGACAAGCTGATGTTCGGCCAGCACTTCTCGTCGGGCAACATCGGCGATGTCGGGCACCAGGGCCAGCACAAGGCCGCCGCACTCGCCGACACCGACGAGGTCTGCGGCTGCAACGGGGTCACCAAGGGCACGATCTGCAAGACGATCAAGGACAAGGGCCTGTTCACGCTGGACGAGGTGCGCAGGCACACCAAGGCCAGCGGGAGCTGCGGCTCGTGCACCGGTCTGGTCGAGCAGATCCTGATGTTCACCGCGGGTGGCGACTACAGCGCCACGCCCAGGCTGAAGGCGATCTGCGGCTGCACCGACCATGGCCACCAGGCGGTGCGCGACGCGATCCGCGCGCATCACCTGCTGACGGTCGAACAGGTGATGCGGTCACTCGAGTGGCGCACGCCGAATGGTTGCGCGACCTGCCGGCCGGCGCTCAACTACTACCTGATCTCGACCTGGCCGAAGGAAGCCGTCGACGACCCGCAGAGCCGGTTCATCAACGAGCGCAGCCACGCGAACATCCAGAAGGACGGAACCTACTCGGTCGTGCCGCGGATGTGGGGCGGCGAGACAACCGCCGACGAGCTGCGCCGCATCGCCGACGCGGTCGACAAGTACCGGATCCCGACCGTGAAGGTGACCGGCGGGCAGCGCATCGACCTGCTCGGCGTGAAGAAGGAGGACCTGCCGGCGGTCTGGAAGGACATCGGCATGCCCAGCGGCCATGCGTATGCGAAGGCGCTGCGCACCGTGAAGACCTGTGTCGGTGCCGAGTGGTGCCGCTTCGGCACGCAGGACTCGACACGGATGGGCAAGGACCTGGAGCGTGCCTTGTGGCGCATGTACGCGCCGCACAAGGTGAAGCTGGCGGTCAGCGGCTGCCCGCGCAATTGCGCCGAGGCCGGCATCAAGGATGTCGGTGTGATCGGCGTGGATTCGGGCTGGGAGATCTACGTCGCCGGCAACGGCGGCATCAAGACCGAGGTCGCGCAGTTCCTGGTCAAGCTGAAGACGGCCGCCGAGGTGCTCGAGTACAGCGGCGCGTTCCTGCAGCTCTATCGCGAGGAAGGCTGGTACCTGGAGCGCACCGTGCACTACGTCGGCCGGGTCGGATTGGACCATGTGAAGGCGCGAATCCTCGATGATGCCGAGGGTCGGCGCGCGTTGTGGGACCGGCTGCAGTTCAGCCTCGACGGCGAACCGGACCCGTGGTTCGAGTTCGACAAGGCGCGGGTCGATGCGCGCCAGTTCCAGCCGCTGGTCGCCAGCGGCGAAAAGGAGACCGCATGAACTGGATCGTGGTCTGCGCCGTGGACGACATCCCGCGGCTCGGCTCGCGCCGCGTGGCGCGCGAACGGGGGATGGCGGTGGCGCTGTTCCGCACCGCCGACGACCGGGTGTTCGCGCTGCTCGATCGATGCCCGCACAAGGGCGGGCCGCTGAGCCAGGGCATCGTCTTCGGCGAGACCGTCGCCTGCCCGCTGCACAACTGGGCGATCGGCCTGGCCGACGGCCGGGCGCAGGCACCGGACGAAGGCTGCACGGTGTCGTTCGGCTGTCGGGTCGACGACGGCCGGGTGATGCTGGATGCCGGTGAACTCGCCGCCAAGGCACTGGACCTGCCGGCTCCCAAGGCCGGTCCGTGTGTGCGGATCGCCGCCTGACGGTGCCGCGATGATCGAGACACGCTCCACCTGCGCCTACTGTGGTGTCGGCTGCGGCGTGATCATCGAGTCCGACGCCGGTTCGATCACCGGCGTGCGCGGCGATCCGGACCATCCGGCCAACTTCGGCCGCTTGTGCACGAAGGGCAGCACCCTGCACCTGACCGCCGCCCCCCACCTGCGGCCGCTGCGGGCGTCGCGACCGATGCGCCGCGCCGAGCGCGGTGGATCGCTGCAGCCGATCGGCTGGGACGCGGCGCTCGACGAAGTCGCCGGGCGGCTCGCGGACATCGTCGAGCGACACGGCCCCGACGCGGTCGGCCTGTACCTGTCGGGCCAGCTGCTGACCGAGGACTACTACGTCTTCAACAAACTCGCCAAGGGGCTGATCGGCACCAACAACGTCGACACCAACTCACGGCTGTGCATGAGCAGCGCGGTCGCCGGGTACAAGGCGAGCCTGGGCGCCGACGCGCCGCCCGCGTGTTACGAGGACATCAGCCGGGCGCGCACGCTGTTCATCACCGGCTCGAACATGGCGTGGGCGCATCCGGTGCTGTTCCGCCGGATCGAGGATGCCCGCGCGGCGAATCCGCAATTGAAGGTGATCGTCGCCGACCCGCGTCGTACCGAAACCGCCGAGGCCGCGGACCTGCACCTGCCGCTGCTGCCCGGCACCGACGTCGTGCTTCATCACGCGATGCTGCACGTGCTGATCTGGGAGGGGCTGGTCGACGAACGGTTCGTCGGTCAACACACCGTCGGCTTCGATGACCTGCGCGACCGCGTCCGCGAATTCACGCCGACCCACGCGGCGCGGATCTGCGGCCTGGATGCCGCCGACATCGTCCAGGCGGCCCGCTGGTTCGGTGCCCACACGCCGACGTTGTCGCTGTATTGCCAGGGCCTGAACCAGAGCACCAGCGGCACCGACAAGAACAGCACACTGATCAACCTGCACCTGGCGACCGGGCAGATCGGCCGCCCGGGCGCGGGCCCGTTGTCGCTGACCGGCCAGCCGAACGCGATGGGCGGGCGCGAGGTGGGCGGCATGGCGAACCTGCTCGGTGCCCATCGTGATCTCGCCGATCCGGCGCATCGCGCCGAGGTCGCCGCCGCATGGGGCGTGACCGACGTGCCGGCAAAGCCGGGCCTGACCGCGGTCGAGCTGTTCGAGGCCGCGGCCGATGGCCAGGTCCGGGCGCTGTGGATCGTCTGCACGAACCCGGCGCAGTCGATGCCGAACCAGACGACGGTCCGACGTGCCCTCGAGCGCGCCGAATTTGTGGTCGTGCAGGACGCGTACGTCACCACCGCCACCGTCCCGTTCGCCGACCTGTTGCTGCCGGCGAGCACCTGGGGCGAGAAGGACGGGACGGTGACCAACAGCGAGCGGCGTATCAGTCGTGTCCGTGCCGCGGTGCCCGCGCCCGGCGAGGCGCGCGACGACTGGCGGATCGCGGTCGACGTCGCCCGCCGGCTGGAGCGTCGCCTGCCGTCGCGCCGTTTGTTGTCGTGTGGACCGACGCTGTTCCCGTACGACGGGCCGGAGGCGATCTGGAACGAACACCGCGACAGCACGCGGGGACGGGATCTCGACATCACCGGTCTCGACTACCGGCGGCTCGAGCAGCCGGTGCAGTGGCCGTGTGCGCAGGGCGACAGCGAAGGCCGGGCACGGTTGTACACCGATGGTGTCTTCGCCACCGGTGATGGTCGCGCGCGTTTCGTCGCACCGGCCTGGCGGCGCACGGCCGAGGCGCGTGATGCCACGTATCCGGTTTCGCTGACCACCGGCCGGCTGCGCGATCAGTGGCATTCGATGAGCCGCACCGGCACGCTCGGCCGCCTGTTCGCCCACGACAGCGAACCGGCGATCGAGCTGCACCCGCAGGAACTGCAACGCCGCCGTTGGCACGACGGTGACCTGGTCCGGATCCGATCGCGCCGTGGCGCGATGGTGCTGCCGGTCCGCGCCAGCGCATCGGTGCGCCCGGCGCAGGCATTCATCGCGATGCACTGGGGATCCGAGTATGTTGCCGGCCCGGGGGTCAACGTGTTGACCACCGGCGCCGCGTGTCCGCAATCGCACCAGCCCGAACTCAAGCACGCCGCCGTGCGCGTCGAACGCGCCGAGCTGCCGTGGCAGGTGGTTGCGGCGGCCTGGTTGCCACGAGACCAGGCGCTGGCGGTCCGCGAAAGCCTGCGCGGACGTTTCGAGCGCTTCGACTACGCGACCTGTGTGCCGTTCGGCCGCGAGCCCGCCGATCGGATCGGCGTGTTGTTCCGGGGCGCACGCGACAGCACCGACCTGAAGGTCGCGGCCGACATCGAGGCGGTGCTGCATCTCGATGGCCCGGCGGTGCTGCGGTATCTGGACGAGCGCGGTGGCCAGCGTCGGGTGATGCGGCTCCATGCGGACGGCACACTGGCCGCGTTCCTGATGGCCGGAGACGCGTCCGCACAGGGATGGGTGCTCGACCTGCTGCAGCAAGGCCAGCCGGCGGCCGCCTT